>JAUNEH010000013.1:0-35391 GCA_030525665.1 Ruminococcus sp.
ACGCAAGAACGAGGCCGAGAGAAACATCAAGAAAAGAGATATTGAAACAAAGGCTGTAAGTCCGTAGGTAACGGCGTCAACAATTACGCTTACAGAGGACATCATCAAAGCTACATAGTCGGTATATGTTATTTTGTCATCCTCGTCGTCAGTTTGGTCGTTATAGTCCGAAATCATATCGGTAACAGTTTGCTTTGCATCAAAGGAAATAGGGTAGATGCTTACAGAAGAAGGCTTGTTATAATCAACCGAGCCTAAGGTATGAAGTGTATTTTCAAGGGTAACCTCGGGTACGAATTTATCAAAGTCGGCTGATTTTTCTGCATCTGTTTTGTCGGTATAATATGCATCAAGCATGGCCGCTAAGTCAGAGGTAGAAAAGCTTTGCAGGCCTGCCATAGCTTGCTCGGCATATTTGGCAGAAATCATCTTTTCCATACTGCTTACCATAAGCGACTCTATTTCTTCGTCGGTCATATCCTCGAAATACGAGCGTGCGGTTTCTTCGTCAACACCGCCCTCACCGGTGTTTGCAGAAAGCATTGCTTCAATGCGACTTTCTCGGTCAGGGTACTGCAACATATATTGCTCGGTAGATTGAGTAAGTATTTCCTCAGGAGCAGTGGTGATAATTTCGGTGTACATTTCGGCTTTTTGCTTGTCGGAAATATGGCTTATATACGATTCAAGCATTTCTGCTTTTTCGGCATCAGAATATTCCTTGCCCGTCTCCATAAAGCTTGCACCGCTAAGTACGTCTACAGATGTGTCTGTCATCTGCTCCTTAATAATTTCGCTGTCATTTATAGCATCAATGTAAAACTCGGTCAAAGCTTTGGTGTAGCAGATTGTACCTGTTATAGAAGCCGAGGTTGCGTCTTCTCTGGGGCGGATAATACCTACGATTTCGATATCCTCAGAGTCGTCAATAGCTACCTTTAATAGGGTTTCGTTTTCAGATATATCCTCCCATACGCCGTTTTCGTTTTTGGAGTAAAGGTCGGTAGGAAGCACAAGCTTAAAGGTTTTGCCTAAAATATCGCTGTACTCCCAGCTTGTGGCGGCATCGCTTTCATAAGCTTCGCCTTTTGAAAGCGCAGTAAGGATGTCGTCAACTTCGTCAGAATCCTTAAGGCCTAAAGCATAAAGTGCTGTGTCGGCGACTTCGTTGTTTTCGTTTACTACTAAAACTACTTCGTTGTAATTTTCGGGCCAACGTCCGCCACCCTCTACAATTTCATACTGCTCGGTAATAAGAGGACTTATGGAACCGCCGTCTTTTGAGGGAATTAGCTCCTGCCATACGTCAAGCATATAATCAGTGGGAGAGATAGCCTCGCTGTAGCTGTCGGAAATCATACCCTCGAAAAGAGCCGAAGGGTTTAACTTTTCGATTTTTTCGTCGGTGTTGGTGTCATAAATCAGCAAATCGAGGTCGTAGCCGTACTGAATAGAGTTGACGTACTCATCAAGGGTTGCACCGTTTCGGTCAAGATAAGCCTTAAAAGGCTCAAGGTTGTTGCTGCTTGATGCCGAGCCGCTAACGGTTTCCAACATGTCGTACATAACAGTGTTGGCATAAACCTTGCCTTCCTCGCGGTCTTTGCCGCTTTCGCTCATGCTCATCATAGAAGCCATCATGGTTGTCATATCGAGGGCTTCTTCTTCAATAACAATGGGGTAGGATGAAAGGGTGTCCTCCTGAATTCCGTCAATAAAAGCCTGTATACCGCTTGAAAGAGAAAGTATAAGGGCAATGCCAATGATACCTATAGAGCCTGCAAAAGAGGTAAGAAGTGTTCGTGCTTTTTTTGTAAGCAGATTGTTGAAGGACAGAGACAAAGCTGTGAAGAAGGACATAGAAGGCTTCTTTTGCTTTTTCTTTGACTCTGATTTTATCGCCTTTTCGGCATTTTGCAATTCTTCCTCGGTAACAGGATTAGAGTCACCAACTACCAAGCCGTCCTTAAGGTTTACAATTCTTGTGGCATATTCTTGGGCAAGTTCGGGGTTGTGTGTAACCATTATAACAAGGCGGTCCTTTGCGACCTCCTTGAGAATTTCCATAATCTGAACGCTTGTATCGGTGTCAAGTGCACCTGTTGGCTCGTCGGCTAAAAGAATGTCGGGATTGTTGACCAACGAACGTGCAATGGCAACTCTTTGCATCTGTCCGCCTGACATCTGGTTAGGCTTTTTCTTAAGCTGGTCACCTAAGCCTACCTTTTTAAGAGCTTCTTTGGCTCGCTTTTTTCTTTCGCTTTTTTTTACGCCGGAAAGAGTCAGGGCAAGCTCAACATTAGAAAGAACAGTCTGGTGAGGAATAAGGTTGTAGGACTGAAAAACAAATCCTACGGAATGATTTCGGTAGGTGTCCCAATCTCTGTCTTTATATTTTTTTGTGCTGACACCGTTTATTTGAAGGTCACCGTCAGAATATCTGTCAAGTCCCCCGATAATATTAAGCAGGGTTGTTTTACCACAGCCGGAATGACCTAAAATCGCAACGAATTCATTGTCTCTGAAGCTGACGTCCACACCCCTCAGAGCCTCAACTGTTGTGTCACCCATTTTATATTCTTTACGGATGTTTTTTAAGTTAAGCAATATAAATCGCTCCTTTCATAAATAGGATTATAAAGCATTTATATGAATTGAGTATTAACAAACTTAAAAATTATAATACATATTAAAAAAATATTAACCGCCCGAAAACTCGGGCGGTCTGCTTGTGTTAGTTGGAATTTGCTTCTTCAAGGTCGTCAATGGTAGCTTTTATGGTGTGGGGAATAGGTGTCCAGCTTACCTTTTTGAAGATAGCAACAATTGCAATGGGGCAATAAGTAATCATAAATAAAGGATAGGTGAAAATGGAACGGATTTTTTCAGCTCTGGTTGCCCTTATAACTTTATGTTCCGTTATCATGGTTACAAGTCCCATAGCAAAGAAAATAAGGTACATTATGCCAAAGCAACTGACAAAGGGAAGCAAGCAGTTTTGCGCAAGTATAAGGGGATTAAGGCTTTTGCTGAAAGCAATAACGCCGTAAATGCATTCAACAATACATTTTATAAGATTATACACTGTGTAGGCAGACGCAGGAAAAAGGGTGATTAAAAAGTCGTAGCAGGCAAAAGAGCCTTTGAAAATCCCCTTTAAAAGCTTTAAGCCGTACTGACCTAAAATCTGATAAAAACCTTTTGTCCAACGTAGCCGCTGATTCCATGAGCTTTTGAAGGTAACAGGCTGTTCGTCAAAAAGTACAGACTTTTCGCTTATGCCAAACTTTTCGCCCTTAATTACAGAATCTACTGTAAATTCTATGTCCTCAGTCAGCAGATGATGCTTCCAACCGCCCTGTTCCTCGATAAGCTCGCGGCTTATGCAGAAGCCTGTGCCTGAAATTGCACAACACAGCTTTAAATCCTGTCTTGCTTTGTTAAGATATTTAGCCTCGCGTATAAATGAAAGAGAATAGCCTGAGGTTATCCAGTTAGTGCCGTAGTTTTTAGAGTTGCGATAGCTTGTCAGAACTCGGTAGCCTTTGTTTAGGCAAAGGTTCATTTCCTTTACAAAGTCCTTGTCTACAAGGTTGTCCGCGTCAAAAACCAAATAAGCATCATGCTTAGCTTCGGTCTTAAAAAGCTTTTTGAAGGCAAAATCAAGGGCATAACCCTTGCCCACAAGGTTTTGGTCATTTCTTTCGAAAACAGTAGCACCTGCTGCCTCGGCATACTTTGCAGTGTAATCACAGCAGTTGTCAGCCACAACGTAAATGTCGATGAGCTCCTCGGGGTAGTCCTGTCGCTTTAAGCTGTCAATCAGTCCGCCAATAACGCTTTGCTCGTTTCTGGCACAAATAATAATACCGAATTTGTTAAGCTTTTTTGGTTTTGTTTCGTCTGCTTTCTTATTCTTTTTTAAAAGTTCGTATATTATAAAAAACACCTGATATAGGTAACATAGAGAAAAAAAGCCTGTGATAATGGTATCACAGATTAGAAATACAGTTTCCGTAGTAAATCAGACCTTCCTTACTGTACTGACTATTTCAATTGTATTACATGGATATTACAATGATAGTATATTCTACTCCAAAAGTCAACAAAAAAGTAAGCCCCTGCATCAATTTAGCAGGGGCAAAATGTAAATAAATCTTAAACAGCTTCGCCTATCTTGTAGGGGATCTCATAGTTAGCGGCAAATTTCTGAATATTTGTTGCATCTTGAACAGAAAGCTTGTCGTCGGCGTTAACGTCGGCGGCAATAAAATTGTCGCCCTCAAGAGAAGAAATTTTAGCAACAGCCTTCTGAATAACGGTCGCGTCCTTAATATTAACCTTACCGTCAAGGTTAGCATCACCTAAAATGATACTCTTATAAACTGCCTTGTGGAATTCAGAACTGAGCCAAGCGGCACGGGTGTTGAGCCAGTCAATCATATAATTATACTCACCTTCGTAAGTGAACATCTCAGAATCAGTGTAAGTTGTAATCTGGCTATCGAAGGTAAATTCGCCTGTTTCTTTGTTATAAGTACCATTTAACAGTTCAGAGTGGTCGCAAATCCAATCGCCTGTGTTAATACGCCAACCCATTTCATAATTCATTTCGGCAGATGCCTTAAGGTAGTCATAATAAACGTCTTTGGAATAAATCTCTCTGTCGCTAATATTTTCGGTGTTTAAAAAGGCTAAAGCAGGCATAAAGTCCTCAAACCAGATTTCGGCCATTCTCTGAAAGATTGTCTCGTTCATCATAGCATAGCCGGGTAAGGTATACTTGCCTGTTTTTCCTGAGCCGCGGCCGTTGTTGAGCTTGTAGCTGGTCCACCAGCCTGTAGGCTCTTCGTAATCCTTGACGCCCATTCTGTCAAGGTCGCTTTTAATACCTGTGGCATTACCTAAGGAGTTGTCGTAGTCCCAGCAAGGAGAACCGAAGAATTTGTAGTTGCCTTGTTCGTCTGCCATATATGTAAGGTAGAAGCTCGAGATACCAACGTCCCAGTTTTTGCTGAGCTCATTAATAAGCACAAGCTTTGCAATAGAGTCAATGTCAACCAACTCTTCAAGGTTGTTGGTATCATTAACTATTGCGGTATACATTTCATCAAACTTGGTTTTAACTATGTTTAATACTTCGCTATAGTAGTCATCGCCTTCTTCAAGCTCAGGACCCTTTACGGTAAGGTTGCACTTGGCTTTTGAAGAGTAGGTGTGATAATCTGTGTCGCCTGCACCAGCGTCAATCTCAACAAGGAAGGGGAATTCTTCCTTAAGAGTGCCGTCTTCGTTTAAATGAGTATCATCATCGACTGCTTTTACAAGGTTATTCTTGCCAATGTCTACCTTCTGAGCAATCTGATAAGAACCTAAATATTCGCCGTTCATATAAAAGTCGACAAAGCGAGAATCAGAGGAGTAAGGGATTTTCACAAAATCTGCAATATCCATAAGGATTCTGTTTCTGGCAAGAGAAGCATCCTGATAATTTGCCAGCAGAGAAAGCTTTTTCGTACTTTCCATACCATCAATGGAAACTGCTTCTTCGTAGGTAACGTTAAAGGGCTTCTTTTCCTTTGCCCAGGTGGTATTGCCTCTGCCCTTGATTTTTTTAATGGGAGTGTTGTCTATGTTGCCGTCGTTGTCTATAATTGCACCGGTTGCCTTGGCATCATTTTCTTTATCCTGAGAAAGATACGAAAGCAAATCTGTGCCGTTGCCGTCAGCATCTGGATTGTTGATGTAAATCGCAGCTTCGGCATCGGATTTTCTGAATCTTACTGTATATTCTTTGCCATCTGCCAAAACCGTAAAGTCGTCTGTGGTGGTATAGTAAACCGTAGTTGCCTGGCGGCTTTCAATGACCTGCCCGTTAAAAGTTATTGAATTTGGGAATGTATTAAAGATAACTACTTCTGTATGGTCAGCACCAGAGGGCAGGAAGAAGTAATATTCTTTAGAGATACCATCCTCACGCTTAACCTCCATATCCCTTTGCTCGTCCTCGTCGTAGTCGCGGTAAAGGTCAAGCTGTTGCCAATGCTGCCACGCCTGAGTTTCCCAAACGTTATTAACATCGTGCACATAAAGCATGTTTTCCTGCATATAGGAAACATCCTGATATTCGATAGGCGGTCTTGCGGCACTTGCGGTAATACTGAGTGTACCCAGTGCCATAATAAACGTAAGTATAATGCAAATGAGTTTTTTCACATTAATTCCTCCTTTTATAATTTTACTTATTATATATGATAACATATAACCTGAGTGGATTCTATGCAAAATTTAGCTAAATTTCGGTTTCAATTTTTGTTATTATATTTTAGCATTGCAGGATTTAGTTTGTTATGTTATTATAGAAATATATATTTAGGATATATTATATACAGGAGGTTAAATTTATGTTTATTTACGATAAAGCTGTGGTTAAGTCTGATATGGATGACCTTATTTCCCGCGACATTCCTTTTGAAAAATTAAAGGGTAAAACTGTACTTGTTACAGGTGCAACAGGTATGTTAGCCTATTACTTTACTCTTACTCTTATGCATCTTAATAAAGAGAAAAATTACGGCATCAAGGTGCTTGCTTTGGTAAGAAGCAAAAATAAAGCAGAGGCAAAGTTCAAGGGCTTTCTTGATGACGAAAATTTCGAGATTATTGCTCAGGACGTTTGTACCCCCATTGAATACGATGGCGACATAAACTATATTTTCCACGCCGCAGGTGCCGCAAGCCCTTACTTTATTAAGAACGACCCCACAGGCATTATTGCAGCAAATACTCAGGGTACAGTAAATATTCTTGAGCTTGCAAGAAAGAAGAATATTGATAATATAGTTTATCCTTCTACCCGCGAGATTTACGGCAAGGTCGAAGAAGTTGATTTTGTTAAGGAAACCGATATGGGTACTTTTGACCCCTTAGAGGCAAGGTCTTGTTATCCTGAAAGTAAGAGAATGGCAGAAACCATTCTTAAAAGCTACCTTGTGCAGTATGGTGTGCCCTTTACGGTGCTTAGAATTGCTCATTCCTACGGCCCGGGTATGATTATCGGTAACGACGGCAGAGTTATGGCTGACTTTATCACAAATGCCGTTAATTCTCAGGATATCGTCATGAAAAGCGACGGCTTGGCCGAAAGAGCCTTCTGTTATGTTTCTGACGCAGTTGCCGCAATTTTCCTTGTAATGCTTAAGGGCGAAAATGGCGAAGCATATAATTTAGCGAACGAAACCGAGCCTATGGCAATAAGAGACGTTGCAAAGCTTATTTCAGAATTGTTCCCCGAAAGAAATATCGGTGTTGTTTATGAGGAGTCTACAGACACATCAGGTTATTGCAACTACAAGCGTAAGGGTCTTAACACCGAGAAGCTTGAAGCTTTAGGCTGGAAGCCTGTAGTGAAGCTTAGAGATGGTCTTAAGAGTACCGTTTTGAGCTTCGATTGATAGCGGGTCAGCCACCCGCAGGGCAGTCCGATTTTGGATAGAACATTTTTAGGCAAAGTTTCATAAACTGCATTTTGTAGGAGAGAAAAAGGATGAATACAGATATAAAACTTAATACAAACGAGATTCCTGCACCTCTTACAAAGGAAGAAGCTTTAAGCATTGAGCCTGACACCAAGGTGCTCTTAGCCGGTCTTATGCAGTGCAGGAATTTAGGCGATGTTGTAATTTCGGATTGTGTAAAATATCTAATAAAAAAATCGGCAAAAAAAGACGGATTAAAAAATGTTAAGATTTCTACCCTTGACATTCGTCGTCAAAAGGATAAACAAAATCTTAATCGAGTGCGAAACTCTGACTTGGTGATTTTTCCGGGCGGAGGGTTTATTAAGTATAAGGCAGAAAAATTCCCGCTTGAAATGGGCAGAATTACACAGAGAGCCGAGCATTATGGTATCCCTGTAATGTATAACGCCATGGGATATGAGGGCTTCGATGCTGAAAACGAAGGCTGCCAAACCCTTAAAGCTATGCTTGAAAACTCCTCTAGCCGTTACATAACCTGCCGTGACTTTTCTTCAGAGCTTAACGAAACCTACCTTAAGGATACTGCCATTACTTCAACGCGTGTAGCCGACCCTGCAATGTGGGTCAGCGAAACCTATAAGATAAAGAGAAGCGAGAATTCGGAAATTGTTGGCTTGGGCGTGGCACGAGGCGGGCTTTTTGAAGATCATGGTGTACCTGTTACCAAAGAGGAATTGCTTGATATCTGGGCAAATATTATTAAAGCACTGGAAGCTGAGGGTATCAAGTACATGCTTTTTACCAACGGACTCAGGCAGGATGAGGAGTTTCTTACAGATTTGCTTTCTTATATGGGAAGAGAAGATAAAAGAGAAGAGCTGTCATTGCCCTCTGCTGAGAATGCAAAACAGCTTGTGCAGTATATCGCAGGTTTTTCTTCCATTATCGCCTGCAGAATGCACGCAAACATAATAGCATTTTCTTTAGGAATTCCGTCGGTTGCCTTTGTATGGAACGATAAGCTCAGATTTTTCGGCGAAAGCATAGGGTGCAGCGACCGCTACCTTGAGTACACTCAGCTTAAAGATGCCAATCTTATTGTGCGAACCTTGAAAAAGGCACAGTGCGATGGCTATAAGGAGGGTGTATTAAAAAGAGAAAAAGCATCGGCGTATAAAAGCGTAAGAGACTTTTTCTCGCCTTTCTCAACGGAGCTTCTGAGCAATCGCCGCAGAGATTTAAGCAAAAAAAAGCTTGTGTGCTACGGCTTGCCTAATTTAGACTCACCCAAGCTTAACAATGAGTTTTTTGAAGATAATATTGCTTACTATGTTACCGACGACAAAACTCTTGCAGGTACAACCTGTCTTGGTAAGCCTGTGTATAGCATCAAGAAGCTGAGAAAGCTTATAAAACCTTTTGTTATTATCAGCGAAACTGTGCATTACCCCGATGCCGCAAGGTTTCTGGAAAAGTATAAATATAAAGAAAAATACGACTTTACCAACATGCACTCCTATACGAGGTATGTATATAAAAAAGGCGAAGTGTTTTTGTCCGAACCTAAAGCATAGTAAAAATCCCCGACAAATTTTAAGTTTTGTCGGGGAATATTATTTATATATTATTTCTCTAAAGGAATAATATCATAATCTACGCCGTAATACCGATGACTGCGTTTTCTTTTGAATTTAGGTTTGTAATCTTCTTTTTTTACACCCTCGAAGATAATATTTTCGTCTTTAACGGTGTGATTAATACGCTCCTCCACAGGCGGCAACTGCATATAGTCGCCGAACATATGGGAAAGGAGCTTTTTGTACTCTTTTGGAGCACGAACCATTTTGCCTTCAAACTCAACGTCGGTGCCGTCGCCCCATAAATCAAAGGGGGCAATCTCTTTAGGATAACCATGAAAGCCCGCAAGGCTTGCTACAAGACGCTTGTTACTAAGTACCTTGGTAAGCTTTGCGGTCAGGCTTCTTAAGCCGTAAAGCAGGGGCAGTGGCAGAATGCACTGAATTACCCTAAAGGTAACAATAAAGGGCAGACTCATATTTTTATAAAGGAATTCCGAGGTTTTTTTCTTGGAGCAGATAAAAGCATTAATAAGGCTGAAAGCCTTGAAGCAAAGCTTTTGTATGGGAGTTTTGTCGCTGATAAAGTCCAAGGGGAAAATATCCATAAAAATACCCTTGTGAATTCCTGTGTGTTCAAATTTATCTTCGCCGAAATAAGTACCGTTTTTTCGAAGCTTTGCATAGAAAAAGTAGCACTGCTTTTCGGTTTTGTGGGTCTGGAGAAAGAAATCAGAAGAAAATTCTTCTTTTAAAGAAATAAGCTTGTCAAAGTCCTCTCTTGGCATAGAAACGTCTATATCGTCGTCCCATGGGATAAATCCACCCGTGCGTGCGGCACCGATAAGGGTACCGCCTACGATATAGTACCTGAGGTTATGCTTTCGGCAAACTCGGTCAAGCTCCATTAATATTTCAAGCTCTGTAAGCTGAAGCTTACGAAGCTTTTTGTCGCCTTGCTCTTTTTCTTTAAGTGCGATGGAAAGCTTTTCTTCGATAAGCTGTTTGATTTGTTCGGGATTCTCGCCTTCGGTGTAGCTTTTGCATACGTCAAAAGCGGCTTCTGCCGCAGTATTTATTATTAGGTTGTTTTTTTCGGAAATAATATTCTCATTAACTTTCATAATAAAAATCTCCTTTAATACTGCGGCAAAGTGTGCGGATTAAAGCTGTGCCTTGCGGTTTAAAATGACTTGTTCAAGCTCATTTAATAGGTCAAGGTCTGTTGTTTTGGCGATGAACGCCTTAAAAAATTTTGGCATTTGTGCCTTGTTGTAGTTTTTGCTCTTTGTAAGGGCTAAAACCATGTACTCTTCGCGGCTCATAGTGGGCCTGAAGGTTCTGGCATAATTTTTGGTAGCTTTTTTAAATCCTGCAACCTCGATTATACCTTTCTCCATAAGTGAGTTTATCAGAAGGTGAACATAACTGTCTTTCCATGTTTTGTCCACAGAATTTCTGATAATCTCAGAGCTGGTAAGCGGTTCATCAAAGCACCACAACAGCTCAACGATTTGCTCTTCGCTTTTTGTAAGCATTTTGATTCTCCTTATATATGAATGATATTTTATACTGAATAAAATAGTAAGAAGTAAAATATTTATATTTAGTCGGATACTTTTTACTCACTTTAAATTATACCAGTTCTAAAATAATCGTCAATGCCGAGGATTGACAAATACCTGAATTTAAGGTTGTTTTTTGTCTTTTGTAAATATTATATTGGCAGTTTTTATTATAACTGACGACATTTTGTGTTGAACTATAATACAGAATATAAATACACATGAATTCTGTGATACGAATATGTGTAATCGTTTATTGGTACGAAATCCTGAAATGAGACAAAAACCGCCTTTTGGTATTTTGTTACAGTTTTGTTTTATGGTTTTTAAATCGTGTAATATTTCTTGAAAACGACAAAATATTTAGCTATAATATAAATGTTGTGCCGCAGAGCACGATTTTTTTAGTTGAAGTAGTGAGGAAAACTCACGTTTGATAAATGTTAATTAGGAGTTATTATTTTTGGTTTTTAAGGTGATAAAAGAAAAGCTTTATAATCCCCATACAGGCTTCTATACGGCTTACGGTATAGAGGCTAAAGCTGAGGACACCGAAAAACGGCTTGCGTTTATTTCTGACGTGTTTTTATGCGAGAACGATGCGATAGATTTTTCAGAGCTTTTAAATTATTATCAACCGGAGCTTGTGCATCTTGAAGAGCTGTGCATAGCCGCAATTGAAGACCATGGGAATATTTTTTGTTTTAGAGAATAAAATATTAAAAGAGGCAACGAAGTGTATGCTTTGGTGCCTCTTTTTTTGTGACGATTTGGTGATAATGGTAAAAAATGCTGTACTAAATTAATTTGGTATGGTACAATTATTAAAACACATCTGGGAGGATTCTGTATGAAAATTTGTGTATTTGGAGCCGCATCTCCTAAAATTGATCCTATGTTTATTTCCGAGACCGAAGCTTTAGGTGCAGAGCTTGCAAAAAGAGGCCATACCCTTGTTTTTGGCGGTGGCGGTAATGGCCTTATGGGTGCAGCCGCAAGAGGAGCCAAAAGTGCTGGCGGTGAGGTTATAGGAATTATCCCTAAGTTTTTCGAGGATGAAAATATAGAGGCACTTTTTGAAGAGTGCGACGACCTTATCGAAACCGATTCCATGCGTGACAGAAAGATGATTATGGAAGAAATGTCCGACGCATTCTTAATTGTTCCCGGCGGTATCGGTACGTTTGAGGAGTTTTTCGAGGTTCTTACCTTAAAACAGCTTAGACGCCATGACAAGCCGATTGCTATTTATAACATTGCAGGCTATTACAACGAGCTTGAGTCCGTAATGAATGTTTCTATCAATAAAGGCTTTATCAACGACAACTGTAAATCTCTTTACAAATTTACTTATAATTTTGACGAAGTGTTTAAGTACATTGAAGAAACCGATGGAGTACATTTAAGCGTTAAACAGTTAAAGGACGGCTAAAAATGGAAGTAAAGTTTTTAGGAGCAACCCATGAGGTAACAGGCAGCTGTACCTATTTAAGTGTTTCGGGCAAAAATATTTTAGTTGACTGCGGAATGGAGCAGGGCAGAGATGTTTTCGAGAATACTCTGCCCCCCGTAAACGCAAATGAAATCGACTACGTTTTTCTAACTCATGCACACGTTGACCATTCGGGAAATCTGCCCTTGCTTTACAAGCAGGGTTTTCGCGGTACAGTAATCTCAACTTTAGAGACATCTAACCTTTGTCAGATTATGCTTCGCGACTGTGCATTTATTCAGGAAAGTGAAGCAAAGTTCAGAAGCAGAAAAGCAAAGCGTGCAGGTAAGGCAGAGGTTGAGCCTTTGTATACTATCGACGATGCAGAAGGAGTCCTTGGGCTTTTCCGCCCTTGTGCATATCTTGAGACTATTACAATTGACGAAAGTATTACTCTGCGTTTTACTGATATCGGCCATCTTTTGGGCAGTGCCGCCATTGAAATATGGCTTACCGAAGGTGGTATTACCAAGAAAATTGTATTTTCGGGAGATGTAGGCAACACAAACCAACCTATTATCAATAACCCTTCTTATGTAAAAGAAGCCGACTTTGTTGTTTGCGAGTCCACCTACGGCAATCGTTTGCATAATGCCAAAAGGCAAAACAGCATAGACGTGCTTGCATCGGTTATTCAGAGAACTCTGGACAGAGGCGGTAACGTAATTATCCCATCCTTTGCCGTTGGAAGAACTCAGGAAATGCTTTATTTTATCCGCGAAATCAAGGAAAAGGGCTTGGTTAAGAACCACTGCAATTTTCCTGTATATGTAGACAGCCCCTTGGCAAATGAGGCAACGGGTATTTATCTGCAGTGTGACACAAGCTGTCTTGATGAAGAATTTAAGGCGGTTATGAAAGAGGGTAACAATCCTCTGTGGTTTGATGGTCTTCACACTTGTGTAACCTCTGACGAAAGCCGTCAGCTTAATATGAACACAACCCCTAAGGTTATTATTTCTGCCAGCGGTATGTGCGAGGCCGGCAGAGTGTGCCATCACCTTAAGTATAACCTTTACAGAAAAGAATGTACCCTGCTTTTTGTAGGTTATCAGGCAGAGGGTACTTTGGGCAGAAGAATTCACGACGGTGCCGACAGCGTGAGGCTTTTCGGCGACGAAATCGCCGTTAACTGTGAGGTGACAGAGCTAATCGGTGTAAGCGGTCATGCCGATAAGGAAGGTCTTTTAAATTGGCTTAAGGGCTTTGAGAAAAAGCCGTCACTTGTCTTTGTAAATCATGGTGACGACGAGTCCGTAAGAGAGTTTAAGGATGCCGTTGAGCAAGAGATAGGTGTCAAGGCTTTTGCTCCTTTCAGCGGTACAAGCTATGATTTAATAAAGGGTGAGTTTACAGAAATCACCGATGGTATTCCTGTTAAGCAGAGAAATACAAAGGAAAGACAGTACGAGAGTCCTTTGCAGAAAACTCTTGTAACCTCTGCAAAAAAGCTTCTTGCTCTTGCCGAAGGCTCTGCGGGAATACCAAATAAAGAAATGCGAAAATTAACTGAAGAGATAGAAAGGCTTATCGTCGAATACCGAAGATAGGTCACTATCAGAGGTAGGAAATGGAACTGAAACGAAAACTAATCGGGGACAGGCACTTTTACAAAAAAGTGGCTATAATTGCCTTGCCTGTCCTTGTGCAAAACATAATAACAAACTTTGTAAGCCTTCTGGATAACATAATGGTGGGGCAGATTGGCACCGAGCAGATGTCAGGTGTTGCCATAGTAAACCAGCTTTTATTTGTTTTTAATATCTGTATTTTCGGCGGAATATCCGGTGCAGGAATTTTTACAGCCCAGTACTTTGGTAAGGGCGACCATAAGGGAGTAAGAGATACCTTCAGAGCTAAGATAATAATTTGCCTTAGTGTAATGCTTATTGCGCTTGGTGTTCTCTTTTTCTTCAACGAAGAGCTTATTTCTCTTTTTTTGCACCAGAGCGACGACGGACTTGACCTTTCAAAGACGTTAGGCTATGCAAAAGAGTACATCTACATAATGCTTTTGCAGCTGCTGCCATTTGCTCTTGCTCAGGCGTATGCAGGTACGCTTCGCGAAACAGGACAAACCGTAGTGCCTATGTGTGCAGGTATTGCGGCCTTTGTTATAAACGTAAGCTTAAACTACGTGCTTATTTTCGGCAAGCTGGGTGCACCCGCCTTAGGCGTTGTTGGTGCGGCAATTGCAACAGTAATTGCAAGATATGCCGAGTGCGCGGTAGTTATTATATGGGCACATACTCACAAGGATAAATGCAAATTTATAAAAGGAACCTATAAAAGCTTTAAAATTCCCAAAGCTTTGGTCAAGGATATTGCTACAAAGGGTGCACCTCTTATTTTTAACGAGGTAATGTGGTCGCTGGGTACCACAACTTTGGTGCAGTGCTACTCGGTACGCGGTCTTGAAGCTGTTTCGGCTATGAATATTTCGTCAACGGTTTCAAACCTTTTCTTCTGTGCTTTCTTTGCACTTGGTTCGGCGGTTTCTATAATTATCGGTCAGCTTTTAGGTGCAGGCGAGCTTAAGCGAGCCGTTGACGAAGACAGAAAGCTTATAGCTTTAGCGGTTGCGGTTTGCTTTATTATAGGCGGTATTCTTGCTTTAATAGCACCTGTATTTCCGTCGATTTACAACACTACCGACAGTATTAAAGGGCTTGCCACCGCACTTTTGCGGGTTGCGGCGGTTTTGATGCCTTTAAATGCATTTGTGCATATGGCATACTTTACACTTCGTTCGGGTGGCAAAACAATAATAACCTTTTTATTCGACAGTGTGTTCGTATGGGGCGTGTCAATTCCTGTGGCGTTTGTACTGTCGAGGTTTACGGGACTTCCTGTTTTAGAGCTTTATATAATAGTCCAGTCTCTGGAGCTTATTAAAGCAGTAATAGGTTTTGTAATGTTAAAGAAAAAGCTATGGGTTCAAAACTTAGTAGCTAAATAATATTAAGAAAATTAAATGGGGGAAAGACAATGTTATACGTACTTGTAAATCCGCTGGCATTAAGCGGAAAGGCAGAGGAAAAGGTAGACGAGGCTGTAAAAAACTTTAATACCAATGAGTATAAGAAGTTAAGCCTTATCAATCTTGATGTCAAAGAATTAATAGCAAACGTAACCGCAGACGATAAGATTGTGATTCTTGGCGGTGACGGTACTCTTAACCGCTTTGCAAACGATACTGCAGACCTTGACTTTAACTGCCCTGTGTATCTTTATAAGAGTGGCACAGGCAACGACTTTATGAAGGATGTAGAGGATAAGGTCGAAAATAACATGATCAGACTCAACGACTACCTTAAAGACCTTCCTACAATTACAGTTAACGGCAAAAGCTATCGCTTTGTTAACGGCATTGGCTATGGAATCGACGGTATGTGTTGTGAGGTTGCGGACAAAATGCGTGCAGAGGGTAAAGAAAATATCAGCTACGCAGGTATTTCTATCAAACTCCTTATTCATGGCTACAAATGCCCTGATGCAAAGGTAACCGTTGACGGCAAGGTACATAACTTTAAAAAGGTTTGGCTGGCATCAGGTATGAAGGGCAGATACTACGGCGGAGGAATGCAGATTGCCCCTGAGCAGGACCGTACCTCGGGACTTCTTACCTCGGCGATTATATACGGCAGCGGTAAGCTTAAGACTTTAATCGTGTTCCCTAAGCTTTTTAAGGGCGAGCATGTAAAGCATAAGAAGATGTTTACCGCTATTAAGGGCAAAAAGATTACCGTAGAATTTTCTCATCCTATGGCTTTGCAGATTGACGGTGAAACCATTACAAATGTAAGCTCTTACACAGTAGAGTCAAAAGCAAAGGTAAAAGTATAAATAAGCACGGATACATATGTAGCTTAAAAGGAGACAAATATGGGAGCATTCGGTATTGGCCTTATAGTTTTGCTGTTACTTGACGTAAACATAATTGTGCTGTTCAGGGAATCTATAACGGATTGTTTTCATAGCAACAATATAAAGTTACCCAAAACAAAGAATTTGTTTTCTTGGCTAATGCTAAAATGTGATATTCAGCAATTAAAGAAATATAATAAAGAATGCAGGATTGTCCATAAATTTTATGTTTGGTATGTTGTTATTGGTCTGTTGATTTATCCGCTTGCGGTTTTATTTTATTTCACTTTGTCGAGTAATACTTTCGATGTTGTGCTGATAGCCTTTATTGCATTTAAGTTTATTTCTCTTTGCCTTATAGTAGTTTTTTTGTTTCCCAACGGAGCTCGTTCCCTTTCTATTTTTAACAAACGAAACAAAAGCAAGTGAAATATTGTTAATAAAAATTTTCGGGTGTTCCTTTACGGAGCACCCGATTTTATGTTTATAAATAAGCAAATTAAAGAAAAACGAAGAAAAAAAAAGAAAATTAAAGCAATATGGGTGTTTTGTAAATACAATTGTTTCAGTTTGACTTTAACTGACTTTCAGGCTAAAATATAATCAAAGGTCAGGAAAGGACAAATTACACTAAATCTTTTCCATATAATAAAAGAGGTGACATATATGCGGTTAAGCGATATGCTGACGGAATATATAATGGATATGATTAACGAAACGGGCGATGCCGAAATTAAACGTAACGAGCTTGCAAATCATTTCGGTTGTGTACCAAGCCAGATTAACTACGTACTAACAAGCCGATTTACCCCTGAGCAGGGATATATTGTAGAGTCACGCAGGGGCGGCGGAGGTTACATCCGAATAACACGTGTAAACACAGACAAATCCGCTACTTTAATGCACGTTGTAAATTCTATAGGTAATACTCTTGACAGAATGACCGCAGAGGTTATGCTTAATAATCTTTTGGGGGTTGGTGCAATAACCGAGCAAACCGCCAAGCTTTTAGCCTCGGCTCTTTCCGACAGGGCACTTTCGCCTGTTGAGCCACGAGGCAGAGATATTCTGAGGGCAAGTATATTTAAGAATATGATTTTGACTTTAATAGGGAGGTAATAAATATGAAATGTCAGAAATGTAAAGTAAAAGAAGCCAATACCCACATCAAAAAAGTGGTAAATGGCGAGTATACCGAGCTTATGCTTTGCAGCGAGTGTGCCCACGCCATGGGATACGATAATGTATTTGATTTTGAAATGCCGGATATGTTCGGTGGTTTGCTTCAAAGCTTTTTTACGGGTGCATTGCCTGCACGCTCAGGAGCATCTCGTTGCCCTGAATGCGGCAGTACCTACGGTGACATAACCAACACAGGCAAGGTTGGCTGTGCTCATTGCTACGAGGCTTTTTATTCGGAGCTTCTGCCTTCGATTAAACGTATTCACGGCAACACCACTCACTGTGGAAAGGTATCGTTAGGTGCCGATAATACAGACCAAAAGCCTGAAAAGTCAATTGAAGACGAAATAAAAGCTTTAAAGGTCGAGCTTAAAAAGGCAATCGAAGAACAGAACTTCGAGCTTGCCGCAACGCTTCGTGACAAAATCAAGGAAAAGGAGGCACAGTAATGAGTGACGCAGTAATTATTTCATCCCGAGTTCGTCTTGCACGAAATCTAAAGGACTATCCGTTTCCAAATCGAATGAGTGACATAGAGCGTGAGGAAGTCTGCGATAAAATCAAGTCGGTTATGTGCGGCAAGGATTTTTGCGGCTACAAATTTATGGCAGTAAAAATGGAGGATATGAGCGAGTTTGACCGAGTTTCTATGGTAGAGCGTCACCTCATAAGCCCCGATTTTGCTGATGGCGGCAAGGGAAAAATGCTTATTACCACCGAAAATGAAGAAATCAGCATTATGGTAGGCGAGGAAGACCACCTTAGAATTCAGGTTATCCTGCCAACGTTTGAAATCGAAAAAGCTCTTGAGATTGCAGATTTACTTGACACCGAGCTTGACAAAAAGCTTAACTTTGCTTTTGACAAACGCCTTGGTTACCTTACCCAGTGCCCCACAAACTTAGGCACAGGTATGAGGGCAAGCGTAATGATGCATCTGCCTGCGTTAAAAGAAAGCCGCACAGTATCCCGTATTGCCGCAAACCTTGCAAAGCTTGGTTTGGTAATAAGAGGTGCCTACGGTGAGGACACCGAAGCTCATGGTGCGATGTATCAGATTAGCAATCAGGTTACCCTTGGAATTTCCGAGAAAGCGGCGGTAGAAAATCTTAAGAGCATAACCGAACAGCTTGTAAATTCCGAACTTAAAACTCGCGAAAGTATGATGCAGAGCTTTGAATACCAGGACAAAATCGGTAGAAGCTACGGTATACTTATTACCGCAAGACTCATAAGTCACAAAGAAGCCGTTAAGCTTCTTTCAAACTTAAGAATGGGTGTGTGCGAGGGACTTATTGATAGCGTAAGTCTTGAAACGGTAGATAACCTGATGCTTAGAATTCAGCCTGCAAGCCTTATGCGTATAAAAGGCAAACGCCTTACTCCCGAGGAAAGGGACAGGGTGCGTGCCGAGATAATCAGAGAGGAGCTAAGACCTAAGTAAAATAGAAAATTGGAAGGATTGAAGGTATATGTATAATTTTAAGGGTTTTACACAAAAAGCAAACGAAGCCATGAATATGGCAATTGACAGTGCTGCTAAAATGGGGCATACCTATATTGGTACCGAGCATCTGCTTTTAGGACTTTTAGAGGAGCAGACAGGGGTTGCCGCCGCTACACTTACAGAGTGCGGGCTGTCGGCAGACAGCCTGAGAGAAAAAATCGAAATTACAATCGGCAAAGGCTCGCCTACCTCACTTACTCCCGAGGATTTTACCCCCAGAACAAAGCGGGTTATGCAGACAGCCGTAATCACCTCGGCTCAGGTAGGTCACAGCTTTGTAGGCACCGAGCACCTTTTGGTGGCTCTGCTCTCCGAGCGAGACTCTTACGCCGTGAAATTTATTGAGGAGCTGGGAGTTTCAGTAAACTCTGTCCTCACCGCACTTAAAGCAAGTCTTAACGAAGATTCAGAAAAAGATTTTTCGGCGGATATGCCCCATAAGCAGAGCGAAGGCAAGGGAAGTAAAAGTAAAGCTCTCGAAAAATTCGGCAGAGATTTGACAGAGGCGGCAAAATCCGGCGAAATCGACCCCGTTATCGGCAGAGAAAACGAAATCCGCCGAGTGGTTGAAATTCTTTCACGCCGAACAAAAAACAACCCTGTGCTTATCGGCGAGCCGGGTGTAGGTAAAACCGCCGTTGCCGAAGGTCTTGCCCTTAAAATCGCACAGGGCGAAGTGCCAGAACTGCTTAAAGAAAAGCGTGTTTTCAGCTTAAACCTTACAGGTATGATTGCCGGCACCAAATACCGCGGCGATTTCGAGGAACGCATAAAGGGTGTCATTGACGAGCTGAAAAAAGACGGCAACACAATTCTTTTTATTGACGAGCTTCATACAATTGTGGGCGCCGGCTCTGCCGAAGGATCAGCTGATGCCGCAAATATTTTAAAGCCGACCTTGGCTAAAGGCGACTTTCAGGTGATAGGTGCTACTACCCTTTCGGAATATAGAAAATATATCGAAAAGGACTCTGCCTTAGAGCGAAGGTTCCAGCCGGTTAAGGTTGGCGAGCCTACAAAGGCAGAGGCGGTAGAAATCCTTAAGGGACTTCGCGACAGATATGAAGCACACCACAAGGTGAAAATTTCCGACGAGGCAATCGAGGCGGCGGTAGAGCTTTCTGTTCGCTATATCGCAGACAGGTATTTGCCCGACAAGGCTATAGATCTTATTGACGAGTCGGCGTCTCGCCTAAGGCTTAAGGAGCAGACAATCCCGCCCGAGCTAAAAACACAGGAAGAAGAAATCGCAAGCCTTGAAATTGAGAAAGCAGAGGCTGTGTCTTCTCAGGATTTCGAGCGTGCCGCCAAGGTAAGAGATAAGCAGAAGAAGCTTGCGGCTTCGCTTGAAGAAAAGAGAGAGAAGTGGAAAGCTGACAACGAGTCAAACGTTGCAACTGTTACAAAAGAGGATATTGCAAAAACTGTTTCCGATTGGTCGGGTGTGCCTGCCGAGGAGCTTACCAAAGAAGAAAGCCAGAGGCTTTTAAACCTCGAAAGCGAGCTTCATAACAGGGTAATAGGTCAAAATGCGGCGGTTACTGCGGTTGCTAAGGCAATTCGCCGAGGCAGAGCAGGACTAAAAGAGGAAAACCGCCCCATAGGCTCGTTTATCTTTTTAGGTCCCACAGGCGTAGGCAAAACAGAGCTTACAAAAGCTTTAGCTGCGGCTATGTTTGGTGATGAAAACGCAATGCTTCGCCTTGATATGAGCGAATATATGGAAAAACACACAGTATCTAAGCTTATCGGTTCGCCTCCCGGTTACGTTGGTTACGACGAAGGCGGTCAGCTTACAGAAAAGGTAAGGCGTAAACCATACTCTGTAATTCTTTTTGACGAGATTGAGAAGGCACATCCTGATGTTTTCAATATGCTTTTGCAGATTTTAGAGGATGGACGTCTTACGGATTCTCAGGGCAGGACAGTAAGCTTTAAAAATACAGTCATAATTATGACCTCTAACGTAGGAGCAAGGCTTATTACAAATACTACTAAGTCCTTGGGCTTTGATACTCAAGCCGAGCAAAAAAATGATAACGTCAAGGAAACCGTAATGGCAGAGCTTAAAAAGGTATTCCGCCCCGAATTTTTAAATCGTGTGGATGACGTAATAGTTTTCTCAAAGCTCAGCAAAGACGAGGTCAAGGAAATAGCAACGCTTATGCTTAAGAATTTAGGCGAAAGGCTCAAGAGGCTTGGATATGAGCTGGGATTTACCGACAAAGCTTTAGAGCGTATTGCTGACGAGGGCTTTGACGAAATTTACGGAGCACGCCCCATACGCCGTGCAGTGCGTGCCTTGGTGGAAGATGAGCTCAGCGAAAAGCTTTTAAGCGGCGATTTTGAAGGCAAGAATAAAATCCTTTGCGACTTTGAAGGAAACAAAATGGTATTTACAGCCGAGTAATTTATTGGTTGGGAAGAAAACCGACCCGCCGTTAATTAGACGTTACCTCAACATGTAGCCTATCCAAAGGCGAAACGCCCACCGTGGCAAACGGGCGAAACGCCTTGCGGTGGCTAACGGATATGAAAAATAGGAAAAGCAGGAGAGAATAAATTGTTCTCTCCTGCTTCGTTATTTTTAGGTAACATAAAACACTTCGTAAAATAAAATATTACTAAAGCAGTATAAAAATTTTGTACATGGCAAAAATATTAGTAAGAAGCAGAGTGAGCAAAATCTTCTCACAAAATCTTATTGGGTAGACAACTCACTTTATATGGAGTGTGAATAAATGAACGTTAGACGCGGAGATATATTTTATGCAGACTTAAGCCCTGTGGTAGGCTCTGAGCAAGGCGGAGTAAGACCTGTGCTGATTGTGCAAAACGATGTGGGCAATAAATACAGCCCCACCGTAATTGCGGCGGCAATTACAAGTCAGCAACAAAAGGCAAATATACCTACTCATATTGCAATCGGTGCCGAGTCTACGGGACTTTCAAAAGACAGTGTTGTGCTTTTAGAGCAGGTAAGAACAATTGACAAACGCAGGCTAAAAGAAAAAATGGGAAGCGTAGACGACGTTTCCATGAGCAAGGTAAACGAAGCAATATCCATTTCTTTCGGCATAAATACCCACTAACATAAAAAACCACCGAATTTGTAAAAGTGCAAGTTCGGTGGCTTTCGTTTATTCTTTAATTTTAAAATCAAGGGTTAAAGTGTCAATGCTGGGTATAAGCTTTGTAAACTTAACGCCTGCAGACTCTATCATCCTTTTAGAAGCAAGAGTAGAGGGAGAGTCAGCGTATTTGTCTGAAAGGTAGAAGAATTCTTTAACGCCGCTTTGGATAATTGCCTTGGCACATTCATTGCAGGGAAAGAGCGTTACGTAAAGCTTACTGCCTGATAAATCCCTGCCGTTTGCATTTAAAATTGCGTTAAGCTCGGCGTGAACTACGTAAGGGTATTTTGTATCGGCACCGTCGCGGTTCCAAGGGTATTCGTCGTCAGAGCAACCCTTTGGCATGCCGTTGTAGCCTGTGGAAATTATGATGTTGTCCTTTGAAACAATACAAGCACCTACCTGAGTGTTGGGGTCTTTGCTTCTTTGTGCGGCAAGAAGTGCAATGCCCATAAAGTACTCGTCCCAGCTAATATAGTCTTTTCTTTTCATAACTTAAGAAAGCTCAGCCACAGCGGCTTTAACGGCATCAACTCTGTCTGTGTCTTCCCATTTAACGCCCAAGTCTTCTCTGCCCATATGACCGTAAGCGGCAAGGGGGCGATACTTGGTTTCGGTGAGCTTTAAATCTCTGATAATAACAGAGGGGCGGCAGTCAAATACTTTTCTTACCGCCTTGGAAAGTACCTCCTCGCTGCATTTAGCTGTACCGAAGGTTTCAACCAAAACAGAAACAGGCTCTGCAACGCCGATAGCATAAGCAAGCTGAACCTCGCACTTGGTTGCAAGAGAAGCCTTGACGATATTCTTTGCAATGTATCTTGCGTAGTAAGCACCGCTGCGGTCAACCTTTGTGGGGTCTTTGCCCGAAAAAGCACCGCCGCCGTGACGGCTGTAGCCACCGTAGGTGTCAACAATAATCTTTCTGCCTGTAAGGCCTGAATCGCCAACGGGGCCGCCGATTACAAATCTGCCTGTGGGATTAACGTAGATATCTGTATCTTTGTCCATAAGCTCAGCGGGGATGACAGGCTTAATTACATGTTCGATAATATCCTTGCGGATTGTGTCAAGGGTTACGTCTTCGTCGTGCTGAGTTGAAACAACTACAGCGTCAATTCTTACTACCTTATCGTCATCATATTCTACGGTAACCTGAGTTTTGCCGTCGGGACGAAGGTAGGGGAGTGTGCCGTTTTTTCTTACCTCGGTAAGCTGCAGGGCAAGCTTCTGAGCCAAAGAAATTGGCATGGGCATAAGCTCTTTGGTTTCGTTACAAGCGAAGCCGAACATCATACCCTGATCACCTGCACCGATAAGATTGTCGGCATCCTCTTTGCCGTCTTTAAGCTCTAAAGACTCGTTAACGCCCATTGCGATATCGGTAGATTGAGCATCAATGTAAACGTTAACCTTGCAGGTATCAGCATCAAAGCCGTATTCAGCCTTGTTGTAGCCGATATCATTAATTACTTCTCTGGCGATTTTTTCAAAATCAGCCTCAGCATTTGCTGTGATTTCGCCCATGATGTTTACCATGCCTGTTGTGGCTGTTACCTCGCATGCAACGTGGGCGTTTTTGTCCTGAGCTAAAATAGCGTCTAAAACTGCATCGGAAATCTGGTCGCAAACTTTGTCGGGATGACCTTCATTTACAGACTCAGATGTAAATAAAAATCTTGCCATATATATCTTCCTTTCGATAAAATAAAATTTGCAAAAATAAAACCGCCGTCGAAAACCGACAGCGGCATTAAAACTCATCTTTCGGTTCTCCGCAGGAATTAGCACCTTACTTAACGCAGGTTGCCGGACGTCACAGGGCCTGTTCCCTCGGTCACTCTTGATAAGCGGTAAATATTAAGTTGAAAATTGTCAGCAAACCTCTGACCATAGGGTATTATAAACTAATATGTATATACTGTCAATAGTAAAATTAACCAAAAACAATTGTGCCGTCCTCATCATTCATAGACTCTACAATTGCCAACGACTCGACGCGTATGCCCAGTGCTCGTACTTCTTTGCCGCCAGGCTGAAAGCCCTTCTCAATAGCAATACCGCATCCTACTAAGGTAGCACCTGCATCCTTAATAAGCTTGCAAAGTCCTCTGAGTGCACAGCCGTTTGCCAAAAAGTCGTCAATAACCAAAACCCTGTCGTTTTCGTCAAGATATTCCTTTGAAACAATAACTTTGTTTGTGGTGTTGTGGGTGTAGCTCTGTACGTCAACACAGTAGAAGTCGGAGCTGATGTTGGTGGTTTTAGACTTCTTTGCAAAAACCACAGGACAGCCGAAATGCTGTGCCGCAATACAGGCTATGCCGATACCCGAAGCCTCGATAGTAAGGATTTTATTAACTCCGCAGTCTTTATATAGTCGGGCAAATTCTTCGCCCATTGCGTTTAAAAGCTCAACGTCAATTCTGTGATTTAAAAATCCGTCAACCTTAAGCACATTGCCCGGGAGCACCTTGCCCTCGTTAATAATTCGTTCTTCAAGTAGTCTCATATCAGCACCAAATCCTCTTAAAATCTTATTCTTATCGGTCGTTTAAGTTTTATAACTCGTCGTCTGTTGCAGGAAGCGTAAGCCTGTCCTGCTTAATTCCAAACTTACCTAAAAGCTCTACCACCAAATTGTAGGTATCGGTATCGGCAGGAGTTTGCGTGTCGTTAATAAGTGCAACAGTGCAGTAATCGTTCTTATCGAAACGCTCTGTTAAATAGATGTCGAGAGCATCAAGGCTGGTTTTATCACTGCCGTTTAAATAAATATCCTTGCCCGAAACCCTTATTGTAACGGTTTCTGTTTCGGGAGATTGGGTATCGTCAGAAAAGAAAACGTCTGACAAAATAATGGAGCCTACTCCAACTAAAGCAAGCACTACAACTAAAACTACAATTTTAAGAAGCTTGCTGCTTTTTTTGTTTTTAGACTTTTTATTATCCATAACGCTTCTCCTTATATAAAAAATAGCATATCATATTAAGGGGGAATTTGCAACAATTTAGTGAAAAAACGATACTTTTGTTACCGATGGCAATGCAAAATAATGAACAAGTGCCGTAAGTGCCCCCGAAATAAGAGAAAAAAACGAGACTATTGGCAGGTATCCCCATACAGCTTCGCCTACAATAAACAGTGCCACACAAAGCTGAGCTAAGTTGTGCGACAAAGCACCCGCAACTCCTATACCAAGACATCCGAATGAAGGCTTCTTAAAATGTGCTAATGCGTACATTACAAGTGAGCTTACCACCGCCCCTGCAAAGCTCATAAAAAATGCCGTAGCACCTCTTGTTACAAGGGTGAAAAGTGCTCTCACAACAGCAATATAAAGCACAGCAGGCAAAGGGCAGGTTTCCACTGCTAAAAGTACAGCGATATTGCCAAGACCCAGCTTCATACCCGGAAGAACAAAGGGCAAATCGGGAATAAAGCTTTCAAGTATAGAAAGCACCACCGCTACCGCCGACAATAGTGCGGTGCGTGCGATGGTAAAAAGCTTTTTGTTAATTGTTATCTTACTCATAGCTTACCCCACAACCACATCTACCTCGGGAGTTTTTTCTCCCTTAACGGTAACAGAAACTCCTGCAGGCAGGCAAGCCGCTGATTCGTTTGATTCTATAAGTCCGGAATGAACGCAAAGCTTGTCGGTACATGGCGACTCTGTGAATCTTACTCCGTCTTTGCTTATCTCAAGAGTAACCGAAAGGTTGCCCTCTACAGTAATGGTATAAGGTTCTGAGACCTGAGAAAGGTTTATGGTATTAATAAGCTTTGTATTTACTCTGATTTCGGCTGCTTCGGGCTTAGAATTATCCGTATGGTTTAAAATCAGAAATGTAGCCGAAAGGGCGGATACTAAAAGTACAAGCACTACCGCCATTAAGTCGGTTTTTTTAAAATAGGCTCTCGCACCGTGCAAAGCAATCCCTCCAGAGCTGTTTTTAAAAATTATACATTATTGTAAGGCTTTTTGTAAACATAAAAATCTTTATTGCAAATTATTAAGCTTTATTGTAAAATAGATTTAGCTTAAAATATGGAGGTTTTGATATGAAGAAGCTTATTTCGGCTTTACTTTTGCTTTTGATTACTGTGCCGTTGGTTGCCTGTAATAACGGTGGCAGAAGTTACAATATAGGTAACGCTGACCGAGCAAGAGTTTTTTATAATACGTATAACAGCTTTGTCGAAAAGTACGGCGAAGCCAAAGAAAACGACGGCACCCTTTGCGGTACGGCTGTGGTAAGGCTTTACGACTTTACAGGTGACGGCGGTCTTGAAATGCTTATTGCCTACTCCTCTGAAAAAGGCGGCAAGGTAGACAGCGTTATGGTCTGCGGCTTTGATATGGGCTATGCCGAGCTTTACAATGAGAAAATCACCTCAAAGGCTTCGGCTGATGCCAAGGACAGCACAATTTGGATTTATACCGACAGCAGCGGTTTAAGTTATCTTGTTTTAGGTGATGATTTATCGCAGAGCCGTTCCTTTAATACATACCGACAAGCGGACTCAGATGGCAAGGCATTGTACAAGTTTGCAGAAGCCTTTAGTACTGATAACAAGGATTTAAGCGGAACCTACGAAAAGATTGACATTACAGCTACGGATTTAAGTGATATTTTTGACGAAAACGAAAATGTAATTGAAGCCCTTAAAACTCAAAAAAATTAAAAGTAAAAGCCAAGGATTAGCAAGTAAGCTGTCCTTGGCTTTTTGTTTTAAATTAAAGCTTGTTGGAAAGAGCACGCTCTAACCAGATGTCTGCAATGTCAATTGCAAGGAAAAGACCCGTTTTCTCGGAAGATTTTATAAGCTGCTTTCTGGGAGAAAGGTCAGGGTCGGTACACATAAGCTGAATAGCGACTTTGTCGGCAATTTCCAAATCGCCTACGGTTTTCTTTGATTTAATCTGCATGCGTATAACAAAACGCTCTGCCATGCTTCCGTAGTAAAGCTCATCACCGCATCTTACCAGTGGTCTGCCCTTATATGTGAAAAATTCTTTATCTGCCAAAATAATACCTCCGTCAGTTTTTTAGATAAGATTTAACCAACGCCTCTAAAAGGTCGTCTCTGTCAATTTTAGAAATGATATTTCGGGCATTGTTGTAGGTGGTGATGTAGGTAGGGTCTTCAGAAAGAATGTAGCCCACAATCTGATTAATAGGATTGTAGCCTTTTTTACGCAATGCGTCATAAACTATCATCAGGGCACGTTTCATTTCAACATCCCTGTCACCGCCTAAAGAAAATACCATGGTTTTATCCAACATCCGAAACACCTCCGAAGCTAAATTTAGGATAAATCTCTGTAGAAATCTACAATATAGAAATATTATACAATACTTTTCAGAATTTTTCAATACCCCTTGTGAATAAATATCTAAGTGCAAAATATGCACTTGGATATTTAGTGATATATTGCCTTCAATGTGATATATTTTCCTGCGGAAAAAGTTAAGGGTCGCTTCGCTACGATTGATAAAAGCAAACAAAAACCCCGCCGTTAATGAAACGACGGGGTTAAATAAATTTATCCGTAGGCGGAAATGCCCACCGTGGCAAACGGTTAGCGGAGGTTTACGCCGATTGCATTAAGGTTTGCAATAACCTTATCCATAATCTCCTGAATTTCAGTGCTGGAAAGAGTGCGTTCATTTGATGAAAACTCAAATCTTATTGTTATACTGTGAACAGTGTCGGTGTCGTAGGTATCAACAATTTTTGTAGACTTGAGCAGAGCAGTACCATCTTCCTGCCAACAGTTTTTAAGGCTCTCAAAAAGCACACCCTGAGGAACCTCTACACTGATGTCGTAGGTCATTGCAGGGAACTTTGAAGGCTCGTCGTAAACTATGGTGCCTACCTTTGCTTCGGTGAAAGCATTCATATCGATTTCAGCAAAAACAACGTTTGCTTTCTTATCTATCTTCTTGCCAACAGAGGGATGCACAATACCCATTGCACCAACTGTTTTGCCTCCGACTAAAATTTCGTTGTAGTTAACAGGATGGATGTACGCTTTGTTTGTTTCGGCGGCTTTGAATGAAATGTCCATATGCTTAATATCAGAAGCAGCGACAGAAATCATATCTCTTAATTCAAGATAAAGCGTCTTAATATCCTTGGTCTTGCTGTAAAGGGTAATGGTAAGAACCTTTTTTTCGTTGCAGAGTCCGTCTTCTTTTAACCCCTTAATAACCTTGCCAATTTCAAAAATACCGAAGTCAGCACCGTAGCCTGTGTTTACTTTAACCTGACAAAGCTGAGTAGGAATAATCGAGGTGCGGATAGTCTCTATATTGGGGTTGGTGGCGTTTAAAAGCTTAACGTTATCTTCGACCTCAATGCCTAAAGCTTTGAGCTCGTCAGTGTAAGCCCAGATGTAAGAGTGAAGCTCGTGCAGATTATACTTCTTAACCAGTAAATCTTTAAGCCTGTTTTCGTTGGTTTTTAAAACCTCGGCTCTTACAGGATAAAGGGGAGAAAGTGTAGTGTTGATATCAAAGTTGTCATAGCCGTAAATACGGGTGATTTCCTCAATGATGTCAGCTTTAATGGTAACGTCTTTGGTAGCACGCCATGAGGGTACAACTACAGAGAAGTTGTCGTTTTCAAGGGTTACCTTAAAGCCTAAATCGGTAAGTGTCTTAACGATAGCCTCGTTTGAAATTTCGATGCCTGTGTAGCGATTTACGAAATTTTTGTCAAAGTCAAGCTTTACTGTGTCGTACTTGTAAGCATACTCGTCGGTAAGAGCCGACACAACCTCTGCACCGTTATCATATTTCTTTAACAGATTAATAAATCTTGCAATTGCAAGGGTTGTCATCTCGGGGTCAAGGCATTTTTCGTATCGGATGGATGCATCGGTTCTGTGAGCAAGTCTTACGGTAGACTTACGGATAGAAACAGCATCGAAGGTTGCAGACTCAAGGGTAAGGGTTGTGGTGTCCTCTACAATTTCAGAGTCCAGACCGCCCATAATACCTGCAATTGCAACAGGAGTATCACTGTTGCAAATCATAAGTGTATTTTCGTCAATGTTACGCTCTACACCGTCAAGAGTCTGGAAAGTAAAGGGAGTATCAAAACGTTTGATACGGATTTTTTCTACCTTTCTGGAGTCAAATGCGTGCATAGGCTGACCAACCTCGAGCATAAGGTAGTTTGTAAGGTCAGCAAGGAAGTTGATGCCCCTCATTCCGCAGTAGAAAAGACGGATTCGCATATTAACGGGGCTTACACTTCTGCTGATATTTTCAACCTGCATACAGCTGTAACGCTGACAAAGCTTATCCTCAATTTTCATGTCAATCTTCTTAAGATTGTCGTAAGCTGTCAGATCCTCAACCTCTAAGGGCTTAAGCTCTCTGCCTGCAAGTGCAGCAAACTCCCTCGCGAAGCCGTAGTGACTCCACAAATCAGGTCGGTTTGTTAAGGACTTATTGTCAATCTCGAAGATAATATCCTCAATCTCGTAAACATCTTTGATGTCGGTACCTACTGCTACATCCTCAAGTATATCCATAATGCCTGAGTGGTCGTCGGAAATACCGATTTCAGCCTCAGAGCAGCACATACCAAATGACTCAAAGCCTGCTAAGGGTCTGGGTGCAATTTCGATTTCACCTAATTTTGCACCGACTTTTGCAAAAGCGGTTTTCATTCCGACTCTTACGTTGGGTGCACCGCAAACAACATCGGTAAGCTTGCCATCGCCTGCATCTACCTTTAAAAGGTGAAGCTTCTTTGAATCGGGGTGGTTTTCAACAGATTTAATCTCAGCAACTACAACGCCTGAGATATCAGCACCCTTGAAGAAAATCTCGTTTTCTACCTCAGCAGTAGAAAGAGAAAGCTTGTGTATAAGTTCAAGTTTATCAAGACCAGATAAATCTACAAAGTCCTGAATCCAATTCATAGATAAAAACATATTCTGAACCCTCCTTATTCGTCGTCTGTAAACTGACTTAATGCCTTAAGGCTGCCGCTGTTAAGGTTACGGATATCCTTAACGCCGTACTTCATCATAGCAAGTCGTGTAAGACCTAAGCCGAAAGCAAAGCCGATATACTCGTCGGGGTCGATGCCGCCTTCCTTAAGCACGTTGGGATGAATCATACCGCAGGGGCAAAGCTCCAACCAACCTGAGTGCTTACAGGAGGGGCAACCCTCGCCGCCGCAGATAAGACAGCTTATGTCAAGCTCAAATCCGGGCTCAACAAAGGGGAAGAAGCCGGGGCGAAGTCTTACCTTGATGTCTTTCTGGAAAACCTCCGAAAGCATAGTTTTCATAAAGTAAATAAGGTTTGAAATATTAATTGCCTTGTCAACCATAATACCCTCCATCTGGAAGAAGGTGTTTTCGTGACAGGCGTCGGTTGCTTCGTTTCTAAAGCAACGGCCGGGGAAGATAGCCTTAATGGGAACTCCTGACTCCATAAGCCTTTTGCCGTACATTTTAAGAATAGCATTCTGTGCGGCAGAGGTATGAGTTTTTAAAAGCTGACCATTATCAAGGTAATATGTGTCCTGCATATCGCGGGCAGGATGGTGCTTGGGAATATTAAGTGCTTCGAAGCACTCGTAGTCAGTAACTACCTCGGGGTAGTCCTCGACAGTAAAGCCCATAGATTTAAAAATAGCCTCGCACTGACGCTGAACAAGTGTAATGGGGTGATAAGACCCACGCTCAGAATTTGCGGGAGTTGTAACGTCTATAATGGGCATTGCACCGATTTCAGCGGCAATTTCCTTTTCTTTAAGCTGCCTAAGTTTAGCTTCAAGCTGTGCAGTTACTCTTTCCTTAAATGTATTGACCTCTGCACCGAATGTCTTTTTCTCTTCTACGCTTAAGTCTTTCATTCCCTTTAAAAGGGCGGTGATGCTGCCCTTTTTGCCTAAATAGGCAACGCGTATTGCATCAAGCTCGGCTAAATCCGTCACAGATATAAGTTTTTCATTGATTTCTTTTTGCAAAGCAATGATTTTCTCGTTCATCTCTTAAACCTCCGTATTGTAATTTCGTAAAAATAAAAAATCGCCCACTGCGAAATAATCGCAGGGACGAATAAAAATCCGCGGTACCACCCTGATTCTTGCTTTCTATCCGAAGCAAACACTCCTTTGGCATATATCGGTGCCCACCGTCAGAGCCTACTTTTAAGCCTTGCTTTTGTTCAGCCCTGCCACTCAGAAGGGAACTTCACCGCTTTATCTCGGGCACTGTCTTTCAGCCGCGGACAGTGCTCTCTTTGCAGAGATTTTTAAAGCTGCTACTTCCTTCGTCACAGTGTTACTTTGTTATCTTAACATTATATTAAAGTTTTGGCAAGAGTTTATTGAAAAAAATATTTTATTATGTTATATTATATTTGTATTTTTTGAAACGGAGTGATTTTTGTGGAAGGTTTCTGCGAACAGGTCGTAAAGGTTAAGAAGGGCACAAAGCACGTTGTACTGTGTCTTTTAATTGTATTGGCTTTTCTTTTGCCTATTGTATTTTTAATGATGCTTTTTTACACAGCTGCATCACTGGGTAATTATGATTACTTTTATCCATTATTTGCACTTGTGCTTGCAATGTTCGGTGCCTTTGTGTTGTGGGCGACTGTTCCGAGAATTCTTAAAGTAGATTACGACTATTCTGTTTACGGCAGTGACTTTATTGTGGCAAAGGTTACCGCAAAAGCAAGCCGTAAGAGAAAGCTTAAGGTGGAAATCAAAAATATCGAAAAGCTTGCAAAGGTTACTGACGAGGATATTCCAAACCAAAGATATGCCAAGAAGTTTGACTTTACAGGCGGTCATGATGTTAACGAGGTTTACTTTGCAGAGTTCAGACTTGCCGAAAAAGGACTTTGTCTTTTGCTTTTTGTTCCTAACGAAAAAATCCTTGAGGGAATGCGTCCTTACCTTAAGCGTGAAATCGCACTTAAGCTTTTCTACGGCAGAAAATGATTACGGATATAAGCTTTGTAAAGGCTAATTTGCCCCGTATTTCAGCGGATGCCAACAAGTACACCAAAGGCTGTGCTACCATTTTTGCAGGCTCTTACGGTATGGCAGGTGCTGCTGTGCTTTGTGCAAAAGCTGCACTTAGAAGCGGCTCGGGAATTGTCCGCCTGGTTGTGCCCGAAAGTATTTATCCGATTTGTGCGTCCTCTTTGCCCGAAGCGGTTTTTTCTGTTTACAATGAGGCCGAAAACACACTGGATAAAGCAAATCTTAGCAGGAGCTCGGCGGTTTTAATAGGATGCGGCATGGGTCAGAGCAAAACTACGGAAGATATACTGCTTCAGCTTTTGCGTGAGAACACCAAGCCTCTTTTAATAGATGCCGACGGTATAAATGTGCTTTCTTCGCATATAGATGTATTAAAGAAAAAATCCTGCCCTGTGGTGCTTACTCCTCATGAGGGCGAAATGGCTCGGCTTACAGGCTTTACCTCTCAGTACATAAAAAGTAATTGCTAAGGAGTATGGGGTAATACTTTTGCTAAAGGGTAAAAATACCATTATAGCAAGTGAAACAGGCGAGGTTATGATAAACCCCACAGGCTCCTGTGCTTTGGCGACTGCAGGCTCGGGAGATGTGCTGTCGGGTATTATTACGGCCTTGCTCAGTCAGGGTGCACAGCCTTTTAGAGCCGCTGTTATGGGAGCTTTCATTCATGGCTTAAGCGGCGACTTTGCCGAAAAGGAATTAACCCACAGATGTGTTATAGCATCAGATATAATAGAATATTTGCCAAGTGTATTCAAGGAATGTTAATGTACTGTTTTTGAGGTGGTTTTATGAAAAAACCGACAATGTGTATGTTGATATTCCTTTTTGTTTTCATGTTTTCCGGTTGCTCGTTGAAAGCTCCCGAAAACATTCAAATGCATATTGACAGTCCCTTTGCCGCTACAATGGGTGACATGAAGCTTGAGGGCCTTCTTATTTATGCTGATGGAGGCGAAATGTACCTTGACATTTCTACTCCGGATGAGCTTTACGGACTCAGCTTTAGCTTCAAAGATAATTTTACGGTCAGCTACCGAGGACTTAACGCTGTAACCGAAAGCGATTATCTGCCGCCTTCTTCTTTCGCCCAAAGCATCAAAAATACCCTTGATAACGCGATGTCTCAAAAGCCTGTGCTTGAGCCTTATGAAGACTCACTTTTTGTAGCTACGGCAAAGAGCGACAGCGGTTGCTACAAAATATACACTGACCAAAAGGGAGTTATAAAGGAAATAGAAATTGTCGGCTGTGATATAAAGCTTAAGCTTAATGAATGATGTGTTTTGTCTTGCATAGTCAGAACTGCTATGATAAAATATTGTTATAGCTTTTTTGGGGGGATAATATGAAGCTGATATTAACCGACAGAGATTTATCCTTTAAAAATACAGATGCAGAGCTGAGAAGGATTAAGCCATCAGAGCTTAAAAGCTTTGACGGTAACTGCGACGTTGTGGCGGTAGCAGGCACGCGTGCCTTGGCCATTGAGACACAGAAGCTTAAGCTTCCTAACCTTAAGCTTTTTCAGCTTACAAGTGCAGGCTTTGACGGCGTACCTCTTGAGGCTTACAAAGAAAAAGGCGTTGCAGTTGCCAATGCGGGCAACGTTTATGGTGCTCCTATTGCAGAAACCGTTGTGTTCGGAATGCTATTGATGGCTAAAAAACTGCGAAAAAATCCGAATAACCGCCATATTAAATTCACCCGCGGTTATTCGCTTATAACAGAGCTCAGCGAAAAAAATGTGCTTATAATGGGAGCAGGTAATATAGGCACCGAGGTTGCTAAAAGGCTTTCGGGCTTTGATGGGGCTGTTGACGGCTACGACCCTTACTGCGAGGACAAGCCTCAGTATAGAAAAATCTTTCGAAACCTTAACGAGCTTAAATCTGTTTTAGATAAATATGATTACATAATATCTACACTGCCTCATAACGAGGAAACCGCAGGTGTGATTGACAGTAGCTTTTTCAGTAAAATGAAAAGTAGTGCCGTAGTAATAAATGTAGGCAGAAAAGCTGTTTTTAATGAAAAGGATTTTTATAACGCCCTTAAAAGAAAGCAGATTTCGGGTGCTGTGCTTGATATGTTTGAGCTTTGTCCTAATCCTTTTACAAACCCTTTCAGAAGGCTTAGAAATGTTGTGGTGTTGCCCGGCGTAGCGGCGATTTCAAAGGAAGTTAAGGTAAGGCTTGATGCACACATCAGCAAAAATCTGGAGAATTTACTAAGTGGTAATGAAATAAATAATGTTATAAATAAGTAAGTGTATAAAATAACGCCCGACGGTTTTCTTTTGCCGTCGGGCGTTGATACTTTGTTTCAGTTTATTTTGTATAACCCGCCGTTGATGGTAGGTTATTATTATATGTTACCTGTCCGAAGGCGAATTGCCCTCTCGTGGCTAACGGGTTATTCGTAGTCAACTACGTTTACCCATGAAAGCAGGAACTCGCGTTCCTCGGCGTTGCCTTTTACGGACTGAGAAGCGGCTACAATTGGCATCCACTTCTGAACGTACTGCAGGGCGGTATCGCTCTTTTTGCAGAATGCGTTAAGATATTTTTTGCCAATTTCCTCTTGATTTGCAAGGCAGAAAAGAAGGTATGTTCTGGCGGCATCTGCAGATGCGTTACCCTGGGTTGCGTGTGCCCAGTCGATAATGTAGGGTGTGCCGTCTTCTTTAACAATAATGTTGGAGGGGTTAAGGTCGCCATGGCAAACCTTGTTGTGCTTGGGCATACCCTCAAGGCGTGTATGAAGCTCGTAACGTGTGGTTGCGTCAAGCTCGGTGGAGCTTATCTTACGGTTCATTTTGTCCTTAAGCTTATTAAGGAGAGGACTCTTTTTGGAGTGAATCTCAAGCTGAATGTCCACCAGCTTTTCAATGTATTCGTCCATATTGTCGGGGTTTTCCTGCATAAGCTCTGCCAAGGTTTTGCCCTCCACAAACTCGGTTACAATTGCCCATTTGCCGTCAATTGTTGTAACCTCAATAATCTTAGGAATGTTAAGTCCGGTTTCTTCAATTCTTGCAGTGTTTAAAGCCTCGTTTAAAACATCTGCCTTAGAGTAATCAGAGCTGAAAACCTTAATACACTTGTCTTCGTCTCTGTAGATGGTTTTGTTGGGTCTTACTGCAATTACGTTGTCAAGTTTCATTATTAAATCCTCCTTATCAGATATCTTTATGTGTGCCGTAGTAAGCGTTTAAATACATCTGCTTAATTTCACTCATAAGGGGATAACGGGGGTTAGCACCTGTGCACTGGTCGTCAAATGCCTGCTCTACCATATCGTCAAGGCGGTTAAGGAAATCAGCCTCGTCAATGCCGTAGTCTTTGATTGTATCCTTGATACCAACTTTAGCCTTGAGCTCATTGATAGCCTTAATAAGGTTTTCCATCTTCTCCTCGTCTGTGTTACCACCAAGGTTAAGAGCGTCTGCAATCTCTGCATATCTTGCGAGAGTGTGAGGATGGTCGTACTGAGAGAATGTACCCATCTTTGCAGGAGCTTCAGAAGCGTTAAAGCGGATAACTTCCTCAATCATAAG
>JAUNEH010000063.1:0-1808 GCA_030525665.1 Ruminococcus sp.
AGCTTTGGTAACGATACCCTTAAACGGCATACATTTTATGCCTTTTGAGCTAAGAATACCAAGCATTCTTTCGGTTTCAAATGACAGGTTAAGGTCAGAAACAATCTGTTCCTGATGCATCTGCTTTAGATATGCCATCATTGTGCCTTTTGGCCGGCGGCTTTCGGGTAATTTTTGTATGGCATAGTAAAGCATACCACCTAAAGAATGATTTACGGCAATATCGTAAACCATTCCCCAGTTAAGCGGCTCGTCAGGCTCGGGGACAGCGGATGAGTTTAACACCGACTGCATAAGCTGCAAAAAGTATTTTAAATTGTAATCAGCTTCAACTAATGCTGTGCTCATTTTCTAACACCGTAATTTTTTTATCAATGATTCTTACTTCTTTATTGCATACGTCGTTAGCGGCTTTTTTGTGAGAAATAAGAATACAGGTTTTATCGGAAAGCTTTTTAATATTATCAAGCAGCCTAAGCTCAGTCATTTCATCCAACGCAGAGGTTGCCTCATCCAGAAGAATAACCGGTGCATCAGAAAGGAACGCCCTTGCAATAGCCACACGCTGAACCTGACCCTCGGAAAGTCCTAAGCCCTTTTCACCGATTACAGTGTCAAGTCCATCAGGAAGCTCAGCAATAAAATCCGCACACGCAAATCGGATTGCACGCCAGATATCCTCATCGGTTGCATCGGAATTAATAAAGGAAACATTTTCTCTAATAGTTCCCGAAAGCAGGAAGTTGCCCTGTGGTACATAAGAAAAGAACTTTCTTGTATTGGTATCTACGGTAAGCTTTTTGCCGTCTTTAAACTTAAGGTAAATTTCTCCGCTTTCAAGAGGAAATACTCCCAAAAGAAGCTTGGTGAGTGTGCTTTTGCCGATGCCCGAAATGCCTGTCATAACCACAAGGTCGCCCTTATTAACAGTAAGGCTTGTGTCCTCAAATATCTCGTCGCGGTCATATTTGAAAGAGATATTGTCAAACTCTATGCTCTCAAGCTCAGAGTAAAGCTTGGCTACATCAAGGTTACTGTCATTTATTTCCGGCTCGTCATCTAAACCTTCAAGCTCAATAATTCGCTCGGCAGAAGCCACTGCACCATAGAATGTAGGAATAATACTTGTAAGTGAATTTATAGGCACACTGATTTGTGAAACAAGAGAAAGCACCTGAGAAAGGGTACCGTAATCAATTAAGGGGTCATTATTGGCAATTTTTACGGCACAATAAAACAAACCGAAAAGATAGGCACCGTTAAAAGCCAAGGTAAAAGCAGAATGCGTAGTAATGGAAATAATATTTCGTTTAGCCTTACGCTTGAAATTTTCCTCCTGAAGCTCTGATGCTGTTTTTTCAACCTTATCCTCTGCCTTGAAGACCTTAACCACCATTAAGCTTGCTAAAGTTTCCTGCATGAAGGAACGAATTTTTCCGTCGGTTTCCATAATCTGCTTGTGATATTTTTTCATAGAGCCTTTGAAAAGAGAAGAAAAAATAAACACACCCAAGCCAACACCTATGAAAAGTAAGGTGAAAAGCGGGTCGATTGTAGCAAGGACTACAAAAATACCGATAAGCTTAACAATAATAAATACTACGTTAGGAATTAGTGTCGTAATTGTACCTGCAATAGTGCTTACATCGTCATTAAGACGGTTAAGCATTTCGCCGGTATGAAACTTAGTAATCTGAGCGTAGCTTTTTTTGAGCATCTTTTTATACAAAGAAGATTTAATGTCAATAGTAAGCCTTGCTGTTATTCTGAAAACCAAGTGATTATTCAATATTCTCGAAACTACTTGA
>JAUNEH010000063.1:1818-9825 GCA_030525665.1 Ruminococcus sp.
AGAAATTGTAATAATAACAAAAATAGTTCCCCAAAAGAATATTGCATCAAGCCTTTGGTCGGTGGCCATACCAAACTTACCAGTAGCAGAGTTAATAACATTCCTGAGCATATAGGAAATAACAATACTGCCGCAAGCAATAATTACATTAACTATTGTAAGCAAAACAATAGGCAGCCTCTGCTTTTTAGCATTCTTAAGTATCCACTTAATGGTATCGATATCAGTAAGCTTGGTAAATAGCTTATTTAAAGTAGAATTCTTTTTCAAAGCAATTCCTCAAATCTTTATAAAATAAAAATCTATCGGGGCGAAAATGCTTTCACCCCGTCGAAAAAATTATGCAATAAGATTAGCATCCTCAAGCTCTTTGATAAAACGCATAAGGTCAGCCTTTGCGGTTGCTTCGTCAACCTCATACTCTTCAAGCATTGCGGCAAGAACACCCTCAACAGTATTCTCGTTTTCAAGCTGATGCCAAAGAAAAGCACCAACCTCGTTAAGATTAATCATTCCGTTAAATTCTGCAACTGCTGCACCAATAGGAACAACAACATAGCAATCTGCAACTTTTCTGAGCATATAATTTTCTTTAATTTTCATGACAAGCATCCTTTCAGTTATTTAAAATCCCCATGGCTGTATCTACCGCGGAATCATCAAGATTACACCGTAATAAATATGCGGGATAGTTTGTTAATATCTGCGAAAACAGCTCAAGCTGTCTGTCACCTATTTTTTCGCTTGCTCTGCCGGGTGATTGATTAAGAAGCAGTGCAATTGATTTTGAGGGAGGAATTCTTTCGAGGGAGTTTTCCTCGCCTCGCTCAATAAACACCAACGCACCTAACTCAGCAGATATATTTTTCTGCACGTCGGTACCACCTGCAAAGGGAGTGCCGTAAATGTAACACTTGCCGTCAATAATTCTGAAGGACGGCTTGTCGTCGTTAATTATATCAGCTCTGTCGCCAAATCTTTTGAGCCACTTTTTAGTATGTGTCGATTTACCTGTACCGCTTGAAGCTGAAAACAAATATGCTCTGCCGTCGAAAAGCAATGCAGAACTGTGAATATAGCTGCCGTAATACTTTAATAGTAAACGGTTAAATCGGCTGCAAAGCACCATATTTTCGGCAACTGCAGGAGTAATATCCACACCGTTTGTCACAAGATAATCTATTCTTTCGGGGGGTGCCTCAATAGAAAACAAAGGCTCCTCTTCCCCATCATAAAGATAAGGCTTATACCAATATGCGGTTTCGGTAAACTCCTGTTTCATTTCAACCACAATATCGGCAATTTTATATTTAGCCATTATAATAATACCTCGTCACCGACAAAAAGAATATTTAAATATCCGGCAAGGTACTTTTGAATTTGGGTTGCATCCTTAATTGTTACGTCACCCACAGAATCAACGTTTGCGAGGAAAAGCTGAATATGGTCAAGAACTACAATTTGTGCAACCTCTTTTTGAATAAGGGTTACGTCTTTAATAGAAACTCTGCCGTCTAAATCGGTATCACCGATGTAGTAAGCCTTAAGCGGAGAAGTAGTGCTTTCAACGGAAGACGAAGGCACAGTTGCAGTAGATGATGTCAAAGCCGAAGATGTAGCTGTTGATTCGGTTGTATCTGAGGAAGCATCCACAGATGTTGAAGCAGATTCAGAAGGCTCTGTTGAAGTTGTGCCTGTCGCAGAAGTAGAGCTTTCCACAGGGTCGGTAGATGCTGCAGAAGACGAAGGAGTCGACTCGGTAGTATCAGTAGCAGTGCTTGACTCGGTAGAAGAAGTAACAGCCGCTGTAGAAGACGTACCCTCTGAGGCATCAGTTGCTGTGGAAGTTACTGCCTCGGACTCGGTTGTAGGCTCAGTAGCTGCAGTAGTAGACTCAACGTATGTACCATAAGAGATAAAGGTTATATTATTATCAGTAGCGTACTGCTTTACAAAGGTATCTTCCCAACCGCCAATCATCATAGAATCACAACCATCAAAGGCCGTGTCTGCAATTTCGGTTAAAGAAGCAGGCAAAGTAGCTATCATAAGCTTAGTACATCCGTAAAAAGCATAAATATCGATTTTTTCAATTCCCTGCGACAAAACAACTGTGGCAAGGCTTGTACAATATGTAAAGCATCTTGAAGGAATAGTCTTTAATGCAGTACCCTCTTCTATCTGAATCATAGAAACAGAAGAACAATTATAAAAAGCATTACCGCCTATTACCTCAACGCTTGAAGGGATAATTATCTCTTTAAGTCCGGTACATCCGTAAAAGGCAGATGCACCGATTTCGGTAATAGTGGCGGGAATATTTACATGTAAAATGTCTTTATTGTTAATGAAGGCACTAGAATTGATTTTGGTAACCTTCTTGCCGTTAAACGTAGCAGGAATTGTAACGTTGGCACCCTTGCCGGTATAACCTTCAATATAATATTCGTCGCTGTTTGCAGAAGGCAATTCATACTTCCAATCACCGTCGGCGATAATAGTTGCAGCAAAAACATTGGTTGCGGAAATTATTGACACTACAAGTAAAACCGCACACAGAATAACTGAGCAAATTCTCTTTTTCACGACAACACCTCATAACTATATATTTATATTTATTATACAATACTTTTATATAAAAAGCAACCAATACAAGCCATTAAATTAAACAAAATAACAAGGCGACGGATTAATGTATCCGTCGCCTTAATTATAAAAGTTAGTTGTTTAGACTGCCATTATTACGCTTAGAATGGATCAATCTCATCCTTTACGTCGGTACCTCCAACTTCAAACTCTGTACCGCTGTTACTGGCTGCTGCCAACACGCTTGTTTTAAGAGAAAAAACGGTAATTTCCATTTCAGGAGCTTCATATACTCGTCTCATAAAAATTCCCTCCTATTCAAATCACATAATATTATAAAACAAATAAATGACAATGTCAAGTATATATTTTATTCAAATGTGGTGTTGTCTTCAACCACAGCATCCTTCATACCTTCTTCGTAAATGTTCTGATACTTAGCATCACCGAAGTAGTAAACAGACTCACCTGTTTCATTATCGGTAACCTTTGCGTATGCATATACATTGTAGAAGTATCCGCGGTTCTTCTCGGTGTTGTTGTAAGAAATTGTAAGAAGAACACGGTTGAAGTTAGTAATCTGGTTGGAAGTAGTGTAGTTGTAATAAGCAATAAGGTTAGTCTTATCGGTAATACCGTTACCATCAGCAGCTAATGTGAGGTTATCAATATCCTTATCGTTAGAGCCGTAACCCTTATTAGTTGCAATCTCAAGAGCCTCGTTAAATGTAGCCTCGTCGTTAACCATAACGCCTGTACCGAACATCTGAACAACTACACCGTACTCAACTGTAACGTTTTCTACTCTCTCGTAGTCTTCAAGAGTTACGTGAGCACCTGCCCAGTTGCCTTCAAGCTCTTCGTCTCTGTAGATAGGCTGATCTTTGTAGCCTTCCTCGCCATAGAGGTGAGGTGTAATAATGTTAATGATGTAGTCAACGATTACCTTATCGCTTGTAACGTTACCATTCTTATCGGTTGTCTGCTCACGACCGTAAACAGGCTCGTCAAGAGATACGTTGAAGTCAATACCGCCGGAAGTCTTTTCGTAACCGATATGCATATTTGCAGTTATACGATAACCGAAGTATGCGTTGTAAGTAATAATCTTATCGCCGTCAGTGTAACTACCACTCTCGTCGAGATCTTCGTACCAGAAGCCGTAGCCTGAGTTACCGCCGAAGAGCTCGTTAGCATCTAAGTTAATAACCTCGTTATAACCGCCGGTTTTAACGATTGTATCGGGACCATTGTAGATAGTTACCTCGTACATTGATTCAGGCTGGTCAGCCCATAATACGAAGGTCATGGTATCGTACAAAGCACTGTTGATTTTCCACTGAGTATCCTTGTAGTAGTCCTCTACGTAAGGAGCATTTGCAAGAATTGTGTTTGTCCAACCGTCACCAGAAATATAAGCAGGTGTGTAAGGAGTATCGCCGTTACCCGCAAAGCCTTCGATTTCTTCTGCACTAAGGGTATAAGGAACGTAGTAGTACTTAACGCCACCGAAACGGTCGTTGTACTGATAAATAAGAGTTACGTCAACAGATGTATACATAAGGTCGGAGTAAATATTAACAAAGAAATCGTCGTCCTCCTTAACAGTATACTTGAACTGGAAGTAAACTATGTCATTTCGACCAACAACAGTACCCTTGTTGTCGTAGAGGTTATCTTCAGAGTCTACGCCAACCTCTTCGTAGGTCTTGTTGCCGTTCTTGTCAACTGCATTTGTGTACCAAGCGTAGAACTTGTCAGCACCTGTTGCATCTGTTGCAATTGTGATAATAAGCTCATCGCCCTCTACAGCTGCAAGGTTTGCAGAGTTGCCCTTAAATAAATCAACTTTTGTTTCCTGTGTGGTGTTTTCGATACCCACCCAAAGAACTGCGTTACCACCATGGGAAGGCATAACTTCACTATCATTATTGTAGATGTAGTGGTTTACGTAGAACTGACCTTTTGCAAGAGGCTCGAATACAGCTGTGTAGGTTGTACCGATAGCAACTGTAATGGAAGTAGAAACGTTTTCACTAAACAGCTTGCCGTCTGCGGAATACCAACCAACAAACTTGTAGCCAGGGTTAGGCATTGCAGAAAGTGTAGCTGTAGCACCACGAGTTTCGTCGATGTTCTGATTGGTTGAGTTGATATAGCCTGTACCGTAATCAGCTTCATTTACAGGAGCTGTAGTGTTAACTGTGTATGTGCCGTCATCGTTCATAATTGCAACGTTAACAGCAACGTTAACTGTTACAGAAACGTCTGCGTCACCGTACCACTCACCGTCGTATCTTTGAGTAGCATCATACTGACGACCTACTTCATAAGAAATGTAAGCTCTTTGATTCTTGTAAGCTGTGAGTGTAGACCAGATAGCGGCATCCTCGTCGTGAAGCTCGTAAGAATAACACTTGTCAAGATATTTACCTGTTGCATCATAAAGGTAACATTCAACGTACCACTGACCATCAAGTGTATCATCAACTACATTTCTGTCACCAGCCTGAACAATGTAAAGTGCATCGCTGTCAGAAAGTGTAGCGTCGATATCTTCGATATCGTTGCCGAAGATATCTGTCTTAAGTCCGGAGTAATCGGTAAACTGAACGAAGTCCCAGTTACCACTGGAAATATTAATAGATGTTTCCGATGTTCTGTCATCGTTCTGAGTATCGTTAGTATCCTTAAGAACGAAGGTAATGTTTTCTTTGCCATCTTCAAGGAGAGAAATGAACTCGTAGTAGTCGTAGGTCTGAATACCACTGTAATCGTTTACAACAACATCGTAACCATCGCCGTTGGCATAGTTGTTAAAGGTAATACCGGAAATCTGAATCTTGTCTTCTGTGCCGTACTCAACGTAAGTGTAGTAAACACCGTCAAGACCTGCTACAGGAATTAATACCTGACCTGAGTATTTACCGAATTGCTCATACTTGTTTACACCGCTAACTTTGTACCAAGTGTAAGCGGCAAGGTATTTGTCCCAATTTTCAATATCCTTGTCAGCAACAGCGTAAACTGTAACAGTCTTAACGCCGGCATTTTCTAACCACTGCTTGGTGTGGAAGTATACGGGAATAACTGTATTTGTTTCCTCGGTAAATACATAAGAGCCGCTATAAAGACCGTTACCAAGGTTAGTAGCAGATACGAACTCGGTACCGTTGATTACCCAACCCTCTACGCGGTAATCGTAAGCGTTGGATTCGGGAGCGTTCATGTTAACCTGTGTATAGAAGGTAACAGGTGCACCCTTTTCAGCCTGAGCTTCGTCATGATATGTGTGTGAAGTTGAGCTCTTAATGGTATCCATGTCAAAGTATGTATCACCTATTCTGTCGTTAGGTGTATCCATATTTGCATCAATACCCGATAGAGGCTCTTTTGTCTGTCCGTCTGTACCGATAATTGTAATTGTGGGAACGTGAACTTCCTTAGTCCAGCTGAACTCACGTGTTGTGGGATTAAAGGTAAAGGTTACGTCGTAATCAGCATCAAAGTCATTCGTGTCGATTTCAACCTTTACATACTTGGGAGATGCCTGATAAGCACCTGTTGCAGTAAGTGTCTGGGGGTTACCTGTTGCACCGTTTGTAGCAGCATTCCAACAATGTGAATCCTGATTTACAGGGTTAACGTAGATGTAACCATCAGTTGTGCTTGTTACTGTAAGTGTAAGTCTGTATTCACCATCACCAATGTCAGCAAACTTTACAAGGTTTCCTGCAAGGTAGGAACCGCCGTTCCACTTGCCTTGTAAGTAGTAACCGGGTTCGATATATGTTGTAGGATAGCCTGTAGTATCATCATCATTAGTAAACATGTTCTGAGAACTTGTTACACCATCGTACTGAACACCGGCATCGCCGCCCTGGTTAAACTTAAGACCTGTAACTTCTACAGGAACATCGCGGTACCAGAAGCCGGTAGTGCTATCGTATGTCATTTTTTGACCGGGATATGAGTCATTCTCAGAAGAGCCGAAATGGTAAACATAAGGTGTTGTCCAATTGGCATCGTTCTTTAGATATATTCTACGATATACCTGAGCAAGGTTTGCAACCACTGTAAGGTCTTCGTTAGCAGAGATAATAAATGTTTCGCTGTTGCGGTTTCCATCTACAATATCGTAGCTACCAATAATGTTCCAACCTGCGAAATCATATCTGCCATCAACACCGGATACAGTAAGTGTAATTTCTGTGCCCTCTAAAAGTGTAAAGCTGCTTGTGCCCTTATTGCTATATGTTGTACCGTTTGCAACAGCTTTAACTGTAGCTAAATCGTTGGGGCTTGCTTTAATTGTAACGTCAACGTATTCGAGCTTTTCCCAATTGAGTTTAAGAGTTACGTTAGAGTTAACGTTAGAAACAGTATAAGAGCTTGCGCCGTCCTTTTCTGTGCCGTTAACAACCCAGTTTAATACTGCGTAAGTGTCGTTAGCTTCAGCAGTGAAGGTGCGGTTGTCGCCTGCGTAAACGTTAAAGGTACCGCCTGTAGCAGGGTCGATAACAGCATGGGTATGGTCGTAAAGTGTACCGCCCTCTGCGTCGTAAGGCTCAACTGTGATAGTGTAAAGAGTTCTTGTACCATAAGTAACAACTACTGTTGTCTCAGTTGTTATGCTGGGTAAGGTGTACTCTTTTTGATAAACGCTTTCGTCACTGTTTGTATCAATAACATTAGCGCCTACCATTACGCTTGAAATATAGTAGCCTTCGGGTGCATTGATGCTTAATGAAGGTGTAGAGCCGTAGGTTACACCAACAGGAACAGATGCACCGTTAACGGTGATTGTACCGCCATTAACACTTGCAGTAACAGAAACTGTGGGATTCTTTGCGTATTCAACTGTAAAGGACTTGTCAGCATCTACTATTAATGTAGTCTTGTAGGGTGAAATCTGGTCCTTTGCTTCGATATCACCTGTAATAGCCTTGATGTAATAGCCTGCAGGAGCAGATACTGTAATATTAGCTGTGCTGCCCTGTGTTACCTGAGCTGTACCCTTGTCAGCAGTGATGTCGGTTGTGCCAACTGTAACTGTACCAAGGGTTAAGCCTGTCTGGGTAACTGTAACTGTGTAGTAAGCCTGAAGCTCGAGATTGCCGAAAGCTTCCTGTAAAGCGTCCTCTGCGGCGTCAAGCTGTGCCTGAGTGGTTGCTTTTGCACCGGACATAGTGTAAGCATCTTCGTATGCTGTTACGAATGCAGTCCAAGAAGCCTCTGTGTAGTCCTTAGCATTAACGCCGCCGTTATATTCAGCAGTAGTTGCAGTAATAAGGTCTAAGAGGTCACGACGGAGAGTAATCTGCTCGTCAGTGCCGTTCTGATAAATCCAAACCTCGGTGTTGCCTGCCCAAGAGCCGTCGGTATTGTAGAGGTAATCCTTAAGCTCGATAGCGTCGGACT
>JAUNEH010000064.1:0-2360 GCA_030525665.1 Ruminococcus sp.
TCATCAACAACAGGCTCATCCTTTGTAGCGTCGTCAACAACAGGCTCATCCTTTGTTGCGGGCTCATCTACAGGAGGAAGCTCAGGAGCAATAATGTCTTCGATAATAGCCTTCTCGCCGTCGAAACCGATAATAACTGTAGAACCGTCAACCTCTACTGTTACAACTGCGTTACCTGCACCGTTTGCACTGCCCTCGAGGTTAAAGTCGGGGTTATTCCAAGCACCGTCCTGAACAACCTTGAACTCGTGGTCGCCTGCAGGAACGTTCTCGAAAGTAATGCTCCATGTGCCGTCGCCGTCGTATGTCATCTGGTTAGCTGCAGGGTTCCAACCCTCGCCGCAAAGCTCTGCTTCGCCAGCTACGTTGTAGGTGTGCTCAGGAAGTACGGGAGCAGCCTCGAAAGTAGCCTTGAAGTATACGGAACCTGCTGTGAAATCATTAACAGCAACCCAAACGATAATCTCTTCGCCTGCTGTTACAGGGTAAGTAACGGGGTTAACTGCGTCCTCTGCATAAGACTCAACGTAAACTGCATCTGCAGCACCACCGGAAATAGAGCAAACCCAATCGTCAGTAATCATAAACTGGATTGCAAGTGTGCCGTCCTGCTCTGCTGTGTAAGCATAGTAGTATGTAGCACCTGCAATATCAGCAGTTGTGATTGCATCGAGAACTAATGTATCGGGGTCATCCGCTGTACCCAGTGTGCTTGCTTCGTTAGCAATTAACTCGAATGTGTAGGGGCCGCCCTCGCCGAGAGCTGTGTTAGTAATAGAGAAAACAATCTTCTGTGTTGCAGTGTAGGGAGCAATGTTTTCAACAGCTGCCTGACCCATCATAGAGCTAACAGTTGTATCGTTGTTAATAACATAGAGGTCGAAAGAATCCATCATAAAACCGCCGCGAACGGAAAGGTTGTATGTTGTGATGGGGTCTGCAGAAATAGCATAGTAATTTGTTTCGCCCATTGCAATAGCAGGAAGCTCTGTAACTGTGCTATCGATAACGTAGGGATTCTCGTATGTGCCGGCACCCTCAAGTGCAGAGCTTGAAGAACCCTCTTCAAAGAATGCCCAGAAAGCAACTGCGCCTGATTCCTCAGACCATGTCATTACAGAAATGGTGTAGGGTACGCCTGCTGTAACTTCTACAGAAGCACTTGTCATTTCGGGCTCAAGGGCTGCGCTTGCAGACATGTCGATATTAGAACCAACAACAACCCATGCGTCGTCACAGCTGTCGTCATTCTCAAGAATGAGAGTGCCGTCTGCTGCAGGAGTCCACTCGTAAACGTATGCATCGTCCCAACAGCTCATAGAGCCGTCTACACGTACATAGTCTACTGTGTAATACATTGTAGTAGTGGGATCAAACACTGCTTCGTCAGCGGTTGATGCACTTACTGATACAGGAATTGCGAATACGGATGCAACCATCAATATGCACAAAACCATAGATAAGATTTTTTTCATTGGTATCCTCTCCTTTATATTTTATACGACCTTCGTCGAATAATAAATTATTGTAATTATACTGCACTTTTTTGCAGAATGCAACAACTATTACAAAAATTATGTAAAATATATAAATATTTTATTGATTAGTTGGCATATGTGCCATACCACTGAACGGTTACAGCAGGATAGTAAGCACCCATAGGATAAGAAGATACTGCAATTGTAACGGTTTCGCCCTTAACTACCTCTACCTCGATGTAGTTACCGTTGCTGTCGGACTTAACGTTGTCAACAAATGTGCTCTGAACAGGAATAAGCATACCGTCTGAATACATATTGCGTGTTGCAGAGAAAAGGAACTCATCCAATGCATTCTTTACGTAAAAGCGGAGTGTACCTGTTTTTTCTGCAGTATATTTGTAATTATAGCCAGCATCGTTACCTGCGTAAAGGTCTGTAGTAATCCACTTAGCATTCATTTTGTCAATAATCTCAGGGTTGTCAAAGGAGCCGTATAAATCGTAGAAGCAGATTTCAAAGCTCTTTGCACTTGAGCCGGAGTTACCAATCTGAAAGCTTACAGCATCGCTTGCAAGAGCTGAGCCGACAACAAAGGAAACGCTGCCGCCGTTTGCATCATAACGTGTGCCCTCGTAAATTACGTAGGCGTCGCTGTCGTTAATCTCTAAGTATTTGCCGCCAACACGATAAATGTCGTAGTAAAGGGCCTTGCCTGCAGGAACCTTTACTGTTGTAACTGTCATGCTTGAGTCGGGTGTTTCGAGGTAAGGCTGAGAGCTTGAGCCTGCACCGATGATTTCTTCGCCGTCGGGATTTACAGCCACAGGAGCATCTGTTGACTGACCGCCCTGTGAGCCTTCTGAGCCTGCTGTAGTTGTA
>JAUNEH010000064.1:2370-9811 GCA_030525665.1 Ruminococcus sp.
GGAGCAGTTGAAGAGGAAGCCTCTGTTGCTGTGCTCTCACCGGCTGTTGTAATAGCGGTTGAGGTGTCGCCTGCAGTGCTTTCGTCTGCTGTACTGGTGCCTGTGTTATTGTTGCAAGCCGCAAGAAAAAGAAGCATAAAGCTTGCAAGAACAAGACTTATAATAGAAAAAAGCTTTTTATTAAACATTTCGTATTCCTCCCTATTTACTGAGCATCAAGCTCAACAGCGAACTCTGTCATGCCATCTTCAAGATAAACCTCTGCTTCGCCGTTATAGGCATAGCCTTCGGGACAGCTCAAAACAGAAAGCTTGTGCTCATCGGTTACTTCGATATTGAAGCTTGCCACACCATTTTCGTCTGTCATCATAGGAATGCAGGTATCCTTGCAAATCTGAAGCATAACACCCTTTAAGGCATTGCCGTCTTTATCAGTAACCTTTACCACAAAGGAGGCTGTGCTTTCGGTTACAGCGGGAGTTGTTTCGGCTACAGAGGAAGTCTCTGCAGGGTCGGTATTTACTGCATTACCTGAACCTTCGCCGCAAGCGGCAAGACAAAGCACAAGACAAAGAGCAGTAAACAATACTAATAATTTCTTCATTGGTACCACCTTCTAAAATTTACTTTATATCGCTGAGGTTATTTACTATAGTATGGGTATAGCCGTCTTTAGTAAAAAACTCAAAAATATCCTTAAAAGTTTCGGTAGAGTCTATGTAGCCTGTATGCTTCATAGATACAACGCCTGTTCTGTCAATCACCACAGTTGTGGGATACCCCTGAATATTCATAGCAGTATTCCACGCTGTGTCGCCTGTTACTACAGGAAAGCTTAAGCTGTTTTCCTCGGCAAAGGCTTTGATGTCCGCCTCGCTGTCCCCCACCGGATTGATTGCAAGAATTTCAATATCTTCCTTGAAGCTTTCGTAGGCTTCATTCATATAAGGAAATTCAATTCTGCAGGGACCGCAGTTAATAAACCAGAAGTTAAGCACAATTGCCTTTTTGTCTTTTAGAATATCAGAAAACTTATAACTAACACCGTTAATATCGGTTACAGTATAGTCGCCCATTGTGTCGCCCAATCGGTAATTGCTTTCAGAAAGAACAGCATCAGCAGTAAGTGCGGGAGCCTGAGGTTCTTCGTTATTACTGCAACCTGCACACAAAAGGACAACCATAAGTGCTAACACAAGGCAAGCACATTTACTTATAATAGCTTTCATAATAATCACTCAATGTAGCAAGACATCAAAAGCCATGCTATCTCGGTATTAATCTCGGGCATATTATTGCCGTCGGCATCCTGAAAGCGGAAGTTACTGCTTTCAAAATCCCACCACTGGGCATATTCGCCGCGTTGCTGAATTATGTACTTAAGGTCTTCGGTTAAGGGGTAAACACCCTCTTTTTCATCAGCACAATCAATATACTCTAAAAGACATTCAGAGTAGCTTTCCTTCTTAACGAATTCGCCGTTATCGTCAAAGAAATACTTTACTACGCCCGAACGGTCAAGCATGGACTTAAAGCAGTTAATGTACTGGCAATCCTTGCCAAGTCGAACAAGTACCAAAGCACCGTCTTTTGAATCAAGATGATAGAAGCCGTCTGCTTCGTTATAAACAAGATTGTACTTAGAAGTAGAAGCTGTTAAGTCAAACTCCTTGATAGTTGCACCCTGAGGCAAGGTGTAGGGGCTGAGCTCAGCAGTTTTCTCGTAAATTGTCCAAGGCTCATCTGCAAGGGTTTTCTCGGGGTCGCCTGTGCGGTTAACGACGAGTATACAACCGTCCTTATCCTTGGAATGGTTGTCAACGCCTATAACCATTACCGAAGTTCCTCCCTGACCTGTACCAATCATATCATTGGTAACAGAAAGAGTAAACTTGTTGTCAACAACCTCGGCGGCCGAATTTTCCTGCACAAAATGGGTTGAGCCGTAATAGCCGATTTGTGTATCGTTATTTTCTGCTACCGAAACCTCGTAATTACCGGCTTCTGCAGGAACAAACAAAAAGTAGTTACGCTTATCGGAGTTAAGGCTTACATAAGTACAGCCAGCGTCGATAGTATAAGCATCAAACTCTTCGCCGCTTGCAAAAAGCACCTCAGGCTCTGAGCTGAGCTTCTGAGCTAAGATAACGTCGATTTCGTTTTCGCTTGCTGTAACCTGAAGGTTTTCATCATAATAGCAATCGGTGCCGTCATCGGCAAACTTAAGCTCAATATCATACTTGCCGCTTGCAAGTGTTTTTGAAGCAACGCCTTTTTCGTCAACAGTCTGCATTGCAGCTTGCTCGCCGCCCTTCATAAATCTAACGATTACGCCGGATGTATAAGGAGTACCGACTGCATCCTTAACGGTAACCTTGTAGGTTGTTTCTCCCGAACCGCAAGCGGTCAGAGAAACAGCCGACAAAGTAAGAACAGCCAAAAGCAAAACGGATATAACTTTTTTAATATTTTTCATAATCTACCGTTCCTTCTTAATAATCAAGCCTCAGCTCCGAGGTAGTCGTAGTAGTAGCATACCTTGAGCCAAGAATTATCTACATCTTCGAAGGTGTACTTATTCATAAGAAGCTCTAAGATTTCAACCAGTCCCTCGTCTACAGGAACACAGCCGTTGCGTTCTGTATTGGAGGAATGGTCAATCTTATCAAGGTATTTACGCATCTGCTCGGTGTAATCCTCACCTGTGCCATGGAACTTACCCTCGAAAATATCGTCAATCTGATATTCCTCGGCGTATCTGTCAAAATCCTCGCCCCAAAGCTCTTCAAGGTATTCGGTGGTTTTGTCCACGTCATTGTCGTTGTTCTTTAAGTAAGCAAGAATCTCGTGGTCGCTTTCGGACTTGCTAAAGTCGAAGCTACCCATATCTATCATATTTACAATTGTATTGCCAAAGATATTTGTAATACCCTCGAAGTCGGCGTAAATCAGACTGCCGCCCTCGGCTTCATAGTAATAGCCGTCATCCTTAAGCACAGGAGTAATACCGCCGTCGATAACGTCATACATTGCACTGCCTGTAGCATCGGTATCATAAGTAAAGAATCCGGGAGAAGCCAAACGGAAAAGCTCTAATGAAGGAGCAACATACTCTACGTCGTAATTAATGGTACCTGTGGCGTATATATCCCAGAATGCCATATTAATGTAATAGGTCTCGCCTGCTTCCATATAATACACGATAGAGCAGTTCTTGGTATCGTCATACATTCTCTCGTCGTGGGCATAGGTATAAATAAGCTGACAATCCTTGTCAAAAATCCATGCCTCGATACCGTCTTCGTAGTCGCTCTTGGAAGTTATGCGGTATACACCTGACTGAGTGGGTACGAATTTAGAGAACAAGCCTCTGGGGATAATGGGTCTGTCGTAATAAAAGCTGTTGGACTCAACGTTTGTACCTACTACTGTTTCAAAAGCATTGAAGCCTGCAAGACCCTTGATGGGGTCCTCAAGCTGAGTAGTGTCGGGGCCGTAAGCCTGATAATACTTACAAATCTTAAGCCACTCATTTTCATCATCCTCAAAACCTGCAACCTCGGCAACCTGCTTAAGCATTTCGGCAAGCTCCTTGGTTACTGTACAAACACCGCTGAGGCTTGAGTTAGAAGCATAAGAGAAGTAGGTAACCATTCCAAGTCCGCCTTCCTCTACCTTATCGTAAAGCCTTACGCCGTCCTTATCGGCATCGCCGTTATACACGATGTCGTGAAGGGTTTGTTCCTCATTGAACTGAGTGTAGTTAATAAGGTTTGCTAAAAGCAAAGGACCGTCGGCAGAGCCTACGTGATAGTAGCTGTCGTTTTCGTTATAAACCAAGTCTACATATTTAAAGGTTTCGCCGTCTTTGGTAGTAGCTGCCTCGCGGGGCAGATATGTAGCAACATCAATTTCGGATTTGTCAACAACACGAACGTTGTCAATGTAAACTGTGTCATCGCCTTCGGCGGTGTCGCTGTCTTTAAGGAAGCAGAAGGCAACCTCGTAGGTACCGTCTTCTTCTGCAACGCAGGGATAGCAGCTCTGCCACTCTTCCTTCTCGGAAACACCTGAAATCTGGAACACGTCCTCGTCGTCAACGATTACATACATAACGTCGTTAAGTCTTTCGGAGGAAATCAGATAATCAAAACCAAGTGCCTCGCCCTTTTTCAAGGTAACGTCGGCATACATAATAGCATAGGAATCATCAATACCTACGTTAGATGCATAAACACAATCCTCACCAAGCTTTTCGCCTGCAATAAAGGGCCAGATATACTCGGCGTTTTCATCCTCGGTTTCAGGGCGGTAGGTAACGTTTACGTTGCCTTTGTTGATTAAAGCACTGATAGCCTCAGATGTATCCATTGTATAAGTAGGCTTAATCTGAGTAACAAGGTCGCCGATACCGTTTTCGCAGATAACCTGTTTGTAATCATCAGCAGTAAAATGCTCAAAAGCACTTACAAAGGGACGCTTGCTTGTAATAGCACCTGCCTCTACAACGCTGATTACGCCATAGCGGTCAATAAACACAGAGGTAGGATAGCCTGTAATGCCAAAGGTATTTGACCACGAACTGGGGCAAGATGCCATGGGGAATTCGTAGCCGTACTGGTTAGCAAAAGCCTCAACCGCCTTTGCATCATCCATGGGGTCAAGGGCGATTATTGCAACGTCATCGCTGTAATCCTTATAAACCTCGTTCATAACAGGAAACTCTTCAAGACACCAGGTACAGGTTGTGTACCAGAAGTTAAGAACTACCAGCTTCTTTTCCTTTAATACCTCAGAAAGGGTAAACTTGTCCCCCTTTGAGGTAGTAACCGAAAAGTCATACATTACGTCACCAATGCCAAGTGTAGCGGTCGACAAGTCTTCGTCTGTAATAATGGAAGACTTAAGAACAATCTCAGCGCTTTCGCCGTCAAACTTATAGCTTTCGTCAACGGCGTAGCCCTTGGGTGCACCGGAAAGAACAATTGCATAGTCACTGCTCTTCTTAAGGTTAAAGGAAGCTGTGCCGTCTTCTTTGGTTTTCTTGTAATCCATCAAATCTTCAAGATTTGAGTCGGCATATACGTATACGTCAATTTCAGCCAAGGTCCTGTCGCCTTCGGTTTTAACGCTCACACTGTACGCAGTACTGCCGCCTGATGAACCTGTGTCATCATCATTGTCACCTTCGCCGGGCTTGGAAAACACCCCGGGCAACGCAAAAAGCAGGGTTGTGCCGATAATTGCAACAATCAACACTGCCGCAATTATAATAAAGAGAACTTTTTTGCGTAAAACAAGTTCCTTTATTTTCCTGAGTAAGTTTTTAATCTTTTCCATAAGTCCTCCTGAAAAAGCGAAATTGATGTACATATACTTTTACATATAATGGTACAGAATAATTATAGCAAATAGTAATTTAACAGTCAATACAAAGCTTTTACACTATATATGAAAAAAATAAAAATTTCTGCATATTTTGCTCGTTCTCTGCCCTACCGATATTATTTATAGAAAGCTAAGGATAAACAAAAAAAACAAAACCCCTCTGCCACAGCAAAGGGGTTAAGCTAAGAAACAAATTGTTTTTCAGATTAAACAGTATAATTAACTGTCATATCCTTAAGTTCGCCTATACTTTCGAGAAGACTTGAGTCAAGCTCGATAAGCACATATTGATAGTTCATATCAGGAGTCTGAAGTTCGGGGCTTATAATTGTGCGGTATACAGTAAGAGTATGGTCTACAACAGTAATTCTGTCAATAGTCTGGTAAGAGTTACCTCCGCCTAAGAAATTCAGCGATACTAAATAGATTTTATCACCAAAAAAGCCCTTTTCATCAGCAGGAAGATTGATTTCAGGAGCTTTGCCACTTTCAAATTTTGAAGTAACGCTCTCCACCTGAGAGTTATGATGCAGTAAGAAAAGCTCGGTATTCTCACTTCCGTACCAGCTTACACGTTGCTCATCAACAATTTTAAAATCCACCTCTACGGGACGGAAAACAGGTGCTTCTTCAAAAACGGTTTTTAGTCCCTCAAGCTTTTGATGATAAGCCTCCTCAATAGTCAGAAGGGTGTTTGTAGAGGGAATGAAGATATAATAGCCGGGCAGATAAGGAGCACAGTGTCCGGGACAAGTAAGTACATAGTCGCCGATAATAACCTCAAACACCTCGTCAGCTATAGCACCTACACTTGTCCAGATAAGCACATAATCGGGAGCATCTTCCTCATCGTCAGTTGCCTCGGCGTAGTAATTGTAAATACATCTGTAAAACATTCCTTCTTCATAGGGATTGTGACCCTCTGCTACAAATATATCAATTACTTCTTTCTGGTATGGTTCAAGCTCAGGCTCTTCTCCCTGTGCAGTGCTTGTGGGAACAGGCTCCTCTGGTGCTGTGCTTTCTGCAGGGTCGGTGGTAGCAGAGGACTCTTGAGGCTCAGTTACCTCCTGCCCTTCGTTAGAAGAAGATGCAGATATTGTACTCTCTGCAGGGTCGGTAGAAACTACAGAGGAAGTGGGAATTTCCGTTGCCTTTTGGTCATCACTTGCATTAGTTGCATACTCTGTCACCGTTGTAGATTCTGTAACCTCTTCGTCAAACACGCCGATTTTATCGTTTGAGGGTAATTTTGCAACCCATTTCTGTATTTCGGTTGCATCCTTGATATTTACATTTGTGTCGCCGTTTGTATCAAGCATAAAAAGCCAATGAACAGGCATAAAATCAACAAATGCAATAACCTTCTGTATTTTTGTGGCATCCTGTACGGAAACTTTTTTGTCAAGGTTGCTGTCCCCCACCATTATGGGGAAGGTATTCTTCCAGTAAGCAGTATTGTGACGCGAGGCTGTAGGCTCCTCTACAATATTGCCGTCGCAATAAAGAGTGTCGCCGATACATTTTGCAGTAAGTATTGTATCATAGGTTTGGTTAAGATTATCAGAACTGAAAATAACACTGTAATACTCGCCTTTTTGTAGAGAGCCAACCTTTGAAAGGTCGTATGCATAAAGGTTATCGCCTACCTTGCTGCATTTGGTAACTTCCGAGTGCCAATTTGCGAAAGCATCGCCGCCGTAAGGTGCGATATGGCAATAAATATTCTCGAATTCATCCCAGAAATCGGGTGCTTCAAAATAAATCAAGCTATTGCTCATACTGCCTTCGGCAGACACAAAAGCAAAAGAGCCGAAAGCAATCACCACCACAAGGGCAAATGTCAATAAATTCTTAAACAATCTTTTCATAACAACCTCCTGAACATATAATTTTTAGAATTTCTTCTGATTTAATTATATAACACTGCAGGTCTATTTTCAATAGTCCACACTCTAACACACTAAACAAAATTACGAGATGAGCTTTGTTTGTTTTTGACAAAAGAAAAACGACACCCTTCTTACGAAGAATGTCGTTTACACCTTAATTA
>JAUNEH010000065.1:0-9455 GCA_030525665.1 Ruminococcus sp.
TTTTTGTATAACATTTGATGCGCACCCGCATAGCGGGTGGTTGTTTGTTCTGCACTTTCGTGCAGAACTGCCTAGAAGGCAATAAAACACAGGACATCACATTTCGTGGTGTCCTGTTTCTTTTACGCCAAAAGCCGCTTTAACTCTCGTTAAAACGGCTTTCATTGTTTCTATTCGGTTTTATCCCCTATCGTGCCTATATATTTAAACATAAACACAACTATATCCATTTGCAGCAGGAGTTTAGCAGGGGAATGAAAAAGATAACCCATCTGTTTTTTATGCAGAGGGATATTTATCGGTATTCAATTATACTTATATCATTCAGACTTTTTCTTTACTGACAATATGGAAAACACCAAACCTATAACAATATGTATCAACAAACTTAAAGCTATAAACATCATTCCAAAAATAAGAATCAACAAACCTGAAGCAGGGTTATCATCAGCCGACACAGCAAAAAAGTTGATTGAAATCCTAAAAGTTTTCAGAACGAGGTCTGTAATCACAAACATAATAGCAGAACCAATTTCTATTCCAAAAGCACCCCATATTCTACCTACCGGCTGCTTTCGTGATGTAATCACAAATCCTATGGAACTGAGAATCGCCAATAAAACAACTGTTCCTATAAACACATCAGAAGAAAGTTCAACTTTCATAAACCTTTCTGATACGAAATAATTAGCCATAAATATTAATAGGAACGCACTGATAAAACCATTTAATACCGAAAAAATAATCAGTTTCTTCATTTATTCACCCCATATTCATCAATAGGATTGTTCGTAATAGAAAAAGCAATCAAAGATTTCCTCTGAATAAAACCTGTTATCTCCGTTAACCTCTTCATAAACAAATCCGTTTTCTTCGGGACTTACCGTCAGATGTGGCCACATAGCTGTTGCACTATCATGGGGTGAATAGAAAAAGCCACAATAATATGAAGAACCTGCCGCCAATCCCTTTCCGCCACAATAAAACTCTGTGTATGTCCCTGAATCATAAACACTTTTTACTATACCACGTCCTTCGAACTCATAAAAATCATCATTCTCAGCACATTCTTTAAGCTCATCTTGATGTTCATTAACAAACTCAACAATTTTATCTTTAGGAACACTATCATCAGATGCCATTATCATACTGAAAAAAGCCAACGCACCAAAAGCGTCCTCTGTAGACTGACAAGCTGTAAAAGAAAACAAAATCAACACTACAGATAATATACACACTGCCTTTTTCAATGTTCTCATTCCTTTCCAATCGCCTTGGCATACAAAGAAGAGAAGATTTTAGACACAACACATAACACCGCTGTAACAACAAGACCTATACCAAAAACAAAATAGTAAGATGTAAAACTACCATAATGAAGCACTGCCCACACATAACCGCATAAGGCTAAACCAAAAGTAATCACCGCAGAACAAGTAGAGAAAATGCTTCTGTTCTTATAAAATCTGACAAAGTACCAATTCACAAGAGAAAGCATAAAAGCGGTAGCAGGCACAATAATCATATATGCCCAATTGCCGTTATCAATACCCATAGGAGTCATCGCCTCAAAGGTTACTCCTAAAGTTATAGCTGCAAAAGATAAAAACAAAAGTACCGACTGTAATACAGATGCCTTGAATTGATTTATCCTACCAATTTTTACAGGCGGTGTTATATTTACAGAATTACCCAGGTTTTCTTCGCTCATATCAGCATAAGCCTGCTTGCACACCTTGCAACTTTTAAGATGTTCTTTTACCAATTCTTCGCTCTGTTTTGAGCAACAACCATCAGCATAAAGAGGGAGTAAATCCATAATCACATTGCAATCCATAATTCTTACCTCATTCTTTCTGTTATTCTTTGTTTTGCTCGGTAAAATGTGACCCTTGCCCAGCTTTCACTTTTTCCAAAAAGGGAGCTGATTTCTTTAAGAGAAAGTCCTGCAAAAACTGAAAGCATAAACACATCCTTATATGGCTCTTCCAAACTATGCAAAACCGAAAAGGCTTTTTGAGCAAGTTCTTTATTCTCAAGAATATCTACTGTATCAAAGGGACTTTCGGCATCTACGCTATTCTCCAGTGGCTCCAGTTTCTTTTGCTCGTTATAAAAAGCAAAATAAGTATTCTTAGCTATACTGCAAAGCCACAATGACGCCTTATCTTCTTTCTTAAGATTGGATATATTCATATATGCTCTGAAAAAAGTTTCTTGGGTAAGTTCCTCTGCAAGAGTGTGATTCCTGCACATCTTAAAAAGATATTTATAGATAAAGCCTCGATTCTCTTCAAAAATTCTCTCAAAGTCTGCCACATTTTCACCGCCTTTCAACTATAAGATAAGACAACACAAAAAACGTTACAAACAAATTATACATTATTTTATTTTTCTTTCAATACAAAATCACAACACAGAGCAACGTTTCCGATGCCCTGTGTTTTTCTTTACTCAGATTTCGAAACTATCTGTTATACCAACAAGCCTTGAGTTATCTCTTTTCACATAATACATTTCGGTAATCTGCGAGGTACTGTGTCCGAGAAGATCACCTGCCTGTCTTGGTGTGAGGCATTTTACCCCACCGTCAGGTTGCTTGACACCATTCACAAAGTTGGTGGCAAAGGTGTAGCGAAGTGATTTCGCTCAATAAAAAGTTAACCCCTCTGTTTTCACGCAGAGGGGTTGCAAATTATATTTATAAGTTTTATTTATGCTTTACTTAAGCAGTTTAATTTTTCCGATAAAGGGCAGCTCTTTTGCCTTACCCTTTAAGGCATTTATAATGCCGATAACAGCAAGAACGCCAAACACAATCCACACAAGACCAAGAATGGTGCTTAGCATATCAAAGACAAAGCCTCTGCCGCCGAGGTAACCATAGTTCCAGTTCCAGGGGAAAATTGCCCTGAGAATTGCTAAAAGAATATTCTGAACTACAACATAAGCCGCGTCGGCAATAAAGAGAACCAAGCCCTGATTTGCGTGAAAACGTGCGAACTTTGAGCGTTTTCTGGCAAACATAGGCACAAAAACAAGGGGACCCAAGTAAGAAAGAAAGGAAATAGTCTTGTTATCCTGAATGTCTTTAGCCTCAAAGTCTGCTGTAGTATCGGGTGTATCGTTTATGCCCTTTACCTTATCGGCAAAGCTTTCTTTTTCCTCGGTGTTTACATTTTCCTGAGCAGGAGATGCAACTATCTCTGCTCCGCACTGAGGGCAGAACTTTACCTCATCAGTCACATTTGCTCCGCATTTATTACAAATTGCCATAATAATATCCTCCTTAGATTAACTTTATACAAAAGGATTTATCCCTATACTTTTATATCTCCGCCGTAACGGAAAGGTTCAATTTACATTTGACCTACCCAAAGGCGGAATTGCCCACCGTAGCTAACGGTTAAATAGGCTCGCCGATGGGGAATCCTGTTTCAATCTTTGCGGCATACTTCTGGATTGCGGTTGCGTCTTTGATGTTAACCTTGCCGTCACCTGTAACTTCAGCACGGCGGTTTTCGCCTTCGTCAAATTCAACTATTTTTGCTACAGCCTTCTGAATCTGAGTTGCGTCCTTGATGTTAACCTTTTCGTCTAAGTTAACATCGCCCAGAAGCTCGGGAATAGCCTCCTGCTCGAAGATAACCTCTACGGTTCTGTCCTCGTTAAGGTTTCTTACATAGTAAGAATCGCCAACAAAGTTTGTAATTTCATTTTCGCCGTCGATAATCTTTGCTACATAGTAGCCTGTTTTGGGAACAATGCTGATGCTGCAGGAGCCGCCCTTTACAACGCTTTCTGTAAGTTCGCCACCGTTGCAGGTACCGTGGTCTGCGTTATACTTAACAGTAAGGGTTACATACTGTGTTTCTTCGTCAGAGAAGGTTACAGAAAGACTATGAGCCTTCTGCACATCCTCGATTGTATAGGTTGCAGAGGTAAGCTTTTCGTCACCAACCTTGCCAAGTGTTGTGAGGTCGATTTCCTCATCGTCAAGTTTTACGCTGAGGATTTCGTAGCCTTCGTCGGCAACCATTTCAAAGGTAGCAGAGTCACCCTTGTTTACATATTCATTTGATTCTTCGTAATATTCGGGGGCAGTTACGGTAACTGTGCCGTTGCCCCACTTAGAAGCATATACGCTGAAAGAGGTTGCTTCAAACTCTACAACCAAGTCCATAGCGTGGTCAATGGCTGACATCTCGTAAACATACTCGGTAGCATCCTTGGGAACATTCAGCTTGTTGCCGTCAAGGGTAACGCTCTTGATAACAGAGCCGTTAGAAGCTCTTACAGTAAGTGTAGGCTTCATACCCTCGTTAATAGCGGCAATTTCTTCGTTGTCGTCAAGGTCCTGATAAAAGCCCTTGGCACTAATATTTACATAGCCTTTGCCTGTGCTTTCCTCTGCTTCGTAATAGGTAAGGTTGTGCTTTGTGGGGGCTTCGCCGCCGTAGGTTACGGAAATTTTAAGGTCGTCCCAAGCATTGGGGTCATCCTTGAACTTAAAGTAGTCGCGTGCCATCTGCTCCTGGTCTTCCCAATCAAGAAGCTCGTAGGTGCTTTCGTCCGAAAGGTCAAACATAACCTCGTCGTTTACAACTACCTTCTGCACCCAGAAGCCCTCAAGAGGAGAAAGTAGAATCCAACCTATCTTCTCGTTTTCTGTACGGATAAAACTGTCGGTTGAGTAATCATCTGCTCCGTAGTTCTGGTAGTCCATTGTGATAGAGTACTGCTTAACCTCGGGAACATTTATCTTAACCACGGGGCTGTAGGGGGAGTACATCTCCATCCAGTCGGTTTTCACCTCTTCGCCGGTGTAGTCGTAATGCTCGATTTCACAGTAGTATCTGGCTCTGAGGTAAACCTCCTGCTCCTGCCACTCAAAGTCACGCCAAGCGGTAGTAACCTCGGGGTCACGAATCATTTTATACCAGATATTCATAGTATCAACGTAATATTCCTTGGAAGAAAGGTTGTGGTATGCTACCTCCTGCCAGTTTTCACCGTCAAGGCTTGCTTCTAAACGGATTCTCTGACCATAAAACGATTTAACGGAGGTTTCCTCAACGTCTAATTTGATACCGTCAAGATAAGCCATATCAAAGGGAGTAAAGGCACGGAGCCAAATCATATTTGCACCGTATTCGCCTGTACCAATCTCGATATATGGGTCTTCGATTGTGGGCGGAGTAAGAGTTGCGGGTATCTCTGCCTGGGCATCGTTTGAAGCACCGTAGGAAACGGTGTCGCTCCAGTCGGAGTAGATATAGGACACTTCGTCCTCTTTGTCCTCTACAGAATAGTAGCCTGAGGTCTGCTTAACCACATATCTTGCTCTGAACTCCAAGGATTTGCTCTGGTCAAAGAGGTAGTAATTATCCCAACCGTCAAAGTACTCGTCAAAATAGTCCTTTAAGGGATAGTACTTGCTGCCTTCTTCTGCGTTGTAGCAGTCAGTTCCTCTTAAAACTCTCCAGTAAGTACCTGAAATGTCGCCCCACCAGTCGAAGCCTTCGTAGGTGGGATTGTCGTCACCGTAAACATTCATTGTGTCCCATTCTTCGGTATAGTGCCACTCACCGCCGGGGATTCGCCAGTCGAACTGAAAATCCAAATCAAAACGCAAGCCGTCACCGTATTCTTTAGTCCACCAATAGTCGTCGTTGGTTCTGCCGCCCTGGGCATCACCCCAATAGCCGTCGGAATATGCAATGAATCTCTGCAAATCCTCGGGGTGAACTGCGTTAACCAAAATGTCACGACCCCTGTCTGAGGTTATGTAGATGTAAGGAGCAGTAAAGGAGGTGGGAACCTCCTTAAAGTCATTGTCAGCGGCACTGACAGCCCCCATAGGCACCAATGCCAGAACCAAAGTCAGACAAAGGATAAGTGATAATAATCTTTTTTTCATGTTAAATCCTCCTCTTATAAATTTATTTGAATAAATCAAAAAAGCTTTTTTGCTTTTTAGGCTCGGGTTTTACATAGTCAAAGCCGCCTGCAGGCTCTGCTACATTAAAGTAAATTGTTGGGGTGTCACTGTCACCCTCAAAGCAATGCTCGGTGTCTGCGTGGTAGCAGGTGCCGTTTATCATTTTGTAAAGGTGGCAAATGCTTGGGTACTGACCTGCCTGTCTGAATCCGTTATTCATAAGAAGCTGACGGTAGCCTTCGACCGCCTTTTCTGCAGAGAAGTTACTGTCAAACCTTGCAGAAAACCAGCAGTAGTCAGGCTCTTTTTCCAATATAAAGTTTTTACCGCCGCAGCTCCACACAGGATACTGAGGCAGATACTCTTTAAACTCATCCAAAACCTTTTGGTCTTTACTGAGCTGAGCATTTTCTTCATTTACCGCAAAGGGAAGCTTAGCTCCGCAATTCTGGCAGAATTTTGTGCCCACATTGTTCTGTGTGCCGCAGGAGGTACATACAAGCTCATCTGCTATGGATTTTTCGGGTAATTTCTCACCGCAGGAAGGACAGAAATTTTTGTCCGCAGTAGTGCTTTCTCCGCAAGCGGGGCAGGTTTTCATATTCTTAGCCGCTTCGGTGGCGTATTTTGAAGCCGCACGCTCAAAATTTGAGAACGCGCCCTCTAAAGCCGAGTTTGTCTGTGTGCTTGCAGGCTGAGTATTCACATTTGTCGTGGCAGAATCAATTTTATCTGCCGCCTTATTCACAAGCTCCGTAGCCTTAGGCTCTACGGCATTTGTAATTGCCTGACCCACGGCTTTGCCGACGGCGTCACTTACGCCTCGGCGAATTGCTCTTTCTAAAAATCCCATGGATAAGCCTCCTTAAATCTCTTTATATTTAATCAACAGCTGCTTTCGGCTGTTAATGCTGAGTTTTTTATAAATGTTTTTACAATGAAAATGCACCGAGGAATGCGAGACAAAAAGCTCCTCGGCAATCTGAGCCTGAGTTTTGTCGGTAAGAAGCTGTGCAAAAACCTCAAACTCCCGTTTGGAAAGCAAGGCAAGCTCGGGGTATTTTTCCAGTAACAATTTGTATTCATTTTGTGCCAGAGCGAGATAGTCAAAATAGTTTAATTTCTCCATAAAATTCCCCCTGAAACAATTATACTTTATCTAAGAAAAATCGTAACCTACCCAACAAGGGGTTAATATTGGTAAATAATACCTATTCGGGTAGTTTTACTAATAATCCGTTGAAAATTTGTTAGCAATAATGTATAATATTTGAAAATTTAATTCTTATTCCTCGGTTAAATTATAGTGTAATTTGGAGGGTATGCATATCCCACACCGGTGGGATATTGGGGGAATTACCGCCCGAAGGGATAGATTTTTTCGCAAAAGAGTGAGAATACCCCACTTTTATGAAAAAAAGGAGGTTAAGCTGTGAACGAATCACTTCTTACTGAAAATCTAAAAAAGCGGCAGGACAAACCCCTCTGGCTTCTTGTTTGCTTTGCTATGTTTAGCTTCTGGCAGATGGGCTTTATCTATTTTGTGGGCCCGTCTTTGACCATTGACGGTAAAACACCTCTGCCCATTGATATGGACAACGCAACCACACTTATTGCAGTATGCTATGTGCTTAGTATACTTTGGATGATATTTCTGCCGAGAACTGTGGTATGGACTCAACGAATCGCCACAGGGGTTGCTCTTTTGTCGGCAGTGGGATTGTTCCTTCCTCTGCCTGAGGATGCCTTGCGTCTGCTAATCTATGTTCAGATTTTCTCCTGTTGTCTGATGATAGGCTTTGAAACCTTTCTGATGGTCAACTATCTTTCTGAAAAAACCACCATAAAACACCTGACCTTTGCCTACGGTGTGGCAACCTTTATGATAGCATTGCTTCAAAACGAGTTTCTGCCCGTCACCTTCCCCACCTTCCGTTTTGTAATGGTGGCAGCCCTTGTGCTTCTCTTTATCTTCTTTCTGAATATGCCGACAAACCGTGATGTTCAGCCCCGTTACATAAAGAAAAGCGATAATCTGACTGCACCGAAAAAGCTTCTTTACGGAACCTATGTTCTTGTGTTTATATGTTCACTAATGGGAGTTTCGGGGCCTGCCATTGCCGGCGAAGTTCAGCACGGTGTGTTTATTATGTATTTTGTAAATGCCATTACATCCTTTACAATGTTTTTTCTTTACAAAAAATCCAATATTCACCCCTTCCGCCTAACCCCCATATTGGTTGGACTTGGGGGGCTTGGCTTTCTTCTTATGTTCGTCGCAACTCAGGTTTCTGCACTTTCTTACATTGCCTGTGCCCTTATAGGTATAGGTGTAGTGCCTTGTCAGATGCTCCCTTTGTACGGCTCGGTAATTATGAAATCTTATCCGTCCAAATACATATCCCCTATAATCATCTTCCTTGCTCTTGTGGCAGTTTTAGTGCAAAGCAGTATGGTCGAGATGTTTAGAAATGCACCTGTTATGCTGAATCTTGTTTACGCAGTAATTATGACGGTACTGGTTTTCATATATGCACAGATTGAACCTTTCTTACTGTTTTCTTTACGCAAAAGAAATGCCGAAAACAACGAAACAGCGAAAAAAGACATTTCACCTGTCAGTGAGACTGTTACAAAACCTGCACAAACTCCTGCAGAAACCCCTGATATTCTTTCTGTTCTTACTCCAAAGGAACGGGAGGTTACCGAATTTATTTGTATGGGCTACACCAACAAGGATATTGCCAAGATAATGTTTATTTCCGAAAATACCGTTAAAGACCACACTAAGAAAATTTACCCCAAGATGGGCGTTCACAGCCGTTTCGAGCTTGCAACTCTTGTCAGCAAAAACCGTTCGGAAGACAACTGATTTTGATTTCGTTTTCTGAGACACCCTCTTACAAAAACGTATCTTAAAGACAAAACACAGGACATCATTTCCGATGCCCTGTGTTTTTCTTTGCTCAGATTTCAAAGTTATCCGTTATGCCAATCAGCCTTGAGTTATCTCTTTTCACGTAATACATTTCTGTTATCTGTGATGTACTGTGTCCGAGAAGGTCACCTGCCTGTCTTGGTGTCAGGCACTTTACACCACCGTCAGGTTGTTTGACTCCATTCACAAAATTGGTTGCGAAGATGTGTCTGAAGAAGCGTAAACGAAAGAATTAACCCCTCTGTTTTTATCAGAGGGGTTAGTCGGTCTATTAAAGTTTAATTATTATTAAGCTATAAATTTGCCAATGGGGAAACCTGTTTCAATTTTTGCAACGAATTTCTGAATTGCAGTTGCATCCTTAACATTATTTTTGTTATCGGAATTTACATCGGCTCTCAGTTTTTCGTCATCTGTCAGGTCTATAAGTTTTGCCGCAAACTTCTGAATCATCGTTGCATCCTTGATGTTAACCTTATCGTCACCATTTACATCGCCAAGGAGTCCCTTGTCAACTACAGGCTCAGAGGGTTTTGTATCATCGCCTGTGGAAGATTCGGTAGGATCTGTAGGTTT
>JAUNEH010000066.1:0-9381 GCA_030525665.1 Ruminococcus sp.
AAAAAGAGAAGACCGATAAAGAAACACAGCTTTCAGCTTTAACATATAGCGAAAATTTAAGCAAACAGCTGGTATCAATGATAGAAAACATTGCAGGAACAGGCGAGGCACAGGTGCTTTTGACCCTCGAAAGCTCATATGAGTACATTTATCTTGATGATGATAAAACCCTGACTAAAATATTAGAACCAAAAATCAGAGGTGTAGCAGTTGCTTGTACAGGCGGGGATGACCCTGTTGTAAAAGAAAAAATAATTAAAATGCTTACAACTGTTTTGTCTGTAAGTACAAGCAGTATTTCAGTTAGTAAATTATTATAAACGGAGGATAATATGAAAATTCAAAGAAAACACGTGGTTCTGGCATCATTGGTATTGGCATTGGGGGCAGCAGTTTACATAAACTGGCAGATGTCAGCAGCTCCCGAAACAGATTCCAAGGAGCTTGGTAAAGCTACTTACGTAAACAGCAATGTAACGGCAACTGTTGACGAAACCGATTTTAACCTTGCTTCTAATCTTACAAAAGAACAGCAGAATTATTTTTCTAATGCAAGACTTAAACGTGATAAAGCCGCTGACGAGGCAAAGGGGATAGCACTTGAAGCTTTGTCTCTTACAGAAAGCGACGAAGACTCTAAAGAAGCCGCCCTGGCTCAGCTTGCAAGTCTTGAAGAGCTTCTTATGAATCAGATTACCGTAGAAAACACTTTAACAGCAAAAGGATTTTCCGACTGTGTTTGCTCAATCGGCGGCAGTTCGGTAACGGTTATAGTTCCCGAGGGGGAGATGAATGAAAAGTCTGCATTAATTATTAAAGATGCAGTTTCTGAAGTCTGTGATATACCATTTGAAAATATAAGTATAGTTACTGTATAAAATAACACCCGATAGAGGCAAAAACCTTTATCGGGTGTTGGTGTTAAATTTTAATTCTTTCGTTTCTGGTGTAGCTAAGCTTAATGACCTCATTGTTCTGCTTATGCATATGAACACTCTGAATAAGTCCTACACCGAAATACAGACACATAGACGAAGTACCTCCTGCACTGAAAAAGGGAAGCGTAATGCCGATTACAGGAAGCAATCCAACGACCATACCAATATTAATAATCGTTTGTGCCGCTAAAAGTCCGAACATACCAAAAGCTATATATCTTCCTAAGCTGTCTCTTGCGTCAATTCCAATAAAGAAAACTTTTGCAATAATAGAAAGCAAAAGCATAAGTATAAGGATTGTGCCAATAAAGCCAAGCTCTTCGCCTGCAACAGAAAAGATAAAGTCATTTTCCTGCTCGGGTACAAAACCGACACCTGTTCTGTATCCCTGACCTAAACCGTAGCCTGTAAGCTCGCCGGAGGCTATGGAAACTTTACTTTGGTATTGCTGATAGCCATAAGTAGTAAGTGCGTTGGAGTCAAGGTCGAACAAAGCTAAAATTCTGTTTCTGTGCTCATCATTAAGGAAAAAGTTCCATAACAAGGGAAGTCCTATTGCTAAAGCTGAGCCTAAAATTATAAAGTATCTGCCCTGTACACCTGCCACAACTGCCATTACAAGCATAATAAAGAAGAATATAAGTGCAGAACCGTCATCACCCTGAATATGGATAATCAGTATAGGTACAGCACCATGTAAAAGCAAGCTGATAACACCTAAAAAGGTTTTAAGTTTATTTTTTGTTTTAAGTACATCAAGATGCTTTGCAAAGGTTATAATAAAGAATATCTTTACAAGCTCCGAAGGCTGAAATGTAAGTCCGCCGGGAAGTCGTATCCACGCTGTGTCGTCAGTACCCGATACCGTCATACCAAACAGAAACACCGCCATAAATAGCCCCAAAGAAAGTATAGCCAATGCCCACCAGTAGCGAGCAATATATTCGTAATCAATAACTGAAATTATAATGGCAATTAGTGTTCCTACAACAGCCGCAATAACCTGAGTTTTTACAAAGCTTCCGCCTGCTCTCTCAACAGATGAAAGCAAAAATGCACTGTACACCGTACAGCATATTACCAAAAACCACAAAATCTTATCGGTGTTTATAAAGTAGTCGCCAATAGCATGAAAAATCTTTTTCAGAGCTTTCACCGCCTTTCTTTTTGCAGAATAATATTATATCTAAATAATAGGCAAATATCAAGACCAAATGCTGCAGGCATAATTTTTTGTTTATAATATCGAAAACCAAGCCTTAATTTTAATAAATATTGTCGTAAAACCTGTTTTGAAGTGTTGCAGATAAAAAAATTATCTGCTATAATATTAATAACTTTTTTTAAATGACAATTATAGATTAAGGAGCCGATTTTATGCTTTCTGACATTCAAATTGCCCAGCAGACTACTCTTACACCTATTGCAGACATTGCAGCACAGCTTGACATTACAGCTGACGAGATTGAGCTTTACGGCAAATACAAGGCAAAGCTTTCAGACGAGCTTGCAGACAGAGTAAAGAATAATCCTGATGCTAAGCTTATTCTTGTAACAGCTATTAACCCCACACCTGCAGGTGAGGGAAAAACAACTACTACCTGCGGATTAGGTCAGGCTATGGCTAAAATCGGCAAAAAGGCGATTATCGCTTTACGTGAGCCTTCCTTGGGTCCTGTTTTCGGTGTCAAAGGCGGTGCCGCAGGCGGCGGTTACAGTCAGGTTTTACCTATGGAGGATATAAACCTTCATTTTACCGGAGATATGCACGCTATTACTTCTGCTAATAATCTTCTCTGTGCTATGATTGACAACCACATTCATCAGGGTAACGTTCTCGGCATTGACCAGCGTCGAATTCTTTTCAAGCGTTGCCTTGATATGAACGACAGAGCCCTAAGACAGACTGTTTGCTCACTTGGCGGTAAGATTAACGGCTTTCCTCGCGAGGATGGCTTCCAGATTACTGTTGCATCTGAGGTTATGGCTATTCTTTGCCTTGCTTCTGATATTACAGATTTAAAGACAAGACTCGGTAATATTTTAGTTGCTTATACTGTAGACAATAAACCTGTTTTTGCAAGAGATATTAAGGCAGAAGGTGCTATGACAGCACTTCTTAAGGATGCCTTAAAGCCTAACCTTGTGCAGACTATCGAGGCTACTCCTGCGGTTATGCACGGCGGTCCCTTTGCTAATATTGCACATGGATGTAACTCGGTCAGAGCAACAAAGCTTGCAATGAAGCTTGCTGATTACTGCATTACCGAGGCGGGCTTCGGTGCTGATTTAGGTGCCGAGAAATTCCTCGATATCAAGTGCCGATATGCAGGACTTAATCCTTCTGCAATAGTAATTGTTGCGACTTGCCGAGCACTTAAATATAATGGCGGTATTCCCAAGGCTGAAACAGGCATAGAAAATGTTGATGCTTTAAAGAAGGGTATCGTAAACTTAGGAGTTCATATTGAAAATATGCGCAAGTACGGTGTACCCGTTGTAGTAGCTATTAACCGCTTTGGTACTGATACAGAGGCAGAACTTAAGCTTATTGAAGAGTATTGTATCGAAAAAGGTGCCGACTTTGCACTTTCCGATGTGTTCGCCAAGGGCGGCGAAGGTGGTACTGAGCTTGCCGAAAAGGTAGTTGCCGCCTGCGAGAAAGAATCGACCTTTGCTCCGATTTACGACACTGAGGCTGATATTAAAACTAAGATTGAAACCATTGCTCGCGAAATCTACCGAGCTGACGGTGTAAACTATACAACAGCCGCTGAAAAGGCCATAAAGGAAATTGAGGCTTTAGGTGCTGACAAGCTTCCTATCTGTGTTGCAAAAACTCAGTATTCAATGTCTGATGACCCCACACTTTTAGGTGCGCCTACAGGCTTTAAAATTACTATTCGCGACCTTAAGCTTTCAAACGGTGCAGGCTTTATCGTAGTATATACAGGAGACATTATGACAATGCCCGGACTTCCCAAGGTTCCTGCCGCAGAACGCATTGACGTTGACGAGCAGGGCGTTATTTCAGGACTTTTCTGATATGAAGGAGTATATAACAAATTCACCCGAAACCACTGAAGCTGCCGCCAAGGATTTTGCCTCTTCACTTAAAGGAAACGAGGTAATTGCTCTTTATGGAGGCTTAGGTATGGGCAAAACCACCTTTGTTCGCGGTTTATGTGCTCATTTCGGTATTGATAGTGGCGTTTCAAGCCCTACCTTTGCAATCGTTAACGAGTATAGTGGCGATATCAAGATATTTCATTTCGATATGTATCGCATAAGCACTTGGGACGATTTGTACTCAACCGGTTTTTTTGACTACATTGGTCAGGGGCTTTGTATTATCGAATGGAGCGAGAATATTGAAGCCGCTTTGCCTGAAGATACTGTTAAAATTGAGTTTCAAAAAGGCGAAAATAACAACGACAGAATTATTAAAAGGATAAGCTGATATGAAAATTTTAGCTTTCGATTCTACCGCAACTGCCGCCTCTGTTGCAATATGCGACGACGGCAAGGTAGTTTCTGAATTTTTTGTAAATGCAGGTCTTACTCACAGTCGTACCTTGGTACCAATGCTTGATGCCGTACTTAAGAACACCGACAGCGACTTAAAAAGTATAGATGCTTTGGCTATTTCTAATGGTCCCGGTTCTTTTACAGGCGTAAGAATCGGTGTTGCTGTTGCGAAGGGGATAGCTTTTGCCGAAAATCTGCCTTGTATCGAGGTTTCTACACTTGAGTCTATGGCATATAACCTGACTCTTACTGATTGTCTGGTTTGTGCTGTTATGGATGCAAGATGTGCACAGGTTTACAACGGCATTTTCGAAATTAAATACGGCGAGGTTCACAGGCTTTGCGACGACAGAGCAATAGCTATTGCTGATTTGAAGGCAGAGCTTACCGAAAAGTACTCTGATAAACGTATAATATTGGTTGGTGATGGTGCCGAGCTTTGCTTCAAAGAATTTATAGACACAAGCCTTTCGGTTGAGCTTGCACCAGATGCATTGCGTTTTCAGCGAGCTTCATCAGTAGCCTGTGCGGCTTTTGATAAGCTAAGCAAGGGCGAAAAACCTAAAACCGCTAACGAGCTTTTGCCTGCGTACCTGAGACTTTCTCAGGCAGAAAGAGAACTTAAGAAAAAGGAGTTAAAATAAAATGAAAAAAATTGCTTTAGGCTGTGACCACGGCGGTCTCGATATTAAAAATGCAGTAAGAGATTATCTCGAGGGTGAAAAAATAGCTTACACGGATTTTGGCACCTTTAATACCGACAGTGTTGACTATCCCGAATTCGCACTTAAGGTTGCAGATGCAGTTGCAAGCGGTGATTATGAGTCAGGTATAATCTGTTGCGGTACCGGAATCGGTGTTTCTATGGTAGCAAATAAGGTTAAGGGTATTCGTGCCGCCGTTGTTACCGACGAGTTCTGTGCCGAGATGACACGACGCCACAATAATGCAAATGTGCTTTGTATGGGCGGCAGAGTTATTGATAGAGTAAAGGCTGTAAAGCTTGCTGAGATTTTCCTTAACACCGAGTTTGACGGCGGCAGACACGAAAACCGCATTAATATGATTACAGAAATCGAAAACAGATAAAAATTAACTTCCGAGTATGTTTATTAATACTCGGAAGTTTTATTTAACAATAATTAAACCCGACAAGAATAAACTTGTCGGGTTTGGTGCCGGTGGCGGGACTTGAACCCGCACGGTATCGCTACCAACGGATTTTGAGTCCGTCACGTCTGCCATTCCATCACACCGGCGTGCTTATGTATTATACACTAATAAAATATAAAAATCAAGACTAATATAATATTTATTTTGTGATTTACAAATGTGGTGCAAGATGTTAAAATAGCACCAGAAAGGATGATTGTTTTGCTTAGAAACAAGCTTTTTGCTGTTATCGCTTTGGTTTTAGCAATATCCTGTGTTCTTTCAGCTTGCTCGCTGATAGCAAATAAAAACCATTGCGACACTTTACCTTCAGAAGCAACTATAAATTCTGAAGATAATAATTTGATAACTTCAACAGCGTTGCCTGAAACCACAACAGTACCTGAAACCACCGATACACAGTCACCTGATGATGTGAGTTCGTTTAATGTGGATACTATGTCATTAGAAGAAAAAGTGGCTCAGATGATTTTGGTCAGCTGTCACGAGGATGTAGACGTTATAGATGCTATCACCAAAGGTGTAGGCGGTCTTTGCCTTTATGCTTTTTCTTTTGAGGATAAAAATAAATATGAAGTTATAGATATGACGTCTTATTATCAGAGTCTTGCAAATGTTCCTCTTATTATTTCTACTGACGAAGAAGGGGGAGACGTTAACCGCGTAAGCATTAACGATAATCTTCGTGCAGTACCTTTCTGGGCACCAGCAGATTTATTTAAGTATGGCGGATGGGAGCTTGTAAAAAGCGACACTGAAGAAAAGGCAGACCTTTTACTTTCCTTAGGCATTAACGTAAATCTTGCTCCTGTGTGTGACGTGCCTTTAAGCGAGGACAACTATATTTACAGCCGTACCTTTGGTATGGATGCAAATAATACGGCAGCTTATGTTACCTTGGTTGTATCAACTATGAAAGAAAAGGGAATAGGCTCTACCTTAAAGCATTTCCCGGGCTACGGCGGAAGCGTTGATACCCACGAAAACGTTGCTTACGACACACGTGACTACTCAGCTTTTGAAAATGGTGATTTTATTCCTTTTCAGCACGGTATCTCAAGCGGTGCAGATTCCGTATTAGTGAGCCATAACATTGTTACCTGTATGGATGCCGAGATGCCTGCATCTCTTTCAAAGCCCGTCCATGATATTTTAAGAAACGATTTAGGCTTTGACGGAGTTATTATGACCGACGACCTTGTAATGGACGCAATTACACAGTTTACCGATGGCGAAAGTACAGCGACGTATGCGGTATTAGCGGGCAACGATATGCTTTGCTGTGAAAATTACGATGAGGCGATTAAATCAATTGTAAATGCTGTTAACGAGGGCGTAATCAGCGAAGCGCAAATTGATGATTCTGTTAATAGAATCCTTAAGTGGAAATCAGATTTAAATTTATTATAAAATTTTGGAGGCTTATTTATGCCTAACGAACACTCAGGCCACAGAGAAAGAATGAGAGACAGGTTTCTGCACACTCATTTTGACGGCTTTGAAGAGCATCAGATTTTGGAAATGATTTTGTACTATGTATATCCAAGGACAGATACAAACCCTCTGGCTCACAGGCTTTTAAAGACCTTCGGTTCAATCTCGGCTGTATTTGATGCACCTGTAGATACTTTGGTAAGTGCAGGACTTACCAAAAATGCCGCTACCTTTCTTGTTATGCTTCCTGACATTTCCAGAGTATATTTAAATGACAGAAATAATAACAAATCTAAAATTATTGATTTTGAGAGATTGGGAGATTATTTTGCCGCTAAGTTTATTGGCAGAGATGAAGAAGCTATGATTCTTCTTTTAACTGATGCCAAGGGTAAAGAGGTTTTTTGCGGCGTTATTTCTAAGGGAAGTTTTCACGCCTCTGAGGCTCCTATAAGAAAAATTGTAGACCTTTCTATGCGTTACAATGCGGCAACTGCAGTAGTTGCACACAACCACCCAAGCGGTGTGGCTCTGCCAAGCAAAGACGACCTTTATGCTACTTCGTTAATATCAAAGGCTCTTAATCTTGTAGGAGTTTTATTATACGACCATATCATTGTATCTGATGACGATTTTGTGTCTTTACGAGACAGCGAACTGTGTCAGGATTTGCTTGTAACCGATTTATGAGGTGTATATGAAGAATAAAGGTGTACATAAATTGGTGGTTTCGGCTATGTTTTTATGCATAGCACTTCTGCTTCCTTTTGTTACAGGGCAGATTCCTCAGGTGGGAAAGATGCTTCTGCCGATGCATATACCCGTAATATTATGCGGGCTTATATGCGGTTGGCAGTATGGACTGTTCGTAGGTTTTGTTTCTCCTGTTTTAAGAGGGGTTATTTTTGCAAATCCGGTATTATTTCCTACAGGCATAATCATGGCTTTTGAACTTGCGGCTTATGGTTTATTTGCTGGATTGTTCTATAGCCTTTTTAAAAATCAGAATATTGGTAAGGTATATATTTCTCTGATTCTATCAATGCTGTGCGGTAGGATAGTTAAGTGTGTTTTTCAATTTTTTGTATTAGGCTTTACCGATGAAGGATTTGTCTTTACGGCTTTCTTAACAGGCGCTTTTACTAACGCCATTCCCGGTATAATTTTACAAATCATTATTATTCCGCTTATTATGCTGACATTAGATAAAACGAAGCTTGTTTTGTTTAAGAAGAGAGGAGTTTAATTTATGAGCAAGTCAAAGGTTTATTTTACAAAAGAAATCACTAGCGAAAGTCTGGTAAAAATTTTTGATGCATTGGGGGTTGAGCTTAAAGGCAAGACCTGTGTCAAGCTTTCAACAGGCGAGGCTGGCGGACATAATTTTTTAAGTCCTGCTCTTATTAAGCCGTTGGTAACAAAGCTTAACGGTACCATTGTAGAATGCTGTACAGCATATGCAGGCAAACGAATTAACCCAAAAGACCATTGGCAGGTTATTAAGGACCATGGCTTTCTGGACGTAGCTCCTTGCGACATTATGGATGAAAACGGTGATTTTTCAATTCCTGTCAAGAATGGAATAAATCTTAAAGAAAACTTTGTCGGTGAAAATTTTAAAAAGTACGACTCAATGCTAATTCTTTCGCATTTCAAAGGTCACGCCATGGGCGGTTTCGGTGGTGCTCTTAAAAATATGAGCATAGGAATCGCCTCAACCCGAGGTAAAACTCATATTCACACAGCAGGGGTTACTGATGACTATCGTGTTATATGGCAAAACACCGCCGAGCAGGATGTTTTTCTCGAGTGTATGGCAGATGCCTGCAAGTCTGTTGTCGACTATATGGGTAGCGATAATATTTTATATGTAAGTGTCGCCAACAGACTTTCTGTAGACTGCGACTGCGATTCACATCCCGCTGAGCCCGAGATGGGGGACTTGGGTATTTTTGCTTCAACCGACCCTGTTGCTCTTGACAAAGCTTGCTATGATGCGGTTAAAAATTCTCCGGATGAAGGTAAAGCTGCACTTATCGAAAGAATGGATTCGCGACATGGAATTCATACTGTAGCATCAGCCGAAAAGCTTGGTCTTGGTACTCAAGACTATGAAATATTTGAAATTTAAATTTTTCTATTGCCGTCTTTTTAGTAAGACGGCAATTTTTCATATATATTGTGACAAATTTTTGAAATATATCTTGCATAATGCTATAGATTGTATTATAATAACTATGATAAAAAGGAATATTATGTGTAATTGTAACATTTTTTAATTTGTTCTGATGAGGAGTATGGTTTTATG
>JAUNEH010000067.1:0-4818 GCA_030525665.1 Ruminococcus sp.
ACTCCCGAAATTGCTCAAAGCATTGCGGTGGCAGACAATAATATCATTCATATATCAAAACTTGAGGATTTAAGACAAACTTTTACCGAAAACAGCACAGATAAATACCTTGCGGAAATCTTTGCTAAAACTTCCAATCAGACGGGTAAGCTTTTTCATATGGTAGATGACCCTGAAAGTAGCTTTGAGGAAAACGAAAAATATCTTGAAGAAAGCAACCTCTGGTGGGATTTTTATATAGAGCTTTTTGAAGAAATCAAGGCAAGGCTTATTAAATCAAACGAAGAAAACGGTACAGCTTATGTTACAGAGGATGCAAGTTTCAGGAAAATTGCCACACCTTTTATGGATCGTCACGGTTATAGGGACGGCTGTGGTTGGTGGATAAAACAAGAAGATTAAATATAAGGAGTGGGACATAATGTGTGTAAATGACATTAGAAATTTCAATGGTAAGATTATTACGGGAGATTATATAGATATTGATAAAATTCCTGATTTCAATTTCCGTCTGCTTTGTGATTATATCGAGTTGCAGTTGCTTTGCGGAAGAAAGGCTGACGATATATCCAACGAGGAAATTATGATGTTTAAAGCTTCATAAGGAGGCGGAATTATGGGTGATTTGAGGTTATGTGCCGCAGAATCAGACTTGAGGTATATTCTGCCGGAGGTATGGTCTCTTAAAGTCAGGCGGATACACAGGCCACGCGTGGGTGTATATCTTTGACCCACAAGTGAAAAGCGACAATATGGATGCAAGCTATTATTATTTCGGCAAAACCTATAGTCAGCTCAACTCAATGTACAATTGCGGACGGCGAAGGAGAAACAACCGTTACTGCAACACTTAACGGCCCGAATGGGATTTGCGAGAGTTCTTCTATACATATAACTGTAATTGAAGGTATTGATGGTGGTGTTACCAATAAGGTGTGGCCTGGCTGGCATTAAAACAATAGGCTTCCGAGTAAAATCGGAAGCCTATTGTGTTATTATTTTGGAACGCTTTTGGAACTCTTTTGGTAAGATTTGGGAACATATGATGAGTATAATAAATTTCGACAGGCGGGTAAACTGCCTGAAAATTAATTTTGGAGGCATATTATTATGTACTTTGACGCTATTGCAAAAATCGTTTCCGAACGCACAGGTTGTGAGGTAAGTGATGTTAAGCCCGAAAGCACTTTTTCTGAGCTTGGTATTGACTCTCTCGACACAGTAGAGCTTCTTATGAACCTGGAAGACGAAATCGGCATTGAAATTGAGCTTGACCAGAAGGTTGAAACAATTGATGACCTCAACAAGTTCATTCAGTCCAAGCAGGGTTAAGAACTATGATTAAGTCAGAGATTTGCGAGATTCTGGGTATTGAATATCCTGTATTTCAGGGCGGAATGGCTTGGATCGCTGACGGCAAATTGGCCGCTGCCGTATCTAACGGTGGCGGTCTTGGTATCATTGCCGCAGGCAGTGCTCCTGCAGATTATGTCAGAGAGCAAATAAGAATCGCCAAGTCGCTTACAGATAAGCCCATCGGCGTTAATATTATGCTTATGAGTCCTTTTGCAGATGATATTGCAAAGGTTACGATAGAAGAAAAGGTAGAGGTTGTTACCACAGGTGCAGGTAACCCTTCTAAATATATGAAAGCTTGGAAAGAGGCAGGTATCAAGGTTATTCCTGTTGTTGCTTCAGTTGGTATGGCAAAGTTGATGACCAGACTCGGTGCAACTGCTCTTATTGCAGAAGGGGGAGAGAGTGGCGGTCACGTTGGTGAGCTTACCACAATTGTCCTTGTTCCTCAGATTTGTGACGCAACACATCTTCCTGTTATTGCCGCAGGCGGTATTTGTGACGGCAGAGGTGTTGCCGCTGCATTTATGCTGGGTGCTCAGGGCGTTCAGCTTGGCACACGTTTTCTTTCAGCCTTTGAATGCAGTATTCATCCTACATATAAAGAGAAAATCTTAAAGGCAACCGACCTTTGCACAATGGTTACTGGCAAGCGTTTAGGCCACCCTGTAAGAAGCCTTCGCACTCAGTTTGCAAGGGATTATCAAAAAGCTGAGTACAGCACGATGCCTGACGAAGAGCTTGAGAATTTAGCAGTAGGTGCTTTACGCCTCGCTGTTCAGGAAGGTAACAGTGAGAAAGGTTGCTTCCTTTCAGGCCAGTGTGCCGCAATGGTTAAGCGTGAGCAAAGTGCCGCTGAGATTGTAAAAGAGATAATGGAAGAGGCAGAGCCTATTTTAAGAGGTGCAGAAAAATGGGTAAAATAGCATTTGTTTTTTCAGGTCAGGGCGACCAGTTTTCGGGTATGGGCAGGGAGCTTTTTGAAAGCTCAGGTGCCGCAAAAGAAGCCTTTGAGCTTTGCGAAAGTTTAAGAGAAGGCACAATCAGACAGTGCTTTGAGGGTACTGCCGAGGAGCTTAAAGAAACCAAAAACACCCAGCCTTGCCTTTTTGCAATGGAGCTTGCCGCTTGTGAAGCTCTTAAAGCTAAGGGCATTTCTCCCGATGGTGTAGCAGGTTTTTCATTAGGCGAGGTAGTTGCCGCTACTGTTTCAGGTGCATTTTCAAAAGAAGATGGTTTTAAGCTCGTTTGCAAAAGAGGCGAGTTAATGCAGCGTGAGGCTGAGAAGTTTGACACTTCTATGGTTGCAGTTGTAAAGCTCACTAACGAACAGGTAGAACAGTGTGCCGCAAAGTTTGAGAATGTTTACCCTGTAAACTTTAATTGTCCTTCTCAGGTTACCTGTTCAGGTCTTACATCAGAAATCACAGCTTTTGCTGATGAGGTTAAGTCAGCAGGGGGTAGGGTAGTGCCACTTAAAGTAAAAGGTGCTTTTCACTCTCCCTTTATGAAAAATGCCGCCGAGGCTTTTAAAGCCGAAATTGAAAAGGTGGAAATTAAGGAGAGAGAAATTCCTCTTTACTCTAATAAAACTGCCGAAGTTTATGATAAAAATGTTGCAGAGCTTTTGTCAGCTCAGATTTGTTCTCCTGTTAAATGGGAGCAGACTATCCGCAATATGATTTCAGCAGGTTTCGACACATTTATTGAAATGGGTCCCGGCAGAACACTTACAAATATGATTAAAAAAATAGATATGAACGTAAAGGCTCAGACTGTTTTTGAGGCTTTAGCGGAGGTAGAAAATGCTTAAAGGTAAAGTAGCATTGGTAACAGGTGCTTCCCGAGGAATTGGCGAGGCAATCGCAAAGAAGTTTGCATCTTTAGGTGCAGATGTTGCAGTAATTTACGCAGGAAGTCAGGACAAGGCAGAAGCAGTTGTTAATTCCTGCAAGTCTGACTTTGGTGTTAAGGCAAAGGCTTATAAGTGCGATGTTTCTGATTTTGAGACTACCAAAGAGCTGGTTTCTCAGGTTAAAGAGGATTTCGGCACAGTACATATTCTTGTTAATAACGCAGGCATTACCAAGGACGGACTCATTGCAATGATGAAAGAAGACTCCTTCGACGCAGTAATAGATACAAACCTTAAGGGTGCCTTCAATATGATAAGACACCTGACAGGCATCTTTATGCGTAACCGTGAGGGATGTATTATAAACATTTCTTCTGTTGCAGGCCTTATGGGTAACGCAGGTCAGGTGAATTATTCTGCTTCTAAGGCAGGTCTTATCGGACTTACAAAGTCTGTAGCCAAAGAGCTTGCACCCCGAGGGGTAAGGTGTAACGCAATTGCTCCCGGCTTTATCGCAACAGACATGACCGAAGCACAGGCAGACAGCCCCCTTTTAAAGATGATTCCTTTAGGTAAAATGGGCGAAACAGAAGACATTGCCGAGGCGGCCGCATACCTTGCAACTGCTAAATACGTAACAGGAGAAATACTCCGTGTTGACGGCGGCATTGCAATGTAAAAACAAAAATCTCACTTTTATTAGAACAATAATAATTCGGAGGACAATATGGATTTAAGACGAGTTGTAGTAACAGGCTTAGGTGCAGTTACTCCTGTTGGTAATAATGTAGAAACCACTTGGGAAAGCCTTAAAAATGGCAAAAACGGTATTGCACCCATTACACATTTTGATACAGAAAAATTTAAGGCAAAATTAGCGGCAGAGGTTAAAGACTTTGACCCTAAAGAGTATATGGAGATTAACGACACCTTGCGAACTGATCGCTTTACTCAGTTTGCTGTAGCCGCGGCTCAGCAGGCAGTTGAAGAAAGCGGTGTAGTTGGTACTGTAGAGCCTGAGCGTTTCGCAGTTCAGATGGGTACCGGCATCGGCGGTATCGGTACCTTTGAAACAGAACATACAAAGTTTATGGAAAAAGGGCCCAGAAGAGTTTCTCCTCTTTTTGTGCCTATGATGATTGCCAATATGGCATCAGGTATGATTGCTCTTCGTTTTGACTGCCGTGGTTCAGCTCAGCCTTGCGTTACTGCTTGTGCATCAGGCTCCAACGCAATTGGCGAGGCTATGCGTCTTATCCGTCACGGCTATGCTGATGCAGTTATTACCGGCGGTGCAGAGGCTTCAATAACTCCTATGGCCGCCGCAGGATTTATCAACTGTCAGGCGTTATCTCTTGCAACCGACCCTGATGAAGCATCTCTTCCTTTTGACAAACGCAGAGGTGGTTTTGTAATGGGTGAGGGCGGTGTGGCTCTGGTGCTTGAAGAATACGAGCATGCAAAAGCACGTGGTGCCAAGATTTATGCCGAGGTTTGCGGTTACGGTTCAACCTGTGACGCTTACCATATTACTGCTCCTCATCCTGAGGCAAGAGGCGGAGCAGAGGCAATGGTTCAGGCTATGAAAGAAGCAAACTTTACGGATG
>JAUNEH010000067.1:4829-9273 GCA_030525665.1 Ruminococcus sp.
TCACGGCACAGGCACACCTATGAACGACAAAATTGAGACCGTTGCCATTAAAAAAGCACTTGGTGAGGATAACGCAAAGAAGGCTTTCGTAAGCTCTACAAAATCTATGACAGGCCATATGCTTGGTGCCGCAGGTGCAGTTGAAGCTCTGGCTTGTATCAAGGCTCTTGAGGAGGGCGTAATTCCTCCTACAATCAACCTTAAAGAGCAGGACGAGCTCTGCGACCTTAACTGCGTTCCCAATACTGCAGTAAAGGCAGACATCACTTTAGCACTTTCAAATTCTTTAGGCTTTGGCGGACATAATGCCTGCCTTGCATTCAGAAAGGTGTAACTTTTATGAACGAAAAAGATATAAGAAAATACGCAGGTCTTATGCAGGAACTTGGTCTCACAGGTCTTGAGATTACCGAGGACAACAAGGTGGTTCGTTTAGAACGCAGTAACCCTCAGGTGGTAAGAGAAACAGTAGCGGTTGACTTGGCTTCTAACCAGCTTGCGACCTCTGCTACTGACCCTGTAAGTGCAGATTATGTAAGCGTAAAATCTCCCATTGTAGGTGTGTTTTATGCAGCTCCTGCCGAGAATGCAGACCCCTACGTTAATATAGGCGACAAAATAAAGAAGGGTCAGACCCTGTGCATTGTAGAAGCTATGAAGCTTATGAACGAGATTACCGCCGAAGAAGACGGCGAAATCCTTGAGATTTGCGTTACAAACGGTCAGGTGGTTGAGTTCGGTACAGAGCTTTTCCGTATTAAGAGGTAAGGTATATGAATAAGGAAGAAATTATGAGAATTCTTCCCCACAGGGAAGATATGCTGCTTTTAGATGAAGCGGAAAACAAAGACGGTTTTGCTATAGGTAAGTATCACGTTAAGGGCGATGAGTTCTTTTTAAGAGGTCACTTTCCCGATAATCCTATTGTTCCCGGTGTTATCCTTTGCGAAATTCTTGCACAGTCCTGTTGTGTGCTTCTTATGGATAAGATGAAAGAGGGTAAAACTCCCGTTTACACAGGGCTTAACAATGTTAAATTCAGAAATCCCGTAAAACCCGGTGATACTATCATCACAAACTGCAATATAAAAAGAGCTAAGCACCCCTTCTACTTCGCTGAGGGTACAGTAACAGTAGAGGGTAAGCTTTGTGTTTCGGCTGAATTTTCTTTTGCTATTACAGGTGAATAAAGATGTTTTCAAAAATTCTTATTGCCAACCGAGGCGAAATTGCCGTTCGTATTATCCGTGCCTGCAAAGAAATGGGCGTGGCTACAGTTGCGGTATATTCCGAGGCTGACAAAAATGCTCTGCACGTTTCTCTTGCAGACCAGAGCTACTGCATTGGCTCTGCAGAGGCTACCGACAGTTACTTAAATGAAAATCAGATAATCAGCACTGCTATTTTGGCAGGTGCTCAGGCTATTCATCCTGGTTACGGATTCCTTTCCGAGAATGCCCATTTTGCCCGTCTTTGCCGTAAAAACGGACTTGTTTTCATAGGCCCTGACCCTGACAGTATGGAACGCTTAAGCGACAAAGCCATACTTAAAGAGCTTATAAGAAACACAGGACTTTCGGTTATTCCCGGTACAAAGGCTGTGGCTTCGATTAGCGAAGCTAAAAAGGAAGCCGCAAAGATAGGTTATCCCGTTATGCTTAAGGCTTGTGCAGGGGGAGGCGGCAGAGGTATCCGTTTAATCCGTGCAGAAGAAGAGCTTGAGGACGCCTATATGCAGGCTACAAGTGAAGCTATTAGTGCATTCGGTGACGGCAGTGTTTACCTTGAAAAATATATTTTCCCTGCAAGGCACGTTGAACTTCAGGTTTTAGCTGATGAATTTGGCAATGCTGTGTGTCTTGGTGACAGAGATTGCTCACTTCAGCGAAGAAACCAGAAGCTTATTGAAGAAACTCCTTCTCCTGCTGTTAATAAAGCTCAGCGAGACGAGATTATGGAGCTTGCGGTAGATGCTGTTAAGAAAATCGGCTATGTCGGTGCAGGAACTCTTGAGTTTCTTTTAGACAAAGAAGGCAACTTCTGGTTTATGGAAATGAACGTAAGGCTTCAGGTTGAGCATACAGTTACAGAAATGCTCACAGGCTACGACCTTGTAAAATGGCAGATTCGTATTGCCGCAGGAATTCCTCTTAACTTTACTCAGAAGGATATCAAAATCAAAGGCTCTGCCATTGAATGCAGAATCAATGCACAGGCTTGCGGTAAGCTTAAAATGCTTCACGTTCCCGGCGGACCTTCTGTTCGTTTTGACACTTGCCTTATTGAGGGCACAACGGTGTCACCTTATTATGATTCTCTTTTAGGCAAGCTTGTTGTTTATGCCAAAGAGAGAGAAGAGACCCTAAGAAAAATGCGTGCGTCCCTTTGCGAGCTTGTAATTGACGGTATTCCTACCAATATCGAAGAGCAGTTAAGCCTCATTGGTGACGACCGCTTTATGTCAGGAAATTACGATTTAACCTTTATGGGCAACAGGTGATTATATGGCACTCATAAACTTTTTAAAACCTAAAAATCAGCTTGAAGAAGGCGGCAGAACCTCTGCTCCAATTCACGAGGACGCAGGCGAGCCCGAAAAGAATTGTCCCAATTGCCACAAGGATATTCCCTTAAGCAGACTTTGGGCAAATGACCTTGTGTGTGCTTGCGGATATCATTTCAGAATGAAAGCTCGTCAGCGTATAAAGCTTATTGCTGATAAAGATAGCTTTATCGAGCTTTTCGGCTCAGTAAAGTCAGAAAATCCCCTTAATTTTCCGGGTTATAAGGACAAAGCCGAAACCGCAAGAGTTGCAAGCTCTGAGGAAGAGGCGGTAATCACAGGAGTAGCCGAAATCGGCAAGCAGAAGTGTTGCCTTTTTGTAATGGAAAGCTACTTTATGATGGGCAGCATGGGCAGTGCAGTAGGCGAGAAAATTACACTTCTCTTTGAGTACGCCTTAAAGCACCGCTTGCCTGTTGTGGGCTTTACCGTTTCAGGCGGAGCAAGAATGCAGGAGGGCCTTTTATCCCTTATGCAGATGGCAAAAACCAGTGCCGCAGTTAAGCGTCACTCTGACGCAGGACTTCTTTACATTGCAGTATTGACCGACCCCACAACAGGCGGAGTAACTGCAAGCTTTGCTATGGAGGCTGATATTATTCTTGCCGAACCTGGGGCAACTGTCGGCTTTGCAGGTAAAAGAGTAATTGAACAGACTACCAAGAAAAGTCTTCCCAAAGAATTTCATACATCCGAGTTTGTACTTGAACACGGATTTATAGATAAAATTGTCCAGAGACAAAATCAAAAGAAGATGATTTCGCTCCTTCTTAAAATGCATAACGGAGGGTAAGAGAATATGAGTGATAAAGCATATGACAGAGTAAAACTTGCCCGAGAAAGCACAAGACCCACAGGCCTTGACTACATAAAGAATATTTTCAAAAGCTTTATTGAGTTTCATGGCGACAGAAGATATGCAGACGACTCAGCCATTGTAGGCGGAATTGCAGAGCTTAATTCAAACCCTGTTACCGTTATTGCCATTGAAAAGGGTCACACCGCCAAAGAGCGACAGGTGCGTAACTTCGGTGCACCTCATCCTGAGGGGTACCGTAAGGCACTTCGACTTATGAAACAGGCAGAAAAATTCGGCAGACCTATTATTTGTTTTATAGATACCTCAGGTGCTTACTGCGGAGTAGGTGCCGAGGAGCGTGGTCAGGGTCAGGCAATTGCAGAAAATTTAATGGAAATGTCAACCCTTTGCGTTCCCATTATTTCAATTCTAATCGGCGAGGGCGGCTCAGGCGGAGCATTGGCACTTGGTGTAGCCGACAGAGTATGGATGCTTCAAAATTCTGTTTACTCTGTGATTTCTCCCGAAGGCTGTGCAAGTATATTGTGGAAAGATTCTGCCAAAGCAGATGTTGCGGCACAGAGCCTTAAGCTTACAGCCGAGGATGCTAAAAGCTTAGGCGTTATTGAACGTATTCTTTCTGAAAAGGATTTGGGCAAAAAGGAATTTTACCTTAGAATCCGTAAGCTTTTGTCTGATGAGCTAAGCGTTCTTTCTCAGGATTTAGACTTGGTTTCTAAAAGATATGACCGCTTTAGAAAGATAGGAGCAACTGTGACGGTTAAGGAGTGATTTAAGTGAGCATATACAAAAGATTTTGCAAAGAAGTTTTTAATGAGGACGGAAGCCTTTGTAAAATCACACTGAACTTTCCCGATAATTTCAATTTCGGCTATGATGTTGTAGATGTTATAGCAGATGAAACCCCCGATAAAAGGGCTATGGTTTGGTGTAATACCGAAAATGAGGAGCATGTTTTTACATTTGCAGATATCAAAAAGTATTCCAATAAAATGGCAAATGTTTTCGTAAAGCATGGAATTAGTCGAGGCGACAGAGTAATGGTTATCCTTAAGCGTCAC
>JAUNEH010000068.1:0-9229 GCA_030525665.1 Ruminococcus sp.
GCACGCCGCCAGCGTTCGTCCTGAGCCAGGATCAAACTCTCTAAAATTTGTATCTTAACACCTTTCGGCGTTAACATCAATTTCAGAGCTTTGTGTCTGCTCATACTAAACACTTGCGTGTTCTTCTTTTCAAATCTCTTTCGAGATCCGGATTTGTAGTGTTTTTCTCACTGTAATTAGTTGAGTACTAATTCTACTCAAATTCATTACGGGTTCTCTTTTCTTTGTTGTTTAATTTTCAAGGTCCTTGTTTCGTACAGGTTGCACAATTTAGAAGTTTATTCTTTAGTGAACTTGCTTCGTTTTTTGTGTTGTTCTGTGCGGAACGTGTATTATAATACCACGCCCCCAAACAAAAGTCAACCCCTTTTTTCAAATTTTTTTAAAAATTTTTAAAGTTTTTTTCGTGTCACAAAAGCTTGGGTTTTGTCTCATTTTTGCTCACAAGATATTGGGTCGTATCCAATAGAAAATATATGCTTTAAATATATATACCTTCTGTAAATATACTATTGTCGCTGACCCGCCTGTGTGTCGCGACGCGGTTTTTAATATCACGCAAAAAAGCTCCTCAACTGAGGAGCTTTTTGCTATATAATATAGTATAGAGATTTTTAACCATTAGGTGTGCCGTCGGGATAGAAGTTTTTGAAAGCTTCAATAATTTCTTCTTTACGCTCGCCGCCATCCTTAGGCTCGTGAACCACAAGGGCAAACTGATTGCTTACGGTAATCTCAAAGGAACCGTTGTCGATTTCTTCGGTAAGAGTAATCTTACCGCTTTGAGCCTCTTTATACATATCTGAGGTTGTATCCTTATAATAGTATGCCTCTACAGTCCACTTATCGTTGCCATAGTTATAGCCGGATTTATACCCTTTTTCGGCACCAATCATATCAGCCTGCATCTTTATGGTAGCGGTACCTGCCTCGTCCTTAGAGGCATCGTAGTCAAACACCATATAACCAAGGTCGTCAAGATAATTACAAAGACCCTCAAGGTTACAATCATAATCTTTGTAAACAATTTTTGAGGGGTCAGCAGGGTCGGTGGCTTTTACAACACTTGTACCTGCACCCATACATCCGCTAAAAGAAAACAAAGCGGCAATTACTAAAATAACGGCAAAAATCTTCTTCATATTAACCTCCGTATAATTAAGGCAAAGCCAGTTAATGAATTTATGTTTACTTATAATAACATATTTAAAAAATTAAATCAATAGTGTATAATACTTATAAACGAGGTGATTTTATGCAGAAATTAAGCTCGCTTATGAGGGCGGCTGTTGATAAATATAATATGATTGAAGAAGGCGACCGTATTGCTGTCGGCGTTTCGGGAGGCAAGGATAGTGTCGCCTTGCTTGCAGGACTGGCACACTTGAAGCGATATTATCCCAAAAGCTTCGAGCTTGTAGCAATAAGTGCAGACCCTTGCTTTAACAATGCCGAAACTGACTTTTCATCTATTGAGACTTTTTGCAAAAACCTTGGCGTAGAATATATCATCCGCCGCACAGAGCTTTACAAGGTGGTTTTTGAAGTAAAGAAAAGCCAAAGCCCTTGCTCGCTTTGTGCAAAGATGCGTCGTGGGATTCTTCATGATATGGCAAAGGCGGCAGGTTGCAACAAGCTTGCCTTGGGGCATCACTCTGATGATGCGGCAGAAACCTTTTTAATGAATCTTTTCTGCAACGGTAATATCGGCTGCTTTCGCCCTGTTACTTACCTTTCAAACAAGGACTTATGGATGATAAGACCTATGATTCTTTGCGACGAAAACAAAATAACCGCATTGGTTGAAAATAAAAACCTGCCTATAGTTAAAAGCACATGCCCTATGGACAAGAACACCGAGCGTGAAAGAAGCAAGGCGCTTATTAAGAATCTGTCGAAGGATTATCCCGACTTGAAATCAAAGCTTTTAGGTGCTTTGGAAAGAGGAAACATAAGCGGTTGGCAAGCCCGTTAATCACGGAAGGGCAACTCCGACTTTGAAAAACTCTGATTAAGAAGAAACAGCACATTAACGTCGGGATTAAACTGAGCTAATATTATATACCATTATATATAAGGAGAAATTACGATGAAAAAGGTTATATCTGCACTTTTACTCCTAGTTATTTTAATTTCCTGCATAAGCATTGGCTTTACCGCAAGTGCCGCTGAGGTTGGCTCAAATCTTATTACAAACTCATCTTTCGAAAGTAACTCGGGTTGGGGATTCGGCAGTCTTTACAGAACTACCGACAAAACCCACTCGGGAACATACTCCATAAAAAGCAGCGCAAGAGGAGTTACGGTGCTTGTGGCAAACGGAAATACTATTTCTGTAAAGCAGAACACCGACTATCTTTTCAGCGGATATATCTACAGAAACGACAACTCCGCTTGGGCATACATTGACATGAACGATGCCACCGGCGAGCTTCAGCTTTTAAACACCGAAAGCGTTGGCAAATGGCAATACGTAGTTGGAGTATGGAACTCGGGCTCTCAGACCTCGGTTACTCCCAGAATTGTTGTTGAGCCTAACTACACCATAAATCAGCATATGGGTGCAGGCATTACAGGCGACATATGGTTTGACGATATTTCGCTCTGCCAGCTTTCCTATTCCTATTATAATGAAAACGGAGCAAGTCTTTCGGTAAACGCAAAGGGATACTCCTTTAAAAACGCTGACATTTCCGTTACCGTAAAAAGCGACGGCAACAAGGAATATTTAACAGAGCTTACAAATATAGGCACCAACCACAACTGGATAAGCGGAGCTCAGGAAGTTCCTCTTACATACAAACACTCAAAGGGCATCTTTAACTGGATTTTATCGGGTACCTCCTTTGCCGACAACACCCTTACTTTTACATATAAATGTAATACCTCGGGCATTACGCTTAATTCTGTGTACAAGCTGTATACTACAGGCCCCATTTATCATTACAGCGAAATCATCAACAACAGCGGCAAGGCTTTGGAGTTTACCGCCTCTGACCTTGTAATTGCCGACACTAACTTTACATCTCCCGAAAACATAACCCTTTACCGCTTTAACCGAAGCCGATTCAACAACAGCTTCGACGGCAACTTTACCAAGGGCGTGTTTGAGGACAAAGTCGGCACAAACGCCTTTTTTAAAACAAAAACCGAAAACTCCTGGTTACTCAGCACAGGCATGCTTCCTTTTACGCTGATGCAGGCTGAGGACGAAGGTTTATATATGGGCTATGAATGGAGCTACGGCGAGGCTATCTTAAGAACTCAGAACAACGCCAAAAAATTCAAGCTTTCGGCAAGCCTTGGTATATCTGACGATGTAATCACACGCGAAAACGACGAAAGCCTGCTTATTCCTCCTGTATTCTTCGGAGCATATGAAGGTGACGTTGACAACGGAGCAAATCAGATGAAGAGTTGGTTTTATAATAACCTTATGACCGCTTCCTTGCGAGAAAATGCAAACGAGCCCCCGATAGAGCTTCATCTTCCTTTGTTTGCAGAAAATGATTTGAAAGGCTACCTTTACGATTGTGATTTAGAAGAGTGGGGCGTAGAGCTTACCAAAATGGATTATTGGTGGACGGTGCCCTCAAACTCTGCCTTTGATGCATACTTAGAACAACAATGGAATCCCGACTCGGGCAAGTGGCCAAATGGCATGACCTACGGCAAATTGGTCAAGGAAGCTTACCCATCGGTTAAGACCTCGCTTTACATGGCGGACACCTATCAGGGTGTGGATATCGGCACCGATGAAGGCCGCCAGAAACAGCTTGCCGCTTTGAAGCAGAGGCTTTCCAACTGGCAGATTGACTACTGGCGAAGCGATTTTGACATCTTAAAACCCAACAACTACGAAAACCACGAAGGCCTTATGTATATCCTCGATGAGCTTACCGCGTGGAGTGATGATTTCCGCTACGAGCACTGTAGTGCAGGCGGCTCGCTTAAGGATTTCTCCACCCTTCGTCGCATGACCTTTATGACAATGGAGGATTCGGGCGGAGCATTGAATCACCGAATGGCTTTCTATTCAAACTCCTATATGATAAACCCTGTTCAGCTCAAATTCGATATGGGCTTCGACTGGCGTCCGGCAGACTCAAACGAACAAAACCTCATAAACAGTAATCAGCAGGAGTGGATAACCTACAATGTACGTACTGCTATGATGGGTGCCATGATGATACAGAATGTATCTCAGCGACTGAACAACCAAGAGCTTGAGGCGCTTAAAGAGGGTTGGTCATTATATAAGGATAAGCAACGTCCCATTTTAAAAGGAGCAGACGTTTATCACATTCTGCCTATGCCCACGGGCTCAACTCTTGACGGTATGCAGTTCTATAACAATAGTATAGAAGAAGGCTCTGTGTTTATTTTCCGTGACAAAGGCGGAGAAACCGCCAAAACCATTAAGCTTAAAGGACTTATTGAAAACGCAACCTACAAGCTGACCTTTGAGGACAGAACAAGCCTTAACTGCCTCAAGCAAGGCAAGGAGCTTATGGAGTCAGGCATTTATGTTTCGGGACTTAACAGTGTATATGACAGTGAGATTATCTGGATTGAAAAAATAAGCTCCGACACGCCCATAATCCCTACTGACCCCGAAGAAACAACTACTTCACCTGAGCCTGACACCACACCAACGGCAACAACTCCAAAACCTGCCGAAACAACTCCTGCAGAAAGCTTTGCAACCACTTCCCCCTCTGAGCTTAAGACTGAGCCTTCAGAAGATGATACCCCCATAATCATTGTGCCAATCACAACGGCTATCAAGGTTGAGCCTGCAACTACACAGACTATTACTCAGACTGCATCCGAAACCACAAAAGCATCAAACTCAACGGCAGAAACTTCTACCTCAGCTTTTGCCGACACTTTGACTTTAGGCGACACAGATTTGTCGGGTACTGTAAATATCAAGGATGCAACCCTTATACAGAAGTTTGCAGCAAACCTTACAAACCTTAGCGACAAAGCAAAAATAGCGGCGGATACCGATATGAACACAAAAATCAACATCAAAGATGCCACCGCCATACAGAAATTCCTTGCAAATTTAAGTACTGAATTTCCTATAGGCAGCATTATTACAATTTAAAAGCACAACAAAAAAGGTTGTCTCACTTAATCAGTAAGACAACCTTTTTTATATAGATGTTAGAGATGTGTGAAAAATCAACCCAAAATATAAACCGTAACGTTTCGTCTGCCCCAGTTTACACACTCATTATAAGTGGGATAGAAAACGTCAACCAAAGCCTCGCCACTCATCAAAGCACCACCTGTATCCACAGCTGTTGCATATCCGTAAACTACACTTCCGTCGCTTGATACAATGTAAAGCTTGGCACCGTAAGGTATGATGTTGGGATTAACCGCAACCCCGCCTACATGAACAGGCACACCTGTAGCGGTATAGGCACCCTCGGCAGCATAATATGCTGTAGCCGAGCCGGTCAGCACGTTTGTATAGGCAACCTGGTTTCCGTTATGGTCTGTAAACGTACCTGCACCGCCTGATGCGGGAGGTGTGTAGTCGAAATCATAATCGTAGTCATATTCGGGCTCTTCGTACTCGGGCTCAACGTAGGTACCTACAAGCTCAAGCTGGTCCACCGGCTCTACTGTAATTTTCTCACTTATATATTCTTCGTCGACAAGCTCGCCGTCGATATACTTACATTTATAGGTTACTTCCTTTTCACCCTCAACTCCGTAACGTTCAATAGAGGTAACGCCAAGGTACATATCATCAGTTTCTTCGGTAACAAAGTCATAGTCAATATACTCAGTTCTGACTTCCTCTTTATACTCGACTCTCTGAACGGTAATGTCGATGTTATCGTAAATTTCATCTTCTTTATCTACGTTTAAAATATCGTGCTTTGAAAGTGTAACGCCTGCTTCGGCTAAAAACTCACCAACGGTTTTTGCTTTTGTGGCGATTTCTCTTGTTTCGCCGTCTGCGGTTAAAATAACATAGCTGTCTGCAACAATCTCAATAACTGTGCCTGCGGTAACCTCGCTGTCAAGGTCAGGGGTTACAGCTTCAGCACCAGAAAGGGTAATTCCTGCGGACTTAATAGCTTCGGAAACGCTGCCGCCTGTGCACTTAACATTAAAAGACTTGCCGCGGTAAACAACCTCTACGTCAAACGCTCTTATAATAGTAAGAGAAACTGCACCATCAGAGTCAACGCGTATAACCTCGTCATCGGTTGACAAAGTAACACCTGCCTGTGCCAATATGTCACTAGTAAAAAGAGCCGCGGTATCAGCAGTTTTGTCGCTTCCTGCAGCTGACAAGGTAGCACCTGCAAGTATAACGCCAATCATAAGGACACTAAGTACAGCAAGCATTATAGAAAAAGCCTTAGATGCCTTGGGCTTCTGCTTCATTTTCCCCGACTCCTTTCAATAAAATTTCATCAGAATATACTATCACGATGATTACACCGAGATTATACTCGACAATTTCATATGAGTCAAACAAAATGGAGCTATGTGTTTTGTGCATTTTTTACAAATGTTTTTGAGGCAATTTGGCGTGAAATGTCGCCTCGCCCCCATATGTTGGGTTTTGCGATTTTATTTTCATAAAAATTCTGTGTATTTTTATTAAAAATCAATGGTTACAAAAACGTAACAAAAAATGACAACTTCAAGGGGGTCAATTCCTGTTTTTTGCACAATATCAAAAATTATCTTTTCGCTTTACAGCAAGCTTTCGAAGTCTTTCTGTACAAAAAAGACGCCTCTGCCATAAAGCAGAGACGCCATAACTTTATAATGTTTTAGCCTAAAATTGAGGTGATTTCTTTGCCCTCAGAAAGGGCTTTTGCGTTGTCTAAAATTCCGTCTATATCGGACTTATAAATGTAGCAGTCAACCTCGCCGTTTATTTCAGGAATAACCTTCTGGCTATCTGTGGCATAGTAAACTACAGTGTCTGCCTCTCTGCCTGTGTTGTACTCGTAAGTGATGGTCACAAGCTCCTCGCTACCCATTTCGGCAGCAGTTGCAGTGCCTCGGCAGGGAATAAGTGCCATATCCTCGAAAAGTGTACGGAAGTAACCCTCTTCAACGGTCTTGTCGCCAAATTTAACGGCGGTTTCGCTGGTAGAGATGTCTTCGCCATTTTCGTCAACACTATCGATAACAATGGTTTCTACTGTAAAGGTGTAGCTCTCGTCTCCCTTCGAAAGTGTCATGCTCTTTACAGCTGAATAAGAGGGAGCAAAGGCGTACTCGCTTCTCATATCATCAAGGGTAACCACCGACCAATCTACAGCATCGGTGCCGATTAAGTATACAAGTTTACCGCCTTCGTCCATAAGGTAAACCTTGCCCTCGTCGTCAGGCTCGGAGCAAAGCATAGAGACGTAGAGGGTTTTCTCCTCGGTATTGCCCTCGTCGTCAGCTTCGTCGTAAACATATTCTGCCTTAACTGTCGCGTAAGGTTTATCGAGGCCTAAAGAATGCAAGGTTTCTGCATCAGGATTTGCAAAAGCAACGCTCTCGCCTGTAATAGACTTAATGGAGCCTACAATATCGGAGCCTGCAACTGAATTTACAGGCTTGTTGCCATGGCTGGTCATAATATAATAGCCGTTTAGAGAGCCGTCGGGAGCGTGCTCCAAGGTGATTTCTTCAGTAAGATGTCTGCCGCCAAGGGTAATATAGGTAAAATCCTCGTCGGATACAGTGCTGTACTCACTGCGGATAAGGGAATTGAACATATCGTTAAGGTTAAGTGTAAGAGCTTCGATTTCGGTTTTTAATACCGAGAACACCGCATCACATCCCTCAAGCATTACATAAGAATATGCTCCGCCGGGGGCATCATCGCCAATATAAACTGTAACTGTAGAGCCGTCGTCAAATTTTGCCGTAGCCGTAATCTTCGGAGATGTCAATCCATAGTCAGCTTTTGTTTCACCTGTTACGTCAATAACCGCTGCCATATCAAGGCAGGAAATTGCCGAGCCAATCATTGATGTATTGGTACCATTGAGGTCGTAATCCTCAAAGCCTACCAAGGTATAGCTTGTAGCTCCGTCTGCATTTGTAGAACACTTAAACTCGTAATTACCTGCATCGTTTTTTATGGTTATCGCCTTAAGATTTGCAGGAATCATATCTACAAGGGCACCTGACGTATTTTCCTTAACGTTTCCCTTTTCATCAACGGGAACGCTTACTGTACGCACACCGGATTCGTCAACTGTAGATTCAATACTGTTAAACTCTTTGGGCACGTAATCATCTTCGTTTGAGGCTGAAGGCAAAAAGATAACAAGCAAAATTACTCCTACAATCAAAACTAAAGCAACAAGTCCGACAATAAAGCCGATTTTTGTTTTTTTGTTCATTATCTGTTCTTCCTCCTTATCCAGACTACAATACCAACTGCAAACACTGCAAGAGGAATAAGCACAACAAATATCACAAACACGGCAACCTGCTGTGCAGAGCTTACGGTAAGGCTTTCGAAGCCTAAACCTACACTGTCTACAACGATTGCCTCTGATTCGTTACCTAAAGTCTTATTGAAAATATTTACAAAGTAAGGAGCATTGTTAAAGTTTGTAGCATTAATTGCATTACTGCTTAATGCCTCATATGAGCCCCATACAATAAAGTTTGACACCTTGCTTAAATCATCGTTGCCTTTTTTAGCTACAGCGGCGTAGTTTAAAGCTTCACCTGCGCTTTTTTCATACAAAGGCTCTTCGGAGCTTGTGTTTAAAAGAAGAAGGTCGGCTGTATCCGAAGACGTAAGTAAGGGGGTAGCTGTCTTTTCATCGGTAATCTCTATAGCCATAGAGTAAGGCATAATTATGGGCAGGGTTGTTGTTTTAAGGTCTTCGGTAAAGGTTTCGTCAGCATAGTTTACAATGCTTGTAAGCTGAGGTGTAGAGCCGCCCGAAAGAGCCATTGTAAGGTCGTTTTCGTAAATATATCCTTTTTTCACGTTCATGCCCCACTGCTCTAAAAGAAGGTCCATATTTTCGGTGGACTCGTTAAAATCAAAGGGAGCATAAACAAAGGTTTTTCCGTAGTCACCGCCATTTAGAAGCCAGTTGTTGATTTTTTCACTCTGCTCGTCGGTAATGTCTACTGCAGGTACAACCATTAATAAAGCGTCGATATCCTCAGAAATCTCTTCTGTAAGAAGATTAAGAATTTTTGAAAAGAAAGATTCTTTCTTCTT
>JAUNEH010000099.1:0-2295 GCA_030525665.1 Ruminococcus sp.
ACTATGGAGCAAATGAAAAAGGAAAAGTCCGACCTTGTTAAAAAGATGGACATCCTTGCCACAAGAGTTGAGGAATATCGTGCCGACGAAGATGCTGTGCGTAACGCCATGCTTGCATCTCAGCGTGTCGCTGATTCCACCATCAAAAGTGCAAAGGCTAAAGCTGCCCAGATTATCGAAGAATCCGAAAATGCCGCAAAAGCCAAGCTTTATGACCTTAACCTGCAGATTAAAGAACAGAAAAAGCAGTATGCTTTGCTACTTTCTGAGTGCAATAAGCTAAGAGAAGAGCTTATTTCTGTTTGCAATAAGCACATAATTTCCGCTAAAGAACTTCCTTCAAAAACTAAAGTTGAAATTATCGGCAAGCAGATTGAGGACAGATTTCCCACAGATAACTCTGACGATATAGAAAGAGCTGACGAGGTTATGCAGGCTCCTGTAACAGCAGAGGCAACTGCTGAAGATGTTGTTGAGGATGCGAATATTGCAGAAGAAGTTGTGGTTAATAATACTTCTCAACCCGTAGCTGGCATAGATGCTACCGATGATAATGGTGACAACCCTGCAGTAGCTGAATTTTTTAATAGTGAAGTTAATCTTATTGATGATATTAACGATACATCCCTTCCTGAGTCCGATGTAACCATAGCTGAAAAGAAAAAGAAGAGCAAGCTCTTTGGCGTTCTTAAATTCGGTGACGATTACAATATTGAGGACGATAACGATAACGATAAATAATTGGAGAGTAAAAAAATGGCACAGGATTACAACAAGACACTTAATCTTCCCAAAACCGACTTCCCCATGAGAGCAGGTCTCCCTCAGAGCGAGCCTGTTACTCTTGAAGGCTGGGATAAAAAAGAAATCTACAAAAAGCTTATGGAGAAAAATGAAGGTAAACCCCAGTTTATCCTTCACGATGGTCCTCCTTATGCTAATGGTAATATCCACCTGGGTACAGCATTAAATAAGGTGCTTAAGGATATTATCGTAAGATATAAGAACATGTCGGGCTTTCATGCACCTTTTGTTCCCGGTTGGGATACCCACGGCCTTCCTACAGAACTTAAGGCAAGAGCAAAGGCAGGCGTTTCAAGCTCAGACGCTATTTCTGACGTTGAGCTTAGAAAAATGTGTCGCGAGTTTGCTCTCGGTTATCTCGATGACCAGAGAAATCAGTTCCGTCGTCTCGGTGTAATCGGCGAATGGGACAATCCTTATATTACTCTTACTAAGGATTTTGAAGCTACTCAAATTGAGATTTTCTCAGAAATGGCACAAAAGGGCTATATCTATAAAGGCTTAAAGCCTGTTTACTGGTGCCCCGAGTGTAAGACAGCTCTTGCAGAAGCAGAGATTGAGTATATTGATAGCCCTTGCTTCTCCATTTACGTCAAGTTCCCCGTAAAAGACGACCTTGGTAAGATTTCTGCTATGGGTATTGACCCTGCAAAAACCTACTTTGTAATATGGACTACAACCACATGGACACTACCCGGCAACGTTGCAGTTTGTGTAGGTCCCGAGTTTAACTATAACATTATTAAATCCGGTGATGAGTTCTATATTATGGCTGAAGAGCTTTATAAGAGTGCTTTTGAAGCCGCCGGAATCGAAGATTATGAAGTAGTAGGTGAGATTAAGGGTGCAGACCTTGAGTATATGAAGACTGCACACCCCTTCCTCGACAGAGAATCTCTTGTAATCGTTGGCGACCACGTTACATTAGAAAGCGGTACCGGTTGTGTTCATACTGCTCCCGGTCATGGTGTCGAGGACTACGATGTTTGTCGCAATTACGATAACATTCCCATTATTGTTCCTGTTGATGCTGACGGCAGACTTACAGAAGAAGCAGGTCAGTTTGCAGGTCTCTTAACTGATGATGCCAACAAACCTATCGCACAACACCTTGAGGAAATTGGGTTGCTCTTTGCTATTAAGAAAATTGTCCATCCTTATCCTCATTGCTGGAGATGTAAGAACCCTGTTCTTTTCAGAGCTACAAATCAGTGGTTCTGTTCGGTTGATGATTTTAAAGATGATGCTGTTAAGGCTATAGAGACTGCACAGTGGATTCCCGGTTGGGGTAAAGACAGAATTACCTCAATGGTAACCGAACGTAAAGATTGGTGTATTTCTCGTCAGCGTCGTTGGGGTATTCCTATTCCAATTTTCTTCTGTGCTGATTGCGGCGAGCCTTACATTGATAAGGATGCTATGAAGGCAGTTGCTGACCATTTCAGAGAAGAAGGCAGTGATGCTTGGTATATTTACCCCGCAGAGGATATT
>JAUNEH010000100.1:0-2260 GCA_030525665.1 Ruminococcus sp.
AAGGTCAAGCTCTTTTGCGATATCGTCGATTGAGGCACTGCCCTCAACGGTAAAGCGGTTGTCAGAAAGCTTTTTAACCTCGTCTTCTTCGTTGTCGTATTCGTCGCGGATATTGCCTAAAATATCCTCGATTAAATCCTCAAGAGTAATAAGTCCCTCGGTGCCGCCGTATTCGTCTACGACTATTGCCATCTGTACTCTTTTTTTGGTCATTTATGTAAAAAGCTCAGAGCAGTTTTTGGTTTTGGGAACAAACATAACGTTGCGGATAATTTTAGAAAGCTTAAAGCCCTCTACCTTTGCACCTACAAATGGAAGCAAATCCTTTACGTATAAAACACCTCTGATGGTGTCAATGTCGCCCTTATAAACGGGAATTCTTGAATAACCGCTTTCAATAGCTACATCCACAACCTCTGAAAGAGACGAAGTATCTTCGATAGCCGTCATTTCGGTGCGGTGAGTCATAATTTCAGAGGCAACGGTGTCGTCAAAGTCAAAGACATTTTCGATGATGTTCTTTGTAGAATCCCCGATAACGCCTTTTTCCTGACCTTCTTCAACTAAAGAAAGAATTTCTTCCTCTGCCTCTTGCTGAATTTCTTCATGGCTTTTACTGTTGAAAAATCTTGCAAATATGCCGTCTTTTTTCTTATTTTCCTTAAATTTACTACCTGAATCGTCAGGCATTTTGGTCAACCCTTTCGGTTTAAAATTGTGAGGTGAATACAGAAAATTCCCCTCACCTCCATAAGTTTACATAAAAACCAATAAAAAGTCAATGGTAAAGGCTTTTTGCACTTTACAAAAGACGAATAAAGTGTTATTATGTTAGTTGGTACAAAAGGCGTACCCAATATAATTTTAAAGTATGTGATTTTTTTCACATTTATCTTAAAAAGGAGGACTATTCCAATGGCAAGATTAAGAAAGACCATGGACGGTAACAACGCAGCGGCCCACGTTTCCTATGCGTTTACAGAGGTAGCAGGTATTTATCCTATTACTCCTTCCAGCCCCATGGCAGACTATGTTGACCAGTGGTCAGCACAGGGACTCAAAAACATCTTCGGTACAACTGTAAAGGTTGAGGAGATGCAGTCCGAAGCAGGTGCAGCCGGTACAGTTCACGGCTCACTTAACGCAGGTGCTCTTACCACAACATTCACAGCATCTCAGGGTCTTCTCCTGATGATTCCTAACATGTACAAAATCGCAGGTGAGCTTTTACCTGCAGTTTTCCACGTAAGTGCAAGAACAGTTGCTTCTCACGCACTTAACATCTTCGGTGACCATTCCGACGTATATGCTTGTCGTCAGACAGGTTTCGCAATGCTCGCTGAGACAAATACACAGGAAGTTATGGACCTTGGTGCAGTTGCTCACCTTGCAGCTATCAAGTCCAGTGTTCCCTTCCTTAACTTCTTTGACGGCTTCAGAACTTCTCATGAGCTTCAGAAAATTGAAGTTTGGGATTTTGACGACCTTAAGGAAATGGTTGACATGGACGCTGTTAAGGCTTTCAGAAAGAGAGCTCTTAACCCTGAGCATCCCGTAATGCGTGGTTCTCACGAAAACGGCGACATCTTCTTCCAGCACAGAGAAGCTTGTAACAAGTACTACGAGGCAGTACCCGGTATTGTTGAGGAGTACATGAATAAGGTTAACGAGAAGTTAGGCACAGATTACAAACTCTTCAACTACTACGGTGCAGAGGACGCAGAGCGTGTTATCATTGCTATGGGTTCTATCTGTGACGTTGCAGAAGAAGTTATTGACTACATGAACGCTCGCGGCGAGAAGGTTGGTCTTGTTAAGGTTAGACTTTACAGACCTTTCAGCGCTGAAAAGCTTGTTGAGGCTATCCCTGCAACAGCTAAGAAGATTGCAGTTCTCGACAGAACTAAGGAGCCCGGTGCTCTTGGCGAGCCTTTATACCTCGACGTTGTTGCAGCTCTTGCAGCTAAGGGCGTTAAGACAGACGTTCTTATCGGCGGCAGATACGGTCTTGGTTCCAAGGATACACCTCCTTCAAGCGTATTCGCAGTATACGAGGAACTTGCTAAGGCAGAGCCCAAGCAGCTCTTCACACTCGGTATCAACGACGACGTTACAAACCTCTCTCTCGAAGAGAAGCCTGCTCCCAACACAGCAGCAGAGGGTACAATCGAGTGTAAGTTCTGGGGTCTCGGCGGTGACGGTACTGTTGGTGCTAACAAGAACTCCATCAAGATCATCGGTGACCACACAGACAAGTACG
>JAUNEH010000069.1:0-8893 GCA_030525665.1 Ruminococcus sp.
TGCGATTGAAACGATGTCGGTAACATTAGGGCTTAATTTAATGATTACGGGCTTGTCGGTAACATTTCGCACTGCTTTAGTTACAGCCGCCGCCATTTTGGGGTCAGCACCCATAGCCATACCGCCGCCGTGAACATTGGGACAGCTTATATTAATCTCCAGCCAGCCTACCTGCTCACACTCTGCTATTCTCTCGGCTACATAAGCATATTCTTCAACAGAAAAACCGCCGATATTAGCCATAACTTTTTTATTGAAAACCTTGCTGAGCTTGGGAAGCTCCTCAGAAATAACCTTGTCAACACCGGGATTCTGAAGACCTACCGAGTTAATGATACCTGCAGTGCATTCAGCAGCCCTTGGTGTGGGATTACCGAAACGAGGGTCTTTGGTAGTACCCTTAAAGGAGAATGTACCAAGCTTATTTATGTCATAGATATCGGCAAATTCATAGCCGAAACCGAAGGTACCGCTGGCGGGGATTATGGGGTTATCAATGTCAATTCCGCAAAGATTAACCTTTAAGCGTTCCATATAATCTCCTCCTTCTTCATAACGGGACCTTCCTTGCAAATTCGCTTGTAGCCTGTTACAGTTTTACAACTGCAGCACATACAAGCACCGAATCCGCAACCCATTCTTTCTTCAAAGCTAAGTTCACCATCTGATGTACAAGTGTTAAACACTGCCTTAAGCATAGGCTCGGGACCGCAGGTGTAGTAGTAAGAATAATCTACATCCTCAAAAAGATTTGTTACAAAACCTTTTGTGCCATAAGAGCCGTCAACAGTGGCAACTCTGACAAGAGCACCAAGGGCCTTGAACTCGTTTTCATAAAAAACTTCGTCAGCCGTGTTAAATCCAAGGCAAACAGTTACCTTTTTGCCAGCCTCAATAAGCTTTTTGCAAAGCATATAAAGAGGAGGCACGCCAACTCCGCCGCCAAGAAGCAGAGCTGTATCGCCTGAGGCGTTTACGTCAAAGCCATTGCCAAGACCGATAAGCACGTCAAGCTCAGCACCTTCAGAAAGAGTTGCCATATACTCGGTGCCCTCGCCTACTACCTTGTAGATTATAGTAAGGGTGTCGTCTACCTTATCGCAGACCGAAATAGGTCTGCGAAGGTAGAAGCCGTCTAATTTGATATTGATAAACTGTCCCGGGCGTGTCACCTCGCTGACGTCGCCCTTAAGAACCATTTTGTAAACATTTGAGGTAAGCGGAATATTTTCAGTTACCTTTAAAATTTTCTGATTCATACTAACTCCTTAAGCGTCGATAGTTGAAATAGCCAAAGTAGTCTCCTCAAGAACGTCAAGCAATACCTTAACTGTGTCGAGGTTAGTGAAAAGCGACACGTTGTTTTCGGTTGCAAAATGTCGAATCATATGGCCGTCAGAAGCAGAGCCTACAGAGCCTACCTCGCGGGTATTGATAATATATGCAATATGGCCCTGACGGATAGCTTCGGGGATTTCCTCGCTGCCTTCGCTGATTTTCTGAAGAACGTGAGTACGGATGCCGTTTTCAATAAGGAACTTTGCTGTACCCTCTGTAGCCTGAATATTAAAACCTAAGTTATAGAAACGGCTGATCAAAGGCAGAGCCTCGTCCTTGTCAGAATCTGCAATTGTAGCAAATACTGTGCCGTAGTTCTGCAGGTGCATACCGCTTGCCTGCAAAGCCTTAAAGAGTGCACGGTTAAGCTTGTCGTCGTAACCGATTGCTTCACCTGTAGACTTCATTTCGGGAGAAAGGTAAGCGTCAAGACCGCGGATTTTATTGAATGAGAATACAGGAACCTTAACATACCAACGCTTTTTCTCTTCGGGGTAAATGTCGAAAATGCCCTGCTCCTTAAGACTCTTGCCCATAATTACCTCGGTGGCAATATCGGCAAGGCTGTAACCTGTAGCCTTAGAAAGGAAGGGTACTGTACGTGAAGAACGGGGGTTAACCTCGATAATGAAGACGTTGTCGTTGTTGTCAACAATGAACTGAATATTATAAAGACCAACGATACCAATGCCAAGACCTAACTGCTTTGCATACTGCAGAATTGTACCCTTAACCTTGTCAGAAATGCTGAATGTGGGATAAACGCTTATAGAGTCGCCTGAGTGAACACCTGTTCTCTCAACAAGTTCCATAATACCGGGAACAAATACATCTCTGCCGTCGCAGATTGCGTCAATCTCAACTTCTTTACCCTGAATATACTTGTCAACAAGTACGGGCTTGTCTTCGTCGATTTCAACAGCTGTTTTGAGGTAAGTTCTGAGCTGTTCCTCTGTAGTAACAATCTGCATAGCTCTGCCGCCTAAAACGAAGGAAGGACGAACAAGCACAGGGAAGCCGATTTTCTTAGCAGCCTCAACACCGTCTTCGATATTTGTAACTGCCTTACCCTGAGGCTGAGGAATACCGAGGTCTGTAAGGATTTTTTCGAAGCTGTCGCGGTTTTCAGCCTTGTCGATAGCCTCGCAGTCTGTGCCGATAATCTTAACTCCACGCTTCATAAGAGGCTCAGCAAGGTTAATAGCTGTCTGGCCGCCTAAGGATGCAATAACACCCTCGGGCTTTTCAAACTCGATAATGTTCATAACATCTTCGGGAGTAAGAGGCTCAAAATAAAGCTTGTCGGCAGTTGTATAGTCGGTAGAAACGGTTTCGGGGTTATTATTGATGATAATAGCCTCGTAGCCGGAATTTTTGATAGTTGTTACTGCGTGAACTGTAGAGTAGTCAAACTCAACACCCTGACCGATACGAATTGGTCCTGCACCAAGAACAACAATCTTCTTTTTATCTGTAAGCTTACTTGCATTCTCGCCTGTGTAAGAGGAGTAGAAGTAAGGAATATATGCGTTTGTGTGGCAGGTGTCAACCATTCTGTAAACAGGGAAAATGTTCTTTTCTTTGCGGAAATTATAGACGTCAATCTCAGCCATATTCCAGAGCTTTGCGATAAACTTGTCACCAAAGCCCATAACCTTAGCTTCCTTAAGAGTAGCCTCGTCGCCTACGTTTTCTTTAAGCTTATTTTCCATGGCGATAATCTTAACTAAGGACTCTAAGAAATAGCCTGTAATCTTAGTAACCTCGTGAAGCTTTTCTACAGTCTCACCGCGGCGTAAAAGCTCAGTTACACAGAAGATTGTGTCGTCCTTGAAAAGGTCGAGATAAGCATACAGCTCGTCGTTACTCATATTATCAAACTTAGGTAACCAGAAATGGTAAGCACCTGTCTCAAGAGAACGAATAGACTTAAGGAGACATTCCTCAAGTGTAGAGCCGATACCCATAACCTCGCCTGTTGCCTTCATCTGAGTACCCAAAACGTTTGACGCATTTGCAAATTTATCAAAGGGGAACCTGGGAACCTTTGCAACTACGTAGTCAAGTCTGGGTTCAAAAGCTGCTGTTGTGTTGGCGATTTCAATATCTTCAAGTGCCATACCAACTGCAATTTTAGCAGTTACTCTTGCAATGGGGTAACCGCTTGCCTTAGATGCAAGTGCAGAGGAACGCGAAACTCTGGGGTTAACTTCAATAAGGAAGTACTCTGAACTTTCAGGATTAAGTGCAAACTGAACGTTACAGCCGCCCTCAATTTTAAGCTCCTTGATAATCTTAATAGCACTGTCGTTCAGCATCTTAAGGTCGTGGTCGTTAAGAGTAAGGATAGGAGCAACTACCAAGGAGTCACCTGTGTGAACACCAACAGGGTCGATATTTTCCATACCGCAGATTGTAATGGCGTGGTCTTTTGAGTCACGCATAACCTCAAACTCGATTTCCTTGTAGCCCTTAACGCTCTTCTCAATAAGAACCTGATGCACAGGAGAAAGCTTGAAAGCATTGATGCCGATATCCACAAGCTCCTGCTCGTTGTTTGCAAAGCCGCCGCCTGTACCGCCAAGGGTAAATGCAGGGCGAAGTACAACAGGATAGCCGATACGCTTTGCAGCTTCCTTGGCTTCTTCTAAGCTGTAGGTAATCTCAGAGGGAATTGTAGGCTCGCCTATAGACTCGCAAAGTTCCTTGAAAAGCTCTCTGTCCTCGGCACGCTCGATAGACTTACTGCTTGTGCCTAAAAGCTCAACGCCGCACTCTTTTAAAACGCCTTTTTTCTCAAGCTGCATAGCAAGGTTTAAGCCTGTCTGACCGCCGATACCGGGAACGATAGCGTCGGGACGCTCATAACGTAAGATGCGGGCAATATACTCTAAAGTAAGGGGCTCCATATATACCTTATCGGCAATTGATGTATCTGTCATAATTGTTGCAGGGTTGGAGTTTACAAGAACAACCTCGTAACCCTCCTCCTTAAGTGCAAGGCAAGCCTGTGTGCCTGCATAGTCGAACTCAGCAGCCTGACCGATAACGATAGGACCTGAGCCGATAATCATAATCTTTTTAATGTCTGTTCTTTTAGCCATTTTAATCTACCTCCATATAAGCTAAAATTTTCAAGCTTTATAAGAAACCTTACCATCACAGACGGTAAGCATACACTTGCCAAAAAGTTTTTGATTTTCAAAGGGAGTAGCTGTGCCTTTTGAAAGGAAGAATTCCTTGTTAACAACTACTTCTTCCTCTAAATCCCAGATAACAAAATCGTTTGTGAAAGGAATCTTAAACCTTTCTCTCGGGTTTATACATAAAAGCTCTGTGAGCTTCTCTAAACTAAGTATGCCCGTTTTAACCAAATAAGTGTAAAGAAGCGGAAACGCAGTTTCGATGCCTGTAATACCGAAAGGACTCAGTGCAAGACCTCTTGACTTTTCCTCTTCACCATGGGGTGCGTGGTCAGTAGCGATTATGTCAATTGTGCCATCAAGAACACCCTCGATTAAAGCTTCTTTATCAGACTTACTTCTCAGCGGCGGATTCATTTTAAACCTGCCGTGCTCCTGTAAATTGCTGTCGTCTAAAATCAAATAGTGGGGACCTGTTTCACAGGTGATGTCAACGCCCTCTGCCTTTGCCTTGCGGATTAAATCAACACTTTCTTTAGTTGAAATGTGGCAGACGTGGTACTTACAGCCTGTTTCTTTGCTTAATGCAATGTCACGCTCAATCTGACCCCATTCACTTTCAGAGCAGATTCCTTTGTGGTTATGCTCTTTAGCATAATCGCCGTCGTGGATATATCCGCCAAACAGCAGGTCGTTTACCTCGCAGTGGGCAACAATCATTTTGCCTGCCGATTTTGCCTTTAGCATAGCCTGACGCATCATATCACGATTCTGCACTCCCCTGCCGTCGTCAGAAAAGGCAATGCATTTGTCCTTTAAGGCGTCCATATCCACAAGCTCATCGCCGATTTCGCCAACTGTGATTGAAGCGTAAGGGTGAACTTTGATAACAGCGTCTTTGTCGATAATATCCTGCTGTACCTTTATATGCTCTAATGAGTCAGGCACAGGATTTAAGTTAGGCATTGTGCATACGTCGGTATACCCGCCGTGAGCAGACGCCACACTACCCGTTTTTATGGTCTCTTTATAAGAAAAACCCGGCTCACGAAAATGCACGTGCACATCGCAAAAACCGGGAAATATAGCAAAACGGGAATTATTAAGAACACCGAGAACAGGATTCTCAGCGAAGAAATCAGAAACAAAGGCACTAAGCTCAGGATATTTATCAGAACCGTATATTTTAGCTTTAATAAGCTCTTTCATAACTTCTCCTTTCTGAGAGATAAAGGCAAAACAAAAGCCTTGCCGAAAATCGACAAGGCTGAATATACCACAAAATCGGCGCATAACTGCACCTTAAGCTTAAATATTCTGCAATCTTGCCGATCTCTCTGTATCGTCTTAAAGATTTGCTGAAAATATTCTATCACCAAGAGCAAAGTTTGTCAAGCAAAATACAGTTATTTTAGCCAAATATTTTATGAATTTTTTGTTTATTTCACTAAAGGAAATATTTTAGCTTTTATATGCAAAGTCTACTATAAGCTCATCGGTTTTCTTGTCATAGAGTTTGCCGTCATCGCTATAGAAATGCCTATTATCTTCATCACACTCAATATAAACCACAGGATGATAAAAAGTTGTGCTTCCGTCATCATTTATATGAGGATAATAAACATCCATATTAACATTGCGTATTTCAGAAACATTCTCCCCTACATTAAGCACAAACTCAGTGGCAACTGATGTGGAAGTTATAGAATCAAAATTCCAAACCATATTATCATTAGAATTCATATAAACATCCGCCACAGATATAACAAATGGCGTTGGCACTCCCTTGCCGTAATAGCCACCAATAGTAGTTACAGAAACACCTTCGCAGTAATCGGGTATTGTAATCTCCATATTTTCGGTGTACTCAGTGCAGTTATATTGCCCCACAAAGCACTTGCCTGCAGCTTTATTTATATAAATCTGAAACCCATCACAATAAGCATCTTCGCTATAAAACAACGATGAATCAAGAAGTTGACAGCCTGAAAATACAAAAACAAGAGCAAAAACCAATACAAAGGCTGATAGTCTTTTCATATTATCACCTTAAAGATTGTAATAAATATTCACACAATAAAAGTTTTGGCGAGCTTTACACTTCGAGCTATACGTGAATCGCCCCTATGGTTTAGGTTCATCTGTAGGGGAACCGTCTTGGTTCCCGAAAGCTTTGCTTTTACACCAAACCTTTCGGCGGGAGGGGCGACCCCTCCCCTACAATTAAAACCATAACCGACCCGCCGTTGATGGGCGTTTACTCTTAACTTAACCTGTACGCAGGCGAAATGCCCACCGTGGCTAACGGTCTCAGAACGCCCAATTGCCGTCGATAAAGAGGGGTGTTTCTTTTCCGTTTTTATCAACACCAATAACAGATAAATCCTCTGCACCTATCATAAAGTCAACGTGGATAATAGAGTCGTTGCAACCCATTTCGACGCACTCTTCAAAGGAAAGCTTTTCAAAATCGGGCAAGCACTCGCTGTAACCTGCACCCAAAGCCAAGTGGCAGGATGCATTTTCGTCAAACAAAGTGTTATAGAAAAGAATACCCGAATTATTAATAGGCGAATCAAAGGGCACCAAAGCACATTCGCCAAGGTAGCCTGCATTTTCATCCATAGAAAGAAGCTTGCCTAAAAGCTCTTCGTTCTTCTCAGCAGAGTATTCTACCGCCTTACCATCCTTAAAGGTAATAGTGAAGTTTTCGATAAGCTGAGACTGATAGGAAAGCGGAAGCGTAGAGACAACCTTGCCCTCTGCTTTGCCTTTCATAGGGGTGATAAAAACTTCCTCGGAAGGAATGTTGGCATTAAACATAATGCCCTTAGTGGTGCCGCCTGCACCGCCTACAAACTTTGCTCCCTCTATAAGTCCAACTGTGAAATCGGTGCCGTTAGAAGACTTGTATTTTAAAGAAACCAAATTAAGTGCATTTAAATGCTCGCATCTTTTTGCAATGTTTTCGTTATGTTCTTCCCACTGCTTAATGGGGTCTGTATCTGCACGGGAAGCTGAAAGAATAGCCTGCCACAGTTTTTCGACTGCAACACTCTTTCTGTCACCCGGAAAAAGCTTCTTCGCCCACTTTACGCCGGGCACAGCGGCAATACACCACTGATATTTATTCTCCATTCTGTCTCTGAAAGGCTTAAAGGCTTTGCTTCTCGCCTGAGAAGCCTTGCTGAATTTTTCTTGATTAATGCCTTTTAGTCCATCTGGGTCGTCAGAAAGAATTACAATTTTTGCAGGAAGGGTTTCTTCCTCATGCTTCATACGCTCAAGCTCCCAAGCCTCAACGGCTGAAAGATTTTTAAGGCTCTTGTGTCGAACGTTAAGCTTTACAAGAGGCTGATGTGTCCACTTAACCTCAACAGCTGATGCCCCCGCCTTGTAGCATTCGTCTACCAAAATCTCGATAAACTCGGGCTGGTCAAGCTCGGCGTGAATCACAACAGGCTGATTTTTCTGAATATTTACACCTTTGCGGGCAATTAAACGTGCATAAGCACGAAGCTTAGATTTCTGCATAATAAAACCTCCAATAAAATATATTTATATTTTACCACAGTAATATAAAATACTCAACAGATAAAAAAGAAAAAGCACCGATAAAATCGATGCTTTTGGCGTCCCCGACGCGATTCGAACGCGTGGCCTTTCGCTTAGGAGGCGAACGCTCTATCCTGCTGAGCTACGGAGACAAATATTCAACTTTTAAATTTTACAGCAGAGTCAAGGCTTTGTCAAGTCGGGTTTTGGTATAAAGCAAAAATCAGCTCCGCAAAAGCGGAGCTGACCATACTTTGATATTAAAACGAAAGGAATTTATCTTTCGAAGAACTTACCAACGTTTGTATCCTCGGGAAGGAGCTTAGCAACAAACTTCTGGATAGTTGTGGCATCGCTGATGTCGAGGTAGTCGTTGTCATTTACAAGAGCAGCATCTGCATCATAAGTAAGACCCTTGAAGCGAGCAAGCACCTTCTGGATAAGGGTTGCGTCCTTGATGTTAACAACTTCGTTAGAGTCTACGTCACCGAGGTAGTAGCCGTCTACAACAACCGTGGAAGGCTCTGTTGTGGGGTCGGTCTCATCAGGAGTTGATGTAGGCTCTGTGGGAATTGTTGTGGGTACTGTAACCTCGCTTGAAGGCTCAGTAGCCTCTGTTGTTGCAGAAGGCTCAGTTGCTTCTGTTGTGGGGTCTTCGATGGGGTCTGTGGGGTCGTTGTTTGAAGGTAATTCATAGAAATTGGGATTCCATGTACCCATATCATACTTACCATCAGCATTCTTTGCATCCATCCAGTAACCACCGTTACCTGTAATGGGCAGGTCAATTGTCTGGTCTGTGCCATTAGTTACAATAAAGTTTTCGTACTCAACAGGAATGTAAGCAACGTACTGAT
>JAUNEH010000070.1:0-8874 GCA_030525665.1 Ruminococcus sp.
CCAGTGGGACGAGCTATACCCTAATTCTGCCGATATCGCCGCCGATATAGCAAACGGCGATTTGTGGGTAGGGGAGGATGATGGAAAACTGCTCTGTACCTTTGCTGTAAATAATGAGTGCGAAGAAGAGTACAATGCCTGTAAATGGCAATTTCCAAATGAGCCTTATATTGTGGTACACCGATTGGCTGTTAATCCTAAATACCACCATCAAGGCGTTGCTAAAAGCTCAATGGATTTTTTGGAAAAAAGTGCAAAAGAAAAAGGCATCAGAACTATCCGTCTTGATACCTTTTGCGGTAACCCTGCGGGTTGTGCTTTGTATGAAGGTTTAGGCTTTAAAGTAATAGGTATTGCCCATTGGCGAAAGGGCAAATTTCAGATTATGGAGAAGATTATTTAATGTCAGTTTTTGAAAAGATTTACGAGGTGGTGGCACAAATTCCAAAGGGTAAGGTGGCTACCTACGGTCAGGTTGCCCTGATTGCAGGCAATCCACGGTGGTCACGTGTTGTAGGCTATGCACTGCATGCAAATCCGGACCCGAAAAGAATTCCTTGCCACAGGGTGGTCGACCGCTTCGGCTCTGTTTCAAAAGCCTTTGCTTTTGGCGGCGAAAACCATCAGATTTGCCTTTTGGAAAGCGAAGGGGTAAAGGTAGTAAATGGTGTTGTGGATTTAAGTGTTTATCAATGGGACGGACATTAATACATCAATGAAATTATCAGTGCATCCTTTGTGGTGATTTCTCCGTCGTTATCGGCATCAGCAGCAGTAAGAAATGAACCGCTTAAAAGCTCTTTGCGGCTTAAATGATTAAGCACAGCCGTTAAATCCCTTGAGTTTATATTTCCTTCGCCTGTAACCTCGCCGCAGATTATTACCGTAATAATCTGCCCCGAGCTAAGGTGCAATGTTGTGCCTGTGCCTACTCTTCCGCTGTTTATGATTTTGCCGTCTGCCTTTCTGACTTCATTTATTTTTAAGTCAGCAAAGGCTTTCTTTATTTTACTTACAGTTGTACCGCTTTCTGCTATGTAAGTATCGCTGTGTGTTTCTGTTATTTGCGTATATTCAGAGCATTCGGCTTCAGTAGCATCAGGCAACTTATCCTTAATAGCAAATCCGTCAATTGTGTATTCCTTACCCGAAGCATCGGTAATTACTCCGCATTCTGTGTATTTTGCAGGAAAAGACAGTGGATAGTCAAGTGCCTTTTTGACGGTACTGTTTCGATAAATATATGTACATTGCGATGTAATAACAATTATACAGTCGCCGTCAACACATAAAAGCTGAGAAATCTGAGCTTTCAAGTCGATTTTTTTAACTTCGCCTTCTGTGGACTCGCAAAGATGTTTAGTGTCTTCGTTTGAAACAAAATAAATGTTACCTTTTTCGTTTATGGTAAAACAGTATTTGCTTAGGTATGCGTCACAGCAAAAAGCAAAGGTATCTGTGGTATCATTTAAAAAATCAAAGCTATATATCATAAGCGAATTATTCAGATTATCCACAGCATAGATTGTAAGTACACCGTCGTAAAGCGAATATGCATCAGCATTTTTGATAAACGTAGTGCACAAAATGGTGCTGTTATGCTTTACACTTATGTATCCGTCGTTATTCTCAACATCATAACAAATATCGGTTTTGGGGTCGGTTATTGTAAAAGTAATACTGTCTGCGGCTTGTGTGCTGAATATTGCAGATATAAAAATTACCGTAAGCAGTAAAAACGAAGCAAGCTTCTTATTCATAGCTATCCCTCTTGTGTACTGATGGTTTAATGGTACAACAATATGGGGGATATTACTTTGTTTTGTGAGGTATCGTCACAAAAGCAAAAAATAAAAGGCAGACTTTAAAGTCTGCCTTGTTTTGTGTATTAAATTATTCCTCGGGCATTTCCCAGTTGTGCCATACGTTCTGGATATCATCATTATCCTCAAACATATCGAGCATTTTCTGCATTTTGTCACAGGTTTCTTTGTCGTCTATTTTTGTGTAAGTATTGGGAACCTGTTCAACCTCAGCAGATGCAAACACGTAGCCCTTTGCTGTAAGGTCGTCACGAACACCGCCTAAATCAGAAGGCTCGGTGTAAATTGTGAAGATGTCGTCATCAGCCTCAAAGTCTGCGGCACCTGCCTCTAAAGCGGCTTCCATAACCTCGTCCTCGGTTTTGTCAAGGTCTTCACGCTCAATAACTAAAACGCCTTTTCTTTCGAACATAAAGCTAACGCAGCCCTGCTGGCCCATGTTGCCGCCGTACTTGTCGAAGTAATGACGAACGTCACCTGCGGTACGGTTGCGGTTATCGGTCAGTGCCTCTACAATTACAGCTACGCCTGAGGGACCATAGCCTTCGTATGTAACAGCTTCGTAGTTAGAAGAGTCAGAGTCACCTGCAGCCTTTTTAATAACTCGCTCGATATTATCATTAGGTACGTTGTTAGCCTTAGCTTTTGCAATACAGTCTCTAAGCTTAGAGTTAACACTGGGGTCTGCACTGCCGCCTTCTTTAACTGCTACAATAATCTCTCTGCCGATTTTAGTGAAAATTTTAGCTCTTGCGGCATCGTTTTTACCTTTTTTCTGTTTAATGGTACTCCATTTATTATGTCCTGACATAAAAATTCATTCCCTTATAAAAATTTCTCAAATATTATATCATAATAAATTAAGTAATGCAAATATTTTTTAGAAGATTACAAAAGGGTTACAAATCTATTGTTTTAGCTGCTTTGCGGTGGTATAATATATAAGCTACTTGAAAGGTAAAATACAAAGCAAGTACAAGTGTTTTTTAAAATTTAATATGAAAGGATGTTTCAGATGATTCGTTCAATGACAGGCTTCGGCAGGGCCGAAGCGACCGTTGGCGGTAAGCTTATTACCGTTGAGCTTAAAAGTGTAAATCACCGTTATTTTGAGTTTAACTGCCGAACAAGCCGCGGATATGCCTTTTTGGAGGAAAAGCTTAAGTCTTACCTTAGCACACGTATTTCCCGAGGCAAGGTCGATATGTTCGTTTCTATTACTTCTGTGCAGGACAACGACGTCGAGGTTGTGGTAAACCACTCCTTAGCCGCAGGCTACGCAAAGGCTTTTTCCGAGCTTAGTTCTACCTACAGCGTTGAAAACGATTTAACCTCGTCTATTCTTGCAAGGCTTCCCGATGTGCTCACAGTTCACAAGGTGCAGGAAGATGAAAACGAAATCTTCACTTTGGTGCTTCCTGTTGCCGAAGAAGCCGTAAGCAAGTTTATTACAATGCGTGAGGTAGAGGGCAAACGTCTTGCGGACGACGTCATGAGCAGAGCCAAAACAATTCTTGATATTGTTTCGGTTATCGAGGCACGTTCGCCTGAAACTGTCAGGGAATACGAAAAACGCCTCTACGACAGAATATGTGAGCTTTTGGAGTCTACTACAATTGACCAGCAGCGTATACTGACCGAGGCTGCAATTTTCGCCGATAAGGTAGCAGTTGCCGAGGAAACCGTAAGGCTTAGAAGTCATTTCGACCAGATGAGCTTAATTATGCAAAGCTCAGAGGCTGTCGGAAGAAAGCTTGATTTCATTATGCAGGAAATGAACCGAGAAGCCAACACAATCGGCTCTAAGGTAACCGACGCCGAGCTTGCCCACAGAGTTGTGGATATTAAAGCCGAGCTCGAAAAAATCCGCGAGCAGATTCAGAATATCGAGTAATCGGAGGCTTTTATGAAACTTATCAACATAGGCTTCGGTAATGTTGTTTTTTCAAATCGCTTAGTTGCTGTTGTCAGTCCCGACTCGGCACCTATTAAGCGAATTGTGCAGGACGCAAAGGGCAAGGGTCTTTTGGTGGATGCTACTTACGGCAGAAGATGTAAGGCGGTTATTATCACTGATACTGACCATATTATTCTTTCGGCTGTATCTCCCGAAACAATTGCCAACCGAGCAGAGGAGAGTAGTGAAAATGGAAAACAGTAAAAAAGGCAAGCTGTTTGTTTATGCAGGTGCTTCGGGTGTAGGTAAGGGCACAATAATGAAGGAGCTTTTAAAAAAGGACGAAAGCATCAAGCTTTCGGTTTCGGCTACTACACGCTTACCCCGAGAGGGTGAGGTTGACGGCAGAGAGTATTTTTTCGTAACCCGCGAAAAGTTCGAAAAAATGATTGCCGAGGACGGCTTTTTAGAGCATGCACAGTATTGCGACAACTACTATGGTACCCCTAAAGCTTACGTGGACGAAAAGCTTAACGAAGGCTACAATGTCTTTCTTGAAATCGAGCTTCAGGGTGCACAGAATGTCCTTAACATGCGTCCCGATGCGGTCAGTATTTTTATTCTTCCGCCCTCGGTGGAAGAGCTTGAACGAAGGCTCAGAGACCGCGGCACAGAAACCGAAGAAGCAATACTTAAGCGTCTTTCTCAGGCAAAGGTTGAAATGGACCACGCCAAAATGTATAAATATACCGTAGTTAATGACGATTTACAAAAGGCAGTTGAAGATGTCCTTGAAATCGTGAATAAAGAAACCAAATAATAAAAATATTAAACAAATTTTCATCAGGAGTGAATTAAAATGGTAAGAGCATCAATTGAGGATATGTTAAGCGGCAGAGAGAGCCGTTACGCACTGGTTATCGGTGTAGCAAAGCGTGCAAGAGCAATTGCTCAGAAATTTGAGGACGAGGGCATTATTACAGACGAAAAGCCTGTTCTCCTTGCAATCGACGAATTCAAGCATCACAAGTTCAATATTATTGAGCCTGATACAAATGAATAATAACACCCTTATTGCCGGTGTTGCGGTGGAGGACACAGTCTTTCACTTTGATAAGCTTTTCAGCTACGTTGTACCCCAAGAGTTAATTGATTCGGTCAAGGTTGGTTGCCGTGTAAGGGTTCCTTTCGGCGGCGGTAACCGAGGACGACAAGGTATAATTGTAACTCTTTCACAGGGCAGTTCTGAAGGCTTAAAAGAGGTGTCAGCTTTGCTTGACACTACCCCTGTGCTTAGCGAAGAGCTTCTTAAGATGGCCGAATTCATGCAGAAGCATTACTTTTGTACCTACTATGAAGCTGTCAAAGCTATGCTTCCTGCAGGGCTTAACTTTAAAATTACAACTGTATATACTGCGGTAACTGATGCAGATACAACGCTTTTATCAGAAGAAGAGCAGAGAATTTACGCTTACGTCTTAAAGGCGAAAAAGCCTGTAAAGCGAGAAAAGCTGTGCGAGGTTTTCGGCTTAACCGATATTGAGCCTTTCGAGGAATTAGTCCGCAGAGGTTACCTTTTAAAAAGCGACGATGCCTTTCGTAAAATGGGCGATGCATCTGTGCGTATGCTCAGACTATGCGATGAGGTCGACTTATCTTCATATACACTTACGCCCAAGCAGGAAAGTGTAGCCGAGCTGATTCTTTCTATCGGTGCGGCAAGCGTAAAAGAAATCTGCTATTACACAGGTGTCACCGCTGCTGTTTGCGATGCTCTGGTAAAAAAAGGCATTGCCGAGTATTTTGATGCTGAGGTTTTCAGAAATACAGTGCCTCAGAATTTTACCAGGCTTGATTTTCCAAAGTTAAATGAAGAGCAGCAAAAGGTTTTTGAGGATATCTCTGCACTTTCCGACAGCGGCAAAGCCGGTGTTTCGCTTCTTTACGGTGTCACAGGCTCAGGCAAAACCTCTGTCTTTATGCACCTTATCAAGCACACTGTCAGCAAGGGTAAGGGCGTTATTTTAATGGTGCCCGAAATTTCTCTTACACCTCAGCTTGTAGGTAAATTTACTGCCCTTTTCGGCAGTCAGGTGGCGGTTTTTCATAGCGGTCTTTCCTTAGGTGAGCGACTTGACGAGTACAAAAGAGTAAAAAAAGGCTTGGCAAAAATTGCTGTTGGTACTCGAAGTGCGATTTTTGCACCCTTTAACGATTTAGGTCTTATTATTATGGACGAGGAACAGGAGCACACCTATAAGGCTGAAAATAAACCTCGCTTTCATGCGACAGAGCTTGCAAAATTCAGATGCAACTACAATAACTGTACTCTGCTTTTAAGCTCTGCAACTCCCGATGTGCGTTCCTTTTACTACGCCCAAAGCGGCAGGTATACCTTGCATACTCTTTCGAAGCGGTTCGGCGGTGCGGCTTTGCCCGATGTTCGCGTTGTAGATATGAACGAGGAGCTAAGCCGCGGCAATGTTACAGGTTTTTCTGACTATCTTCTTGAAAGCTTGCAGGAAACTATCGAAGAAGGCAAGCAGGCAATTTTGCTTTTAAACCGACGTGGCTTCAATACCTTTGCAACTTGCAAATCCTGCAAAGAAGTTGTAACCTGTCCTAACTGTTCGATTTCCATGACCTACCACAGTGCCAATAATCGCCTAATGTGCCATTACTGCGGTCATTCCGTAAGCTACAGCGATAAATGCCCCGCTTGCGGCAGTTCGGGCTTGCGACTTTCGGGCACAGGTACTCAGAAAGCAGAGCAGGTACTGGCTGATATTTTGCCTGAGGCGAGAATTTTGCGTCTGGATGCTGATTCTGTTATGGCTAAAAATGCTCACGAAAAACTGCTTACAGCCTTTGGTAATGGGGAGTACGATATTTTAATCGGTACACAAATGGTAGCAAAAGGACTTGATTTTCCAAAAGTAACCTTAGTTGGTGTATTAAACGCTGACCAGATGCTTTACAGTGACGACTACCGAAGCTTTGAACGTGCTTTTTCTATGCTTACTCAGGTTGTCGGCAGAAGCGGCAGAGGAAGCATAGGGGGCAGTGCAATTATTCAGACCTTCACCCCCGAAAACCCTGTTATCGGGCTTGCGGCTTCGCAGGACTACGACGCCTTTTATGAGGACGAAATTGCATTAAGAAGGGCAATGATTTACCCGCCTTTTGTGGATTTACTGCTCTTAGGATTTGTAGGTGAGGATAAAAGCAAAACCATAGCCTGTGCCAAGGCTTTCTTTTCAAGGCTTAAGACAAGGCTTGATGAATGCTTGCCTCAGTTTCCCATAAGGGTGTTAGGCCCGTCGCCTGCGCTTGTTAGTAAGGTAAGCAATAAATACAGATACAAAATTATCATTAAATGTCGCAGTACGTCTCAGTTTCGTTCTGTAATAGGCTCTCTTCTTGCCGATTTCGGCAAAGATAAGGACTTTAAGGATGTTACTGTGTACGTAGACAGCGACCCATTAAGATTTTGATTTGGAGATATTAAAATGGCAATCAGAAATATTGTAAAAGAAGGAGACGAGGTCCTTGCTAAAAAGGCAAGGCCTGTCACCGAGTTTAACGAAAGACTTCACACCCTTTTAGACGAGATGGCTGACACAATGTACGAGTCAGGCGGTGTAGGGCTTGCAGGTAATCAGGTAGGCACCTTACGCAGAGTTGTAGTTATCGACATTGGCGAAGGACTTATCGAACTTGTAAATCCCGAGATTATTAAGGCAGAGGGCGAGCAGGAATCTGTTGAGGGTTGTCTTTCATGCCCCGGCGAGTACGGAATTACACGCCGTCCTCAGTACGTTGTGGTAAAGGCTCAGGACAGATTCGGAGAAGAATTTACCATAGAAGGCGAAGACCTTCTGGCAAAAGCCTTCTGTCATGAAATTGACCACCTTGAGGGTATTATCTACAAGCAGGTTGCATTAAGAATGTTAGACCCCTCTGAACTTGAATTTGACGAAGACTAAGAGGTTAATATGAATATAGTTTTTATGGGCACCCCCGATTTTGCCGTAAAAAGCTTGGAAAAGGTAATTGCCGACGGGCATAATGTGCAGGCAGTTTATACTAAAGCTGATGCTCCCAAGGGCAGAAAAATGGTGCTTACTCCAAGCGACGTAAAGGTTTGTGCACTTGAGCATAATCTTTTAGTTTACACTCCCGCTACCTTTAAGGACGAAACTGAGGTAGAGCGTCTTAAGGCTCTTAACCCTGACCTTATTGTGGTTGTGGCTTACGGCAAGCTTCTTCCTAAAAGTGTTCTTGATATTCCTAAATACGGCTGTGTAAACGTTCATGGCTCAATTCTGCCCAAGTGGCGTGGTGCCGCACCTATTCAATGGACTGTGCTTTCAGGCGACGAATACGGCGGAGTTACCACAATGTATATGAATGAAGGCTTAGATACAGGCGACATTATCTTTAAAAAAGAAGTTAAGGTCGGCGAAAACGAAACCTCGGGCGAGCTTTTCGACCGTCTTTGTGTAGATGGTGCCGAGCTTCTGTCTGAAACTATCAAGGCTATCGAAGCAGGTACAGCTCCCCGCATCCCACAGGATGATAATGATGCTACCTATGCTTCAATGCTCAGTAAAGAAATTAGCGAAATTGACTGGAACAAAACCGCAAATGATGTGCATAATAAGGTCAGAGGTCTTTCTCCTTGGCCAAGTGCCCAGAGCAAGCTTTTCGGCAAACGTATAAAAATTTTTGAAACACGCGTTTCTGATAAATTTGGCGAGGCAGGCAGGGTTATTTCAGTAAATCCCCTTACAATTGCCTGCAGTGAAGGTTCTGTCGAGATTTTAAGACTTCAACCCGAGGGCAAGCGTGCCATGTCATCAGCCGATTATTTAATGGGTCATCCTTTAGAAATCGGCACAGTCTTCGGAGAATAAGCTTAAATTATTTTGGAGGATATATGGGATTTTTCTACGGATATTTCGAGTATCTTCTTTGGATGCTCCCTGCAATTATTATTTCTATAATTGCACAGGCTAAGGTAAAGTCAGCCTACTCAAAGTATTCTAAAGTTATAAACCGAATGGGACTCACAGGTGCCGAGGCGGCTCGGCGTGTACTTTCGGCAGGCGGAGTTACCAATGTTCAGATTACCTCAGTAGGCGGCAATCTTAC
>JAUNEH010000101.1:0-2232 GCA_030525665.1 Ruminococcus sp.
CTATATTATAAATCATCATATGTCCAGAAATATGGACTTCGATCAGGAAAACTCACCATAGAAAAAGCCGCCTTCAAAGGCGGCTTTTTCTGGCTACAGCAAGATATTATTTATTGTCTTTTTTAAAACACTTTTTATCAAATGCAGGGTTAAACGCATAGAAATTTTTGCTATCCAGCTTATCGGTAAGAATTCTTAAGTTTTCGCCGAAACGCTGGTAGTGCACTACCTCACGTTCTCTTAAGAAACGTATCGGGTCAATAACATCGGGGTCATCGCAAAAACGCAAGATATTATCATAAGTGACGCGTGCCTTCTGCTCTGCGGCTAAGTCTTCGTGAAGGTCGGCGATGGGGTCGCCCTTAACCTGCATCGCGGCGGCTGTATAGGGCACGCCTGCTGCCGCCTGAGGATAAACGCCTGCGGTGTGGTCTACAAAGTAGGCATCAAAGCCAGCTTCTTTAATCTGGGCTTCAGTTAAGTTTTTGGTAAGCTGATAAACGATAGTTCCAATCATTTCAAGATGGCTTAATTCTTCAACGCCGATGTCGGTAAGGGTAGCTTTGAGTTCGGGAACAGGCATCGAAAATCGCTGGCTTAAATATCTTAAGGAAGCACCCAATTCGCCGTCGGGGCCGCCGTACTGAGTTATAATTATCTTGGCAAGCTTAGGATTTGTCTGTTTAATTTTAATAGGATACTGAAGTCTCTTTTCATATACAAACATTGGCTTAACCCTCCCAAGGCCATGGGTCGTTTACCCAAGACCAGAATGATGTGTTGTCTGTCTTACGATTAATAAGTCCGTATTTTTCTTCATATTCCTTTTTTAGCTCCTTGGCTTTAGCTTCATATTCCTCAAGCTTTTTTAAGGTTTCTCTGTCCTGTGGATGAGTGTCAAGAAAAAGCTTTAGCTCATGGGATGCAAAAGCATAAGAGGAAAGCTTTTTCAGCAAAATGTCTCTGCCTGTCATAACGTACTACCTCCGCAAGTATCCGGACAGAAAGGCTTGTCTAAGGATTTATACATTGTTCCTGCTTCAAAGCCTCTGAACACAGCGTAAGTTTCGGCGTTATTTGGCTGAAAGGGTATATAAGCCATGGCGTCGGGTGTCTTCTTAGGAAATGGGGCAAGACCGTAATACGCCATAAGCTCTTGTTCTGTTGATTTCAATTTTATTGCTCCTTTCTTAGTTTGCCGCCGCTTTATACTATGCCGAAGTACTTTAATTTGTTACTTGCCAAAAAAACGTGTATATGGTAAACTGGTGCAAAAGGAAGTGAAATAATGTCAAAGGTATCCTGCTGTGAAATGTGTGCTCACTATATGTATGATGATGTTTATGACTGCTATATATGTGAGGTTAATTTAGACGAGGACGAAATGGAAAATTTTCTTAAAGGCTCGGATTTTGAATGTCATTACTTCTCGCCTTATGACGAATACAAGATTGTAAGAAAACAAAACTGACATTTTTACAAATTGAACAAACCAAATATTTTAAAAATAACAGGCGGCAGAATTATATCTGTCGCCTGTTGCCATAAAAAAGAGGCTGTCTCATTGAGACAGCCTCAAAGATTTAATTTTTATACAAAATCATATGTGCCGTAAGCGTACTTGCCTTCAGCATCAGCATCTGTAAGGTAGAAGCCGTTCTGCGACTCTAAGGTAAGGTCAATATCAACAGACTGGCTGGAACCGTCTGTAAAGATGATATATGTCATACCTGCGGGTACTTCAACAGAGAAAATGCTCTCACCATAATCGTTAGTCTTAACGAATGTCATGGGAAGACCCGGCCACTCAGCAGGCTTGTAATCATTAGCGTCCCAGATGTAAGCATAAACTTCACCCTGCCAAAACTTATTATTGGAGAAGTAAACTGTTTTTGCCTCACCGTATACAGGAGGATCTGTAGGATCCTCGTAGGGGTCAGTTACGATTTCAGAAGGCTCTGTAATAACAGGCTCTGCTGTAGTAGGCTCTGTAGTAGTCTCTGTTGTTGTGAGCTCAGCTGTAGTGGGCTCGGTAGTTGTAATAACCTCAGTAGGCTCTGCAGTTGTAGAAGCTTCTGTAGCCTTTGTTGTTGAAGGAGCAACAGTAACGGTTGTAGCGGGAGTTGTTACAGGTAAAGTAACCCACTCGCCTGTGCCGGGAATTGCTTCGCCAACAGGATAGCCGAGATTTTCGTACTTAGCAAGGTACTTCTGGATAATTGTAGCATCCTT
>JAUNEH010000071.1:0-8701 GCA_030525665.1 Ruminococcus sp.
AGAGAAGTTAAGACCCCAGATTGAATCACTGATGTTGCCCTCTGCCATGTCATAAGAAATACCTGCGGCTGAGAAATTTTTACAACCTGTTGAGTAGTTTGTGTTACCGCTTTCATCTACTGCTGTAAACATTGCAGGTTCACCTAAGCCGGGCTTACCGCTCATATAGAATAAATGGTCAACATGAGATGTAAATTCCACGCCGGCTTTCATATCCCAAATATTATTTCCGCCGGCAATTTTATTGGTCATTGAAGTTGAAGAAGGGTCTACACTAAGTGCAAGAATGAGTGGAACATCAAGAACACGACCGCCATCAGAAAGAGAAGCATCACCCTCTCTTTGCCATGTGTCTGTGGTATTTACCATCTGCCATGCCACGTAAAGGTTCTGACTGTCCCAAGCTGCATAAAGACCGATTGTATCGAGAACGCAGTTTTCGTGACCGCCCTTGTAGTGGTTAGCTACGTCCCAAGCAGCACCTTTTGCAACAAGCATATCGCTTGACCAGTCGCTAAAATCGCCGTCGATAGTGATTGTAGCCTGCTTACCAACCTGTCCGTTGGGGTTAGTTGCATAATACTCGCTGCAAAGAGCGGAGTTTTCGATTCCTGCAGCTGATGTGCTTACCATTGTAGCGGATACTACAGTTGTCAGAAGCACCATAACCGCAAGTAAAAGAGATAAAAGTCGCTTACTTCTTTTCATAGTTAATTTCCTCCTGATATTAGTTTTCTTATTCATAATATCAGCAAGTTTTGGAAATTACAATACAAAAAGATAAATTTTCTACATTTAGATAATTTTTAACCATACACTTAGTGCCTTTTTATTTTGAAAATGAAAAAAGAGCAGATTTTATCTGCCCTTTCTTTAGATTTGCTGTGGCTTTTGCTTTTTGATGCCGTAAATTTTGCGAAGGAAGAAGGATATGAACTTAGGATTTTCGATAAGTACGATTTTCAAACTCTACGCCTCCTGAAAATAAAACATATTATAATAATTGTTATGGCAGCAACAACCACCACGAACTCGCAGGGTAAGAGACTTGCAACCAAAAGCCCTGCCGCAAATGATAGTACACAGCCTGCACTTTTCTGTTTCATTTACCTCACCCCTATACTGCATAATATACTGTCGGGTAAAAAATTGTTACAGAAATTTTAAAGGAATATATTGACATTTTCGAACGCCTGTTCTATAATACCCCTGTAAGAACATTTGTTTGGTTTAAATTCTGAGGCTTTTATGAGGTACATACTGCATTCTGATTGTAACGGATTTTTCGCAAGCGTGGAATGTCTTTACAATCCCGAAATAAGAAATAAGCCTGTTGCGGTCTGCGGCGACACAGATATGCGTCATGGTATTATTCTTGCTAAAAACGAAATCGCAAAAAAATTCAACGTTAAAACCGGCGAGGCTATATGGCAGGCTGTGGAAAAATGCCCCCGGCTTGTAACAGTTAATCCTCATTTTGACAGGTACATAAGGTTTTCAAAAGAAGCAACAAGGATTTACAGCAACTACTCAGACCGCATTGAGCCCTTTGGCATTGATGAGTCATGGGTGGATTTGACAGGCTGCGTAAGTAGCTTTGAAGAGGCCGCGGCCGTCGCCGACGAAATAAGACGCCGTATTAAATATGAGCTGGGCATAACCGTAAGCATAGGCGTAAGCTTTAATAAAATTTTTGCAAAGCTTGGCTCAGACTACAAAAAGCCCGACGCGGTAACCGTAATTACAGACCAAAATTTTAAGAGCATCGTGTGGAGATTACCTGTAGAAGATTTGCTGAGCGTAGGAAGGTCAACAAAGAAAAAGCTTAACGCTATGGGGATTTTCACCATAGGCGAGCTTGCCGCATTCCCCTACCCTATACTTAAATCCAATTTTGGCAAGTGGGCCGACACGCTGCACACCTTTTCAAACGGACTTGATATGTCGCCCGTTAAGGCATTAGGCTTTGTAAACACACCAAAATCAATAGGTAATTCTACCACAAGCCCCAGAGACCTTGTGAATTTTGAAGATGCAAAAATCGTTATGAACGTACTTTCTGACAGTGTTTGCAGAAGAATGCGTGAGCAGGATTTGACTGCAGGCACTGTAACCGTAAGCCTTAGGGACAACACCCTGATGACCATAACACGCCAATGCAAAATAGACCCTACCAATATAAGCACCGAAATCCTTTGTGCGGCATTAAAGCTGATAAAATCCAACTACAGCTTTGAAAAACCTTTAAGAAGCATTGGGATTTCCTTAAGCGATTTCAAGCCTTGCATAGAAGCCCGGCAGCTCAGCCTGCTGAGAAACGAAAAGGAGCGTACAAGGCAAAGTGCCTTAGACAGCTCTATCGATGTGCTAAAAAAGAGGTTTGGCACGTACTGTGTACGCCCTGCCATACTTCTTGCAGACAGAAAGCTTTCGGGATTTTCGCCTAAGGAAGAACACACAGTTCATCCCGTAGGTTATTTTGGTTAGCCACCGTTAGCCACGGTGGGCAGTTCTGCCTACGGAAAAGTTAATATAACTCCCGCATTACGTCAACGGCGGGTTTTGGGAATGAGTAAAATATGAAACAATACATATCTGTAACCGCAAGGTTTGACCCCGACGGCAATCTACTGCCACTTAAAATCCACTGGAACGACGGCAGAAGCTTTGATATAGACAGAGTTACTGACGTAAGATATGCCGCCTCGCTTAAAGCGGGCGGCATGGGAATTCGTTATACTTGCAGAATTTTAGGTACTCAGCGGTATTTGTTTTTAGAAGAAAACCGCTGGTTTGTAGATGCGAAAGAAAACTCTTAATAAAGTACACAGGTTATAACAAAATCGCTGGACATAGTTACGTCAATTTCTGTAACAAAGCCTGTATCATCAACGTCTTTTATAAAAGCAGATTTGATAGCAGAGTTGTCATATCTCAGTTCTACTTCTGAATCTGATATAAATTTATACGTTCCACCGTAATTTTCAGGAGGTCCCTGTACAGTCAGTCCTATGAAAAATCTGTCCGAGTCAAACTCTACGTATCCCTCTCTGAAGCTGTTGCCAAAAGCAACCCTTAAATCCATCTCGTCACCATTTTCGTCGCATACAGAAGTGATTTTATATTTTTCTGCAAAGCACAAATCTGCTTCATCACTTTCGGCGACAGTTGTTAATGGTACAGTTGTTGATGGCAGCACCTCTGTATTTACTGTAGTTATATTTTCAGTAACATAAATATCGGTTGTAGCAACAGGGTCGGTGGGGGTCGTGTTGCTGTTTATACCCAAAATATCTGTACATACTGCAAAAACAAGAGTTGCACAGGAACCTAAAAAGAGCACCAAAAGTACAACTGTAAGCACCTTTGCTTTAGGGGTGCTTTTTCTTTTTTCACTCATTTTCTTTACCTCTTTCCTTTAACTCGTCAAGAATAACACTTTTCTTTATCATTTTTCCGTTATAAAAAACATATTCGCCAGTGCTTTTACTGAGAGCTTCAACGTCAAAATCAGAATAGTCAGGCTCTTCTGCGGCTTTCTGTGCTTCTTCATCTTCTTTACGTATAGCCTCGATGGTAGCTTTTGCCTCACCTGAAATTACGTGTTTCATATTAGGATACAGGCAAGCTGTAATAATTGACGAAACCCCTGAGGGCACAAGCAAAAGCAACGCAAGTGCTATATAAGCAAAAATCACATATACGCTAACCGCCTCGCCCCAAACATGAGAAAGCAAGCCAAAAAGCATAACAGGCAAGCTTAAAACCGCAAGGTAAGCCACCAAGCCTACAGTCGCAAAAAAGTTAGACTTAAGCTCGCCGAAGGTCATAAGCAGGCTATTTTTGTAAACATCCTTAAGCTTCAAATCAAAGAACGCACTCATCAAAGGAGCTCCGTACAGAAGGAACAACAGAAATAAAGCTAAAAGAACAGACGCAAATACCATTACATAAAATATTCCGCTGGACTTTGCAAAAAGATTATAAATGACAATGCCATGATAACAGCCTACAAAAGCCAGATACGCAACAACGCCATGAACCAGATAAGCCTTGAAATTATTCTTTACGGCAGATAAAAACGCCTTGAAAATTCCGAAATTAATTTCATCATAGTAAATATTTTTACTTACCACAACTACTCCCGAATAAAATGGAGCCGCCAAAATCAGAGCAAGCGGCAAAATTACCATAGTCAGGTTCGGCAATAAAAACCTGCACAAAAGATAGCAAAGCACCACCGAAACAGCAAAAGGTAGCGCAAAAATAAGATTAACTAACGTAAACTTTCCAAGCTTTGAAAAATAAGTAGATAAAAATTTTTCAAAACCCATCTTTTTTCTTTCAGTTGTCATTTTACACATCCTCTGAGAGTTTTAGAAAAAGAGCCCTGACACAAAGCTCCAGAAAAGCATGTCACACACTGCCCCGACCGCCGAGAAAAGCAGATAATAGGAGCACCTGAACAAATAATTTTTAACGTACACCGTAACAGGCACCGCACCCTCGCCCTTGACAAACAAGAGCCTTGCAAGTCTTAAAGACATAGAGGCACAATGTGCCGACATAAAAAGCAGTGCCAACGAAAACAAAAATGTACCGGGAAGGACAACTACTATGTAAAAACCGAGTCCCTTTACCCCGTAAGCACTTATTAGATACGCCGCAGAAAGCCCCGTGCCAAAGCCCTTGAAGGCAACAATAAAAGGCAAAACCCCTACGCCCCATGGCGAAAGTCCGCAAAGAGCCGCCGCGGTGAAAAATATAAAGTTAGATGCAAAATGTGCCGCAAAAGAGGAAAGCATCCCCTGAGAAAGTCTTGACTGCAGGTTTGTAGTAAACAGAAAATCCATATCCGACAAAAAGTCAGCCTCAGCCTTAACCGAAACTACAGCTCCCCAAATAATGCCTGCGGTAAAAAACAAGGTAAAAATAAGAGTTGACAGGTATCTTCTGAGGAACACCTCGGCATATTGCCTTTGCCTTGCTATTTTGGGTCTGCTTCTTGATGGAATAGATAATATAACGCCTTTCATTTTAAAACTCCTTTATCAGGTTGTCCTTATGATATTAGAGTTTATGCAAAAGGCTCGGTTAATATGATTATGCCTCGTCAGAAAGCTCCTGTGCACGCTTTGTACAAGCACGCATGGCGTCATCTATAGCACCCTCAAAGCCGTGAGCATATAGACGCTCCAAAGCCGCAATTGTGGTGCCGCCCTTAGAGCTTACCTTCTGAATAAGGGTATCGGGGTCGTCACCTGATGAACGAAGCATCTCGGCACTGCCCTCTAAAACAGCGGCAAAAAGCTTCATAGCCACTTGCCTGTCAATACCCTGAGCCTCGGCACTATCGCATACAGCCTTGGCGAAAAGGTAGATATAAGCAGGACTTGAGCCGTTGACGCTGATAACTGCGTTCATTAAGCTTTCTGGCAGAATTTCTACCACACCCGAAGAAGCGAACATACTTTTAACTATGGCGAAAGCATCATCACTTACATTATCAGAGGGAGAAAGTGCAGTAGCACCCTTGCCTAAAAGCAAAGGGGTATTGGGCATAACCCTCACAACAGGAACATCTAAGCCCAGTTTATTACGCACATACTCCACAGTAATGCCTGCGGCTATGGAAACAAAGGTTTTGTCCATATCAGCAGCAGGTGCAATACCCTCGATAACCTCGCCGTACTGCTGAGGCTTAACGGCTAAAACAATAATGTCAGCCTCTTTTGTAAGCTCCTGTGCCGACCGGGCAACACTTAAACCCATTTCGCCAAAGGTGCTGAGCTTTTCGGCAAAGATGTCGTAAATGTAAATATCTTTTTTACTGAAGCCGGAGCGTACAAGACCGCCGATAATGGCAGTAGCCATATTGCCTGCTCCGATAAATCCGATTTTCATAATATTTCCTCCGTTTATAGCTTAAAGGACTTGTCCCTGTCACAGACAAAGGAGTATCCGAAGCGATTTTCGTCGCCGTCTCGTTCATAGTCGCCGTAGTAGAAAACAGTTAGAGCTTGCGTGGTGATACTCGAGCATCACCCTTGTAAACTCGGCTTTATCTATAAGGCTTAAGTAAATTTCACCTTCCACCGTAGGAACGCCCAAGGTAACGTAATCCTTGTATATATAGCCTTCTCTGCCGTCGGAACTTTTTACATGATACCAAACGTCATTGTGAAGCTTTGTATCAACAAGGGTAAGAGTATCAGGATAGCTGAGCCAACCGAGGCTTTCAAACTCGGTACCTGCACCCTTGCGGAAATTAACCTGAGTTCCATTAACGTACGCGGCGTTTTTGTCGGTGTTTTGCACCTCTTTCTTTTCCTTAGCTTCAAGAATCAGAGCACGGATTTCGGAATCGCTCTTTAGTCCGTAATAACCGATATTATATGCAAAAGACACCAAGGCGTCAAATTGCTGTTGATTATAATTTGCATCCAGAGACCTGAGGTAAGAGTTTACGTTTGATGAATATCCGCCGTTATTGACAGTATCATAAAGCTGAGCATACGCCTCGGTTTTGGTCATATCGTTATAAAAGCTGTCGCCAACGTAAACCACCTTGCCGTAGCCTAAAGTGGGAATGCCCCCCGCTAAGTTGTCAAAGTACACGTTACCAACGTAACCCTCAAAGGAAGCAAGCAAAGAAATAAGACTATCGCTTGCACGTCTGTCCTCGTTAGTTTCCTTAAGCAAATCCTTGTTTTCTCTTATAAAAACAGTGGTTTTGCTGTCATCACAGGAAGAAAACTTAGAACCAAGCTTTGAATAAGCGGTAACCTTAAAGGTGCCTGCCTCGGAAATTTCGGTAGTGCCGGTCCAGATAATAGTGTTACCGTCGGCTTTCTTCGAGGTTGCATCAATGGTTTTAACCGTTCCGTTTATATCAATCTTAAACTGCACCGCTGTGCGGGTTTTATCGGTAATTGCCACAAGATTTACGGTTTCATTCTTTGCGGCAGTATTGGGGTAAGCATAGGTAAACCGAACAGGCTCTGCCGACTTGACGGTAACCAAGCAGGTTTTTGTGCCTTTTTCAGAGTAAGCTGTTACTACTGCTGTACCCTCACCTACACCTGTGATAAATCCGTTTGAAACAGTGGCAACTGAGGTATCTGAGCTTGTCCAATTGATATAGGCAGAGGATGCTGCACCGTTGTAAAAGGTTTTGCCATTTGTAACCGAAACCTCAGAATACTCGATAGAAAGCCCTGTACTTGCCTTGGTAACTGTGATTATACAAGTGCCTGATTTGCCGTTAGCTGTGGCAGTAATTATAGCCTCGCCTTCGTTTACGGCTGTAACCAAGCCACCGTTTACGGTTGCAATACTTTCGTTACTGCTTGACCAGAGGGAATTTTCCATAGGTGAAGTAAGTACGTAAAGGTTGCCTTTTTCGACGCTTGCCTTTGAAGCTGAAAGCTCAAAGGTATTATTCTCGGTAGGAGGCACCGTAGTTGTGGGAGCAGTTACCTCGGGGTCGGTAGGCTCTGTGGGCACAAAAGGCTCGCCTGTTACCGACACCGAACAAATGGCGGTTTTGCCTCCATATGACGCCGAAATTTCGGCACTTCCTGCAGTTAAGGCTGTAATAATACCGACCTTAGAAACTGTAGCTATAGAACTGTCAGAGCTTTTATACGTAATTACGCCGTCAATTCCGCCGCCGAGAATAAGCGGAGAAAGCTTATATGTATCGCCTGTGTTAAGGCTTAGCTCTTTATCGGTTAACACAAATTCGCCTGTAAGCTTGATTTTTGAGAAAAGGCTGTCGCCCTCCAAAAGAGAAGCAGAGTAACAATTAGGCGTTCTCTGGGGATTTACCGAGGGTGAAGTCGGAAGCTGAGGCTCGGTGGGTACTTCGGAAGGTTTCGTAACCTCTGTAGGCTCTGTTGCCTCAGTAGAAGGCTCGGCGGGCTCAGAAGGCTCTGTTGCTTCGGGAGTATTAAGTGTTAGGCTAAGTAAAGCATAGGTTCTGTAAACGTAGCCTTGCGTATCATCAATTTTAATCTTTACCCAAGCTTCGTTGGTATTGTCGAGAACTATGTACTCCTGTCCTTTGGGAAGAAGTCCGTTAGACGGATAATCGGTAGACGGACCTTGGCGGAAATTAACCTCGTCGGTGGTTATACCCGTAAAAGTAATGTCCGAAGCTTCGGGAACACTAAGGTAATCAACCGAGCAATACCCCTCTTCGCCACTGCTTCGTCTGACATTTGCCCAACCGTCTGAGTTGTTACCAATCAAAGTAAGGCTTTCAGAAACGCCAAGGGTGGTAATAAAGTTTTCGTCATTTATTTCGGGAGTACTCCTAAGCCGTACGGCGTCGGTAGTTACAACGGTATAATCGGCATCAGTTGCAGACACTGAGGCAACAGCACAAACCGATAAAGCCGCAATAACTGCCAGTATTAAAGAAACAAAACGAAGCAAACGGTTATTATTCATACTGTACCTCCTGTCAAAAAAATAAAGGGCGGAAAATCCGCCCCGCAAAGCAAAACTTCCTTAGATTAATTATATCACAATGAAGCGTGCTAATCAATATTAGATTTTATAATTTAAAGCGTTTTCTCCAGACGTTAAGATATGCTGACACAAGCCTAGTTACGCAAATATCGTAAGCTACGAAAACAAAATTTCCCAATACTAAAAACAAAATCGGCATATTAACACCGAAAAGACTAAAGCTTTC
>JAUNEH010000014.1:0-25823 GCA_030525665.1 Ruminococcus sp.
AGCAAAGCACCTGTAATATATGTCACCAGAATTGCCGAGGTACAAATAGTAAGTATAAATGAATATTCGGCATTATTCTTTTTAAGGATTACTGCTAAAACAGAAGCAATAACACCTGCACTGCAAACTGTTACGGCACTCAAAAACCGAACACCCGCTTTATTGTTTCAAAAAGATTTGAAATTTCAGAAATTATCATCATCAATGCTACCACAAGACCTGCTATAGTTGTAAGCAAAGCTTGCTCTTCCCTGCCGCTGCGTATTAAAAGCTGATTAAGAATTGCTACGATTATACCGATAGCGGCAATTTTAAAAATCATATCAACATCCATATAAACCTCAAACAATTAAAAGAGATATCGCACAGCCTAAAGAAAATCCTAACACTCTGTAAAGCTTAGACTTAGTACTTTCCTGCTCTTTAACATAATTAAGCCGTTCGGTAAATAACGTAGTGTATAGCTCGGTGTGGGCAATCTGACCCGTTACGTCGGTAGAGCCAAGTTGAGTTCCGAACTGAGTTAATAGCTCTTTGTCGGATTCTGTTAGCGAAAAACTGTTACTGATTTTCTCAACACTTTCTTCAAATGCCTTATCGAAGTGTGTATCGAAAGATAAGTTTTCAGAACTGAGAAGAGGAAAATCTTCAGCACACATACATTGCTCTACTACCCTTTTTGTGTCCATACCTCCGAAACAAATAAGAGTTTTAATTCGACTTATGGCACCAACTATTGCTGTCAGAGTTTTTCGCCGATTAGTAAGCTTAATAGAAAATGTGTTACCAATTAGCGTAGCCGAGATTATCAGTACAAGTGAAAATATCAGCTTAATCACGAAGCACATCTCCTACTGAAAGAATTCTTGAAATTCTGCCCGGTGTAATAGGATTTGACAAAAAAGCTACAGCAGAAAATGCATTGGTGCCCAGTATATCTTTAGCAAAACGCCTCTCCTTAAGCTCCTGAGGACTTGAAGCGTGAATGCTGGCGATGAACCGAACTCCGCTGTTTGTGGCGGATAGAATAGCATCTGCATCATCCTTGTCGCCTATTTCGTCACAGATAATCACCTGAGGAGATAAAGAACGCAAAGCATGCTCTATTCCTTTTATTCGCGGATATGAAACCAAAACATCGGAAAAACCAAGGTCATTTTGCGGTTTGCCGCGATAAGAACCCGAAAGCTCGTTTCGCGTGTCAATTACAGATGTTGTGAAAGAATATTCGGTAGATAAAATCCGAGCCATATCTCGCAAGAAAGTTGTTTTTCCGCTTGAAGGAGCTCCGCAAAGAAGAAGTCCGCCGTAGCTTTTTGCGAATTTTGCTGACATATCTCTTGAAAGTCCTATTATCTGCCGCGATATTCGGATAGAAATAGAGGAAATATCACGAATATTGATTATTTTACCTTCCGAAAGCACCGCTGTACCGCAAATACCTGCACGATGGCCAAAGGGCATTGTGATAAAGCCCGAGGTAATTTCGTTTAAATGTGCATAAACAGAATATCCACAAATATTTTTAAAGGCATCATTTATCATCTGTTCATTGCACACAAGCATATTCTGCATTGTGTAGCTATCGATTACACAACCGTTCTTTGCGATATATTTATGTACTCCGCCAATATTAAGAGTTACAGGCAAGCCGATTCTAAGTCGGATTTCCCGAAGATTTTCTATGCTACCTTCAGGAAGATTAGATATTGCATTTCGAATAAGTGGCATAAGAGGAGTAGCAGCGGATAAAATTCGGTTTTTTGTTTTTACATCGTTCATTAAAATCATCCTTTCACTTAAAAGTATGCAAGTTAGGACAACTTTATTACAAAAGAAAACCTCACGAATAATCCGTGAGGTTTTATAATTACTTTATCATATTTAATAATTCTTCTTCAGAAATAACAGTTACTCCGAGGGACTGAGCTTTTGTAAGCTTAGAACCAGCATCCTCGCCAGCTAAGACGTAATCAGTCTTCTTTGATACCGAAGAAGACGTTTTACCGCCGTTAGCCTCTATAATTTTAGAAGCTTCGCTTCGAGTCATGGTAGGCAAAGTACCTGTAAGCACAAAGGTCTTGCCTTCAAAAAGTCCGCCTGAGGCTTTTATTTTAGCCTCGGGCATTTTCATCCCCAACGCCTTAAGTTCAGCAATAAGCTCTGCAGTTTCGGGAAGTGAAAAATACTGGGCGGCACTTTGTGCCATTACCAAACCAAAACCATCTATCTCCAAATAGTCGTCCTCTTTAGCGTTGAGTATCGTATCAATACTTAAAAAATGCTCACACATTAGTTTCGCTGCCTTAAGTCCGATATGACGGATACCCAATGCAAATACAAGTCTGTAAAGCTCATTTGATTTTGACTTTTCTAAGGCTTCTATAAGGTTCAAGGCAGATTTTTCGCCCATACGCTCTATAGAACTTATATCTATAGCACGAAGCTTATAAAGGTCGGCAAAATTATTAACCAAGCCCGCATCAATAAGCTGGGTGATTACAGCCGGACCCAAACCGTCGATATCCATTGCATCACGCATTGCAAAATGAATGAGATGACGCTTAAGCTGAGCAGGGCAAGCAGAGTTTGTACAACGAATAACAGCTTCGTCTTCGCTCTCAAACAGTGTACTTCCGCAGGAAGGACAAAGCGTAGGAAACTCAAAGGCTGAGCTTTTATCAGTATGGCTGTCAAGACGGACAACCTCGGGAATAATTTCACCGGCTTTTCTTAAGATAACCTTATCGCCTATCATAATGCCCTTTTCTTCAATAAAAGCTTTATTATGAAGAACCGCACGCGACACAGTTGTGCCTGCTAAAAGCACAGGATCAAAAACTCCCACAGGTGTAACGGCACCTGTCCTGCCTACATTCACTTCGATGTCTATGAGTGTAGTAGATTTTTCTTCGGGAGGATATTTGTAAGCCTCTGCCCATTTGGGAAATTTTGCGGTTCTGCCTAAGTCTATACGCTGATTAAAATCATTAACCTTAATAACTGCACCGTCTATAGCAAATGGCAGAGTACCACGCAAATTACCGATTCGTTCTACCTCGTTAATTACTTCCTCAATATCTGAGAAAACCGAGTAAAAAGGTGCTACAGGCAAACCTAAAGACTTAAGGTAATCAAGGGATTCCTTATGATTTATAAGTTCTTTACCTTCAATCTGCTGAATATTAAAAATAAAAATATCAAGCTTGCGTGATGCTGTGATTTTACTGTCCTTTTGCCTTAATGAGCCTGCCGCAGCATTACGGGGATTTTTGAAGGGAACTTCTTCGTTTTCTTCCATTTGCTCGCAGAGCTTTTCGAAGGTTTCGAAGGACATATAAACCTCGCCTCTGACCTCTAAAAACTCAGGAGCGTTTTTAATGATTTTAGGCAGTGAGCGAATGGTCATCAGGTTTTCTGTAACATCCTCACCTACTGCACCGTCGCCGCGGGTTGAGCCTCGAACAAAAACGCCGTTTTTATACTCAACCGATACTGAAAGTCCGTCAAATTTCGGTTCTACAATATATTCGGGATTTTCAGCAACATCTCTTACCTTTCGGTCGAAATCTCTAAGTTCATCATAGGAGAAGGAGTCGTGAAGACTTTCCATAAGCACCTTGTGGACTACAGGAGAAAATTTTTCTCCCTTACTGCCGCCAACTTTTTGAGTTGCTGAATCAGCGGTTACAAGCTCGGGAAACTCTGCCTCGATATTCTCAAGCTCTCTTAAGAGCATATCGTACTCGTAATCAGAGATTTCGGGACTGTCTAAGTCGTAATATCTGTGATTGTGGTATAAAAGCAAATCGCGTAGCTCTTTTGCTCGTACTTTTGCGTCGTTTAACTGCATAATAAACTTCCTTATCTGTTTACAGCGGATGTACCTTTTTCTCTTAAATAGGTAGATTCAAGGTCAGCAAGATGAAGCTTAACAGCCAAGGGATACTTTTCATACGCCTGACTCATGGCATAGCTTTTTGTTTCATCAAATCCTCCCATATGCCAACGGATAGCCATAGCCTCGTCAAGCTTAAGACGCATGAAACGCTCCACAAGAAAAACAGACTTTTCACCATGACCATATGGGAACATATCTTCAACGGCATAAAATGGCTGCTTCTCCCACTGGCCTGTTTGCTCATTCTTGACATTTCGCTGGGAAACCTTGTAAAACTGTGCCTTGCAAATGTCGTGCAGTAGTGCACAAATTGCAAAGCTTTCGATACTGTCAGTATCTTCATCAAAATGCTTTTCCATCATTGTATTGAATACGCTGACAGAGTGCATTACAAGTCCGTTTTCACAAGCACAATGAAACTTTGTGCTGGCAGGTGCATCGAAAAAATCGGTGGTTAAAAGCCAATCTAAAAGCTCTTTTGCACCATGACGATTAACATTTTCAGTAAATATAGCGATAAATTCCTCTTTTGCTGTCATGTAAATCACCTCATAATAAATCGATATTATATACGGCTCTTTCTCCGCCGATAAATTTTGCTCTGGTTCGAGCACAAAGCACAGTAGCATCTCCAATAAATCGCTGTGTTGTATGAACAGGAACCGCAACCTCTTTTAAATGCATACCAATGAGTGTACCGCCGATGTCAATGCCTGCGTCTGCTTTGATATGCTCGACCACAACAGGATTCTTAAACAGGCTGTAAGCTGTAACGGCAGAGGCACCGCCTGCGTGAAGCTGAGGAACGGCATTGACAATTTCAAGATTCAGCTTATTTGCAAGCTCATATTCTACGACTAATGCTCGGTTTAAATGCTCACAGCATTGAGCCGCTAAATAAACGCCTTTTTCTAAAAGCATGGGATACATCACATCATACACAACTTTAGCAACATCAATGCTTGAATGATGACCGATAGAACCGCCTGCGGCCTCGCTTGTAGAAAAACCTAAAACAAGTACACTGCCTTTTGTAAGCTTAGCTTGCGGTAAGAACTCGTCAAGAACCAATTTTATATCGGATGCAATTTTATCTAACATAATGACCTCTTATGAAAATGGGCACCCTTATAAAAGGATGCCCATATATTAGCATAAATTATTCAGCAACTTCCTCTGCAACTTCAGCAGCCTCTTCAGCTACCTCAGCAACTTCCTCTGCTACCTCTTCTGCTACTTTCTCAGCGGGCTCCTCGTCCTCGAGAAGAGCAGCCATAGAAAGGCTAACACGTTTTTTGTCAAACTCGATAGCAACAATCTTTGCCTCTACCTCGTCGCCAACCTTAACAACATCCTGGGGCTTTTCAACACGCTTGTTGGAAAGCTGAGAAATGTGAATAAGACCATCGATGCCGGGGATAATTGTAGCGAATGCACCGAAGGTTGTGAGGCCGGCAATCTTAGCCTTAACAACTGTGCCTTCGGGGTAATCTCTCTTAAGAATCTCCCAAGGATTGTCCTCTGCCTTTTTGAAGCCGAGAGAAATCTTGTTTGTCTCTGTATTTATATCCTTGATGTAAACCTCAACAGTATCGCCAACGTTTACAACCTCGGAAGGATGCTTGATTCTTGCCCATGAAAGCTCGGAAATGTGAATCATACCGAATACGCCGCCAAGGTCTACAAATGCACCGTAGGTTGTGAGAGACTTAACTACACCTGTGTAAGTATCGCCAACCTTAACATTCTCCCAGAATGCAGCTTTCTGCTCGCTTCTCTGGTCTAAAAGTACGGAACGGATGGAACCAACTAACTTCTTTCTTCTGCCGCGCTGAGAAGCCTCGAGAATTCTGAGGTCTACTTCCTGACCGAGAAGAACGGAAAGGTCTTCTGTTCTGTTAAGGGTTGCCTGTGAAGCAGGAACGAATACGCGGTTTTCCATAGCAACTACGATAACACCGCCGTTAACAACTTCTGTAACCTTACCTGAGATAACAGTCTTGTCCTCAGCAATCTGCTCGAGCTGCTCCCAGAATTTTTTGGAGTCTACTCTACGCTTGGAAAGCATAATTGTGCCTTCAACGTCGTTGGTCTTCCTAATGAGAAGCTCCATCTCGTCGCCAACCTTGCAAACCTCGCTGGGGTGGCTGATAGGAGTTGCGGAAAGCTCGTCAACAGGAATGAAGCCTGACTGCTTTCTGCCGACATCAACATAAACCTCTGTGGGAGTCATGCTGATAACAGTACCCATTACCCTCTCGTTTGTATTTAAGCTCTTGAGGTTCTCCTCTAAAAGTGCCTCAAAATTTTCTTCCATTTCGTTTGTTACACCGGATTTGGTCATTTCTTCCATTTTATCCAGTACCTCCTTTATAATCCTTGCCGGAGTTGATGCACCGGCAGTTACGCCAATTAAACGGGCATTGCTTAGTCTTTCCGTCAAAAGGTCATCTGCAGTCTGAATCCATAATGTATCGGGACAGTTACGCCTTGCTATCTCAAAAAGCTTTGAGGTATTGGAGCTTTTAGCGTCACCAATTATTATCATCCGGTCTGAGGACTTTGCCAGATTTTCGGCCTCCGCCTGTCTACTGTGCGTAGCACTACATATTGTATCAAATATTTTTGCATTTGTACAGACTTTTTTTATTAATTTAAGACATTTTTTCCATTCTTTTTGGTCAAAAGTTGTTTGAGCTACAAAAGAAGAGCTTTCTAATTTCTCCATCGGAATTATAGCGAGAAGTTCTGAAAGCTCTGCTTCATTTTTAAAGGTATACGTCTCGCTGTTTGTATGACCTATTATACCCTTAACCTCAGGATGGTTGCTGTCACCTGCAATAATAACTGTACTTCCCTTTTCGCCAGCTTCTTTTACAATTTTATGTATTTTGCGTACGAAGGGACAAGTTGCGTCTGTATATTCAATTTTAAGCTCTTCGATTTTTTTAATTACGGATTCAGCCACACCATGAGAACGAATAACAAGCATTGTGTCAGTGCCTACCTCTTCGGGTGAATCCACAAAAGGAGCACCGCGGCTTGCAAGGTCATTAACAACCTCGGAATTGTTAATTATAGGGCCAAGTGTGCAAACCTTTTTACCTGAGCTTAAAAGACTTTCTACCATATCAATGGCACGATTAACACCAAAGCAAAATCCTGCTGTTTCTGCAAGCTTAATAATCATCCGATATCCTGCTTTCTAAGCTCTGCGATAATATCCATAAGCTTACGGGAAGCATCTCTGTATTCTCTGGGAGAAGCTTTTGTGATACCTAATTCCTCTACGGTTACAGGCTCACCAAAGTGAACGTATTTACGCCTCCAGAAGCTGGGCTTTAATCCCTTACAGCTGATTGCACAGGGAATGATTTTACAATTCATCTGGTGTGCAAGCATAACCGCACCGCTTTTAGGCTTTAAGAATTCGCCTGTTTTTGAACGAGTACCTTCAATAAAAATACCCAAGGTTTCGCCGTTTTCAATCATTTCCTTAGCATTGTTGATAGCACCTGTGTCGCCTTTACCGCGGTTAACTGCAAAAGCACCCATTTTTGTAAAGAACCAGTTGAGAAATTTATTCTCAAAAAGCTCCGCCTTAGCCATAAAGCGGATATAACGCTTCTGACCAAGACCTACAAAAATGCAGTCAGGACCTGAAATATGGTTGCTGGCGATGATGTATCTGCCCTCTTTGGGAATATTGTTTTTATTGATATGCTTATATCTGAAAATTAAAAACAAGGGAAATCTAAGGATAAAAACTAAAACGGAATAAAATGCTTTACTCACTTTGTATTCTCCTTAATTATATTAATTATAAGCTCGATAGACTCTTCAAGTGTAAGGCCTGAAGTATCGGCAAGCTTAGAGTCATCGGCAGGCTTTAAGGGTGCAATTTCGCGGTGAGAGTCGTTGTAGTCACGCTCTATAACGTCGGCTAAAACATCCTCGTACTTTACATCCTGACCTTTTTCGATAAGCTCATCATAACGGCGTTTTGCTCGAATTTCAGGGGAAGCAGTAAGGAAAATTTTAACCTGAGCATCGGGAAGTACTACTGTGCCGATATCTCTGCCGTCCATAATAACACTCTGAGTTTTTGCCATATTACGCTGTAAGTCCAAAAGAAATGCACGAACAGCAGGTACAGCCGAAACCTTTGAGGCAGACATTGAAACCTCAGGAGTGCGGATAAGTGAAGAAACATCTTCGCCGTTTAAAAGAACAATCTGTGCACCATTATCATCAAAAGAAAGCTCAACCTTAATGCCCTCTAAGCTTTTTTCGATAGCTGTCGAATCAGCAAGGTCAACGCCCTTTCTTAAGGCATTTAAGCCGATTGAACGGTAAAGAGCACCGGTATCAACATAAATAAAACCAAGACAAGCCGCGGCGGCTCTGGCAATGGTAGACTTACCTGCACCTGCAGGACCGTCAATAGCAACTGCAATAGACATAATTAACTCCTCCGTAAATCATAATAATTGTCCGGCTAAATAACCGGTAGAAAATGCAATCTGTAAATTAAAACCGCCTGTATAGGCATCAACATCCATAACCTCTCCGCAAAAATAGAGACCTGTGCAGAGTTTGCTTTCCATAGTTTTTGGATTAATTTCGGAAACCTTTACGCCGCCTCGGGTAACGATAGCTTCGTCAATAGGTCTTGTTCCTGTGATTTCAAACTCAAGGTTCTTTAAAATTGACGCTAAAGCTTTTCGCTGTTCTTTAGTAACAGAATTACAGCGAGTAGCTTTGTCTATTCCCCATCTGCTGAGAACAACGGGAATAAGCTTTGCGGGTAAAAGCTCGCTTAGCGAATTACCTACCTCTTTAAGGTTAAACTTTTCGAAATCTCTTATAATTCTCTTGTCAAGAGTGTCAAAGTCAAGGGCAGGCTTTAAATCTATACATAGCTTATAACTTTTATTTTCATAATCTTTCAGGTGAGAGCTGGCACTTAAAATCACAGGACCGCTTACACCGTAGTGTGTAAACACAAGCTCACCGAAATCCTCGAATATATTTTTGCCGTTATCGGTAACAGAAACGGATATATTGCGAAGCGACAGACCTTGCATAAGCTTACATTCGTCGCCCTTTATTGTTAACGGAACAAGGGATGGTATTATCTCAGTAACCGTATGTCCTGCTGTTTCGGCAAGTCTGTATCCGTCGCCTGTTGAACCTGTTAAAGGGTAGCTTTTACCGCCGGTGGCAATAATTACGGCATCTGCAAAGTACTTTTTGCCGTTTGTATCTTTTACACCTTTTACGGTATTATTTTCGATAATAAGCGAAGCTACCGAGGTATTGCAGACTATTTTTACTCCCGAATTTCTTGCAAAGCTTAGCATTGCGTCGGCTACATCCATAGCCTTGTCACTTACCGGAAACACCCTGTTGCCACGTTCAACTTTCGTATCAACACCTAGGGAGTTGAAAAAGTCAATTGTGTCTGAGGTATCAAAGCCATTTATGGCTGAATACAAAAATCGGGGGTTTGAAATAACATTTGAAATAAAGGTATTATTATCGCAGGCGTTGGTAATATTACACCTGCCCTTACCTGTAATAATCAGCTTTCTGCCTGTTCGGGGATTTTTCTCGAGCAAAGTAACCGAGTTACCGTAAAGGGATGCCTGAGAAGCCGCCATAAGACCTGCAGGACCACCGCCTATGACGATAACCCTGCTCATACCTTGTCACCGCCAAACTGAAGCTCTGAGCTTGCGTATACGCCTTGCTCATTCCATACTGACTCTAATGCTTCAAAGGTAGCTTTTACGTCATCCTTCTTCTCAATAACAGTTGCAACAATAAGTGCATTAATAAGCGAAAGAGGAGCCACCAGGGAATCAACAACAGATGCCATATCACTACGTGCAATAAGCACCGACGAACTGTGAGGCACCAAAGGAGAAAGCATATTATCTGTTATAGAAATTGTGGATGCACCGCGGGAGTGTGCAAAACTCATAGCGTTTACCGAGACTCTGCTATAGCGAGGAAAGCTGATACCGATAAGAGCATCTTTGTCAGAAATTCTGAAAAGGCCTTCGTAAACACCGCTACGGCTACCCGTTGTAATAATATGAACATTATCAAAAATAAGACCGAAGTAATAACCTAAAAAGTTAGCAAGTGCCGATGCAGAGCGAGCACCGTAAATGTAAATATGCTCTGCGTTAATAATAGAATTTACAGCTCGCTTAAAGTCCTCTCGCGAAGTTTCCTCGATAGTGTGACGGATTTTCTGGATATCCTGATTTAAAACAGTACCCAGAACGTCATTGTTCTCAATTTTGGCGGCTGTTACGTCTATTCGTTGAACAGAGGTAAGCTTGTCCTTAATCATTTCCTGCATTGCTTTTTGAAGCTCAGGATAACCGCTGTAGCCTATTTCTGTGGCAAAACGCACAACTGTACTTTCACTGACACCTACAAGCTCGCCAAGCTTACTTGCAGTAAGAAACGCCGCTTGGTCGTAGTGTTGTTCTATAAAATGAGCAATCAGCTTCTGCCCTTTAGACATAGATGAAAGCTTCATATCTATTCGCCCTAAAAGATGTGTTACCATAATATAACCTTCTTCGAGAATTTCATAATCGATTTATTTTATCATAATATGCCACAAAATTCAATGATTTTTGCAGGATTTAATAATAAATTTTGCAAAATTTATCATAGAAAAACCTCTCTGCGTAATTTACAGAGAGGCTTGTGTTAGATTTAATATTTCGCCGCTAAGAGTATTGATATCTGAAATTATGCTTTGATTAAGCTTTTTTGATATATGCTCGTTAAGTAAAGAAAAAGCATCGGGCGAATTGCGGCTTAAGGAATGTGTATCACTACCGATAACGCCGATATATCCATTTCTGAGAAGCTTTGTAAGCTTCAGTTTCAAAGGGAATTCAGTAAACGAACAAGCATTTGACTGAATAATTATACCCATATCAATAAGCTCTTCAATCTTGTCGGGATGCTTTAAAAGGTAAGGGTATCGCTCAACATGAGCAAGCACAGGAGTAATATCGTAATTGCTTATAAGCTTATTCATAAGCACCATAGATTCACCCTCGAAGGTTGAAGAATAAGGGAATTCGGTAAGCATACATTTTGTACCACTATAGCATACTGATTTTAAATCCTCATCATTTGAAAACAGATACTTTGTAACATAAACTTCAGCACCTAAATGAAGGTTGACATCACCATTTACATAAGAACTAAGCTCTGCAAAAGCCTTATTTCTTCGATTAACAAAATCAGACAAACTTTCTTTATGAGTGTAGTAATGCGGTGTAAGACAGATGTCTGTAACTCCTGCACGTCGAAGCCTGTTAATAAGAATTAAGCTTTCCTCAATACTTTTTGCACCGTCGTCAACACGTGGCAGGATATGAGTATGCATATCAAACAAAAGCTTCATATTCATTCCTCAACAACTATAGGCAAAGTCTGAAACACCTCACTGACTTTATCCCTTTGCCAAAGCATGGGCGTAACTCTTATAGAGTAACCGCATCCCGAATCACAAGCCCATTCAAAGGGTTTTGCCTGAGGCAAGCCGTAAACAGCCATTAAAGTCATAATTACACCGCCATGAGTGACAATTACCGCCTCGGTGTGACCTGTAGATACAAGTCCCTCAACAATTTTCTGGAACATAAGACAAACTCTGCGGGTAAAGTCTGCACTGCTTTCGCCCTCAGGTGGTTTTACTGAAGTGTCACCTGAAAGCCATTTGTTAAAATCCACGTTATCTTTAAGCTCATCGGCGGTTTTTCCTTCCCACAAGCCAAAGTTGATTTCTGAAAGCTCGTCAACAGTAATAGGAGTTTTATCAGGATAAATAATTTCGCAGGTTTCGATGCAACGCTTAAGGGGACTTGAAAAAAGCACGGGTGCAAAAGGATAGCGATAGTTTTTATCAAGCTCAATTAGCTCCTGTCTGCCTTTTTCGGAAAGAGAAACATCGGTAACACCTATGTAAGCGCCGCTTTTTGTTTCGGCAATATCTCCATGGCGGATAAAGTGAATAGTATAGGATTTCATAAAATTCCTCCTATTTTGTATTTACAATTAGTAAAATAAATAATATACTATAAGTATAGAAAGTGAGCTGATAATATGAACAAGGATTTTCCGAGAATAATAACAATGCTGAGAAAAGAAAAGAAATATTCTCAGAAGCAGGTTGCCGAGGATTTAGGAATTTCTCAGGCACTTCTTTCACATTACGAAAAAGGAATACGTGAATGCGGACTTGACTTTTTAATTAAAGTCTCTGATTACTACTCAGTTTCCTGCGACTTCCTTTTAGGCAGGACGCCCGAGCGTTCGGGAGCAATGCTGAGGTTCGAGGATATACCCGACACCGAAGATAGTATTGAGTCGGCTGCCGGCAAATCTTCGCTTGTTCCTTTGCTCAACAAAAAAATACTTTCAAACTCATTGACGGTAATTTACGATATGCTTATTAAAGCCAACAGCAAGGCCCTGACTGCTAACATATCAAACTACCTGATGCTTGCTTTATACAAGGTTTTCAGAACACTTTACTCGGCAAGCTCAGAAAATAACCAGAGTATGTTTGCTATTCCTAAGGCAACCTATCAGGGATACTCGGAAGCACAAATGAAAGTTTACTCTACAAGATTCGAAGCATCAACAGACTTAAATAGCGAAAATGAATATATCGAAAAGCTTAGCGAAATTAAATACTCGCCCGAAAACATAACCGAAGACTATCCTAAGCTTTCAAGCTCGCTGTTTAACCTGATTCAGCACGCAGAAAGCAAGTTAAAGTCAAAATCAAGATAAACTGATTTACAAAAAGGTGGGAATAAATCCCACCTTTGTTTATTCTGCGGTACCAGGCTCGGTAGATACATTACCTAAGCTTAAAACAAGATAAATCTCGGTATTAGGAGTAACCTCGTCACCTGCTTCATAATCGCGATAACCGATTACATTGCCCTTTGCTACCTTTTCACTGGGCTTACCTGTGGGGTCCTCATAGACAGTAAATCCCATATTGGCAAGCTTTGTAGCAGCGGCACTAAGGCTCATATCTTCAACATTTGGAAGCTCAACCTCAAGAGAGCCGCGGCTTACCTTAAACACAATAATCATACCGCTTTCAGTATCTATTGGTGTACCCACTGCAAGGTTCTGCGAAATAATACATCCCTTGTCAATTTCGTCACTATAGCCATCACGAGAGTCGGAATATGACTGCATATACGTGGAGATGTTATACTCCTGCAAAAGATATTTACTTACAGTTTCATAATCCTGACCCTGATAATCTTCAATAGTGGGACCTGTCCAACCAACTTCGGTAACAGGAGGCGGATTAGTCTCTACAGAAGCAGATGTCCCCGAAGGGTCAGTATTATCGGGCACATCGGGATACATTGCACCTAAAATAGCAAATCCGATTGCCATAAAGACAGCCAAAGCTACAACCAAAACAATAATACCCACTGAAAGCGGAGACATACCATGACGCTTTTTCTTAGGCTTTGAAACGTTTGCCATACTTGCGGTACGGCTAATTTCATCCTGAATAGCCTTAACCGCAGGAGCTACAGAAAGTTGGCTTCTAAGCTCTATAAAATCAGTAATTCGGTTTTCTCGCTTAACTTGTAAGCCACTGGCAAGAGCAGTTACAACGTGAGGCGGTAAACGTTTAACGGTAGTAGTGCTCATAAGAAGTACGCCATTGGTCAAACGCTCGTTGGCGTTTGCAGGCAAGCTTCCTGTAAGTGCAAAGAAAAGTGTAGCCATAAAACCGTAAATATCGGTAATAGCATCAATAGGAAAATTGTTCTCGTACTGCTCGGGAGCCGCACAACCAGAAACAAGCTGAGGCTTTAAAACAGAGCCTTTCTTTCTGGCATAGGCTGAAGCAAAACCGAAAAGTACAGCTTTGCCGGAGCGAGTGATATATATATTAGAAGGAGATACAGCGTAGTGACCGTATCCGTTTTTGTGTAATGTTTCAAGAAGAGATATCAAAGGCATAAAGAGAGGTCTTGCATCCTCCCACTCGATATGACCGCCCTTGTGCGAAATATATTCTTCAAAAGAAATAATTTCTTCGCATTTTTCAACTACGTAGCAGGTATTGTTGGCACGAAAGATACTTAAAATCTCATTCATTGCAGACATATCTGAAATTGTAGATAAGAAGGTAAACATCTTCTCGAAGTCATCAAGAAGCCTTTCGTACATTTCAGCACGCGATGCATCAACGCTTACCTTAGCCTTCATAGGCTCACGAGAAATATAGCCAGCAGGCAAAAATTCACGTATGTAAACACGGTCAGCCTTTTCGCGGTCAAAAGCGATGTAGCGTGTGCTCTCGCTGTTGATTTCTACTTCCTTACCGATTATATAGCGTTTTTCAAGCACTGTACCGTAAGGAAGCAAAGGTGAAGACTGATGCTTGGTATTATCAAATGAACAATGAGGACATATTACGTTATCTGCGATTTCACGCATGCAACCAATACATAATGACACTCAAATCATCTCCTGTCAAATCAGCAACTTAGGCATAACTATTTATTATAGTATACCACTTAAGAGGTAAGCTTTGCAAGAGTTATGCTGTTACTTTAGTTTACAGTTTTGTTATAAACATAAATTTAATTCCGACAATATATCCTCAGCTTCTTTTAAAACACAGCTAAAAGGCACATAATCGGCAAAAGGCGTATTCGGCTCTGAAATTAGCTTTTCCATCCAAATCATATCGTAAAATCTGTTAAACTTGTATCCTGCAGCATTAAACCTACCTACATATCTGTAACCCATTCTGCCGTGAAAAAGCATTGAATTATTATTTAATGTTTCATCCGGTACGTCTGCACAAGCAATACAAGCATTAAGGCTGAGTACATTCTGCAGCTTTAAAAGTTTTTCGAGGGCAAGGTATAGATTTTTGCCTATTCCCATCCCATGATATTTTTCGTTGATATAAACAGTAGTTTCGACGGAATGCTTGTAAGCGGGTCTCGGCATAAAGGTTGATGCATAAGCATACCCTGCAACTTCACCCTTGTAAACCGCAACAATAAAGGGATATTCAGCAATTTTCTCTATGATTCTGTTTCTGAATTTTTCAGTATCGGGGGCAACATACTCGAAAGATACAGCCGTTCTTTCTACATATGGCTTATAAATCTGCGTCAAAGCTTCGGCGTCGCTTTCACGCACAAGACGTATAAATAAATCTTTGTTTTTATTATTCATAATATCACCTGACAAAAAGCCACAGAGCATAAAACTCTGTGGCATAACAGTTTACTCGGCACTAAGCAATACGCTTGAGGTCTGTGACTCGCGATAGCACCAACAAAAGCCCTCAACATTAAGGTTAACGGCAACAGGTACATCAACATATTTATCGTCAGAAGGGATAACCGATTCAAAATCAAAAACAACATCTACCTTTTCGGGGTCAACATTATTAAGAGCTGACTTGGTTCCGATAACAACTATGCTGAATTTATCGGGAGTGTTGTAGGTATAACCATCGGGTAAGTTCTTAACAACACAGCGTGATGCAGGAACTTCGATAGTCTCTGAGCTGAGAGCAGAAAAATCAAGCCTTAAGCCTACCTTTTCGATACCGTCGGTCTTGTTTACAATATCATTTCCGATAACTTCAGTTAAGGGTGTAGTCAAATGATAAATATCAGTTTTATACTGTGAAAGCCTGCCTATATTAATGGGAATCGACTTAAATTCGCCGTTTTCATCAAGTGCAGATTCGGGGACTGCAACAGTTAAGCTGTTGGGACTTGTTGAAAAATACAAATCAGATATTTCTATTCCCTCTTCGGTTACAACCGAGAAAGGCACATTTTCCTTAAGCACAAGATATTTGAAGGTTACGTCAACGTTATTATAGCTTAGCTTCAGATACTCGTTATTAATAACGTTTGCATCAACACTATGGGGATTTTCATTGTCATAGAGAACAATTTTATAGTTGTTGGTTACGGTAGTTGCATTATGAGAGGTTACGTTACCGCTTATATAGGCACATTTCACTTGATTTACATAGCTTTCGGGACCCGAAACCTCAACAGTATCGGGAACATTATTATCTACATAATAGCCTTCCGGACTATAGGTAAAGTCGTATTTAAGCTTTACGGTTTTTGTCATAGGACGGTCTATCATCAAGGTAATATTAGAAGGCTCTACTTTTGAAATGTCAAGATTTAAGTTTTCGGAGCATTTAACGTTTACGTTAAAGCTCTTCTCCCCTGCTTCGGTAACGTCAGAAAGGTCAACTGTAGCCAAGAAGTTTTCTACACTTAAGGCATCTACGGCAACGCGCTTGCCGTCAACGGTAACCGAAACAAACTCGTCGCTGGCACTGAAAATTTCCAGCTCCTGCGATACTGACTCGGGCAGATTATACTTAACGGGCACTTCTGTAAAGGTTTTAGTAATATTATCGGCTGTAAGAATCCAGAAAATAAAAGCAAAAACCACCGAAGCAATAAATAATACCTTTTTGTTGGTTAAAAATCGGCTGAAAAGAGATTTATTCTTCATCTTTCTTCGACCTCCTTTTAGCAACCTTTTTAAGCCTCTGGGTGGGTTTGTCGGGCTCCTCCGGAATGAGAAGCTCCTGCAGAGTACTTATAAGCTTGTCGCGTTCGAAGTCACGTTTTAGAACACCGTCTACAGCAATTGAAATTATGCCTGTTTCCTCAGAAACAACTACAACTACTGCATCAGAAACCTCAGAAACACCTAAGGCGGCTCTATGGCGTGTACCTACGCCTGTATAGCGGATTTCGTTGCTGTTAAGAGGCAAAATACAGCCTGCGGCATAAACCTTACCTTGTCGAATAATACAAGCACCATCATGAAGGGGTGCTTTATTAAAAAACAAGTTACCGAAAATCGCAGTAGAGGTAAGTGCATTAAGCTCGGTACCTGTGGCGGCAATATCGGTAAGGTGGGTTTCTCGTTCGAATACGAAGAGTGCCCCTGTTTTAGTATGGCTGAAAAGTGTTGCGGCATCCGCAACATCAACAATAGATTTATAAATATCTTCACGTTCTGCGTCAGAAATAAGACCGCCCTGAAAAATCATCTTGTAGGTTTTTGCGAATTTGCTTCTGCCTAATTGCTCCAAAGCTTTTCTGATTTCCGGCTGGAATACAATAACAATAAGGACAACCGCCGATTCGAACACAACCTTGATAATGGTGGTGACCATCATCAAATCAAGCACCATAGCGAAAACATAAATTACAAAAATGAACAGCAACCCCTTTAAGAGCTGCTCGGCCCTGGTGTCTCGAATAAGCTTTAAAACACTGTAAATAAGCACAGATATCAACAAAATATCGATTAAGTCGTTGAATCTGAAGGTACTCATTAATGCTATAAAATTATTAAACCATTCAGCAATAATCTGCATACTACATCCTCCGTAAAACTTTACATAATAAGTGTATCATTTTAAAAGAAGGATTGCAATATTAATTTGTTATTTTTTGTTCTTAGAAATCAAATATATGGCATTAATAAAGCTTTTAATATCCTTTTCAGAAGTAAACGCCGAGGGACAAATCCTTACTGTACCTGCATCATCAGTTCCCATATACTTGTGAGCAATTGGACTGCAATGGTAACCTGAACGCACACAAATGCCAAAACTATTATCAAGTGTTGAAGCTACGGTATTCGGGTCCTTGTCTGATACATTGAAGGATAAAAGAGGTACAAAATGCTTACTATCAGGTAAATCGGTATAAAGCTTAACACCGCTAATTGTTTTAAGGCTTTGAAAAGCGAATCTGATAAGCTTCATTTCGTGATTATTGATAACCTCAGGAGTTTTCTGCCTTACAAAGTCTATTCCTTTTGAAAGACCTGCAAAGCCCGAGAGGTTTAACGTTCCCGATTCAAATTTATCAGGAAGAAGCTGGGGCTCGTTAAAATCAAGTGCAGAGGAACCCGTCCCGCCCTGATACAGAGACTCGGGGATTTTGTCGGTATTTATTAAAAGCAAGCCTGTACCCATAGGTCCGTATAAGCCTTTATGGCCCGGAACACAGAGAAAGTCAGCAGCTATATCGGCTATATCAATCGGAACCAATCCTGCACTTTGTGCACAGTCAAGACAAAAAACCACATCGTAGTATTTACAAAGCGCAGCAATACGATTAACAGGAAGCCTTATACCAAAAACATTTGATGCTTGCGTACATATTACAAGCTTGGTTTTATCGTTCATACATCTGCGAAAAGAATCAACTGTGCTGTCGTCATCACCACAAAAAACTTCGGCAATATCATAAGTTATAACGCCCATTTTGCTTAGCCTTTTTATAGGACGCAGTACAGAATTGTGCTCTAAAGAGGATATGACCACATGGTCACCTTTTTTTAGAGTACCGTAAATTACAGTATTAAGGGAAACTGTACAGGATGGTGTCAGAATACAATTTTCAACATTTTTAAGATTAAAAAAATCAGCCGCCTTCTGTCTGCAGTTAAAGATTTTATCAGAGGCATTAATTGCAAGCTTATAGCCGGACCTTCCGGGGTTTGCACAGTTGCGAACAGCATCATTAGATGCAAGAATTACGCTTTGCGGCTTTGGATAGGTAGTAGCGGCATTGTCAAGATATATCAAAGGACATCACTATCCCCAGTTCCTAATATTTTAAAACCGTTAGTAGAAAGTATATTTATTGCATCAGCAAATTTATATGGCACAGAAAGGCTGTATCCGCAGGTGCTCTGACCTGTTGTTTTAGGAGTTTTTACAATATCAGAGTGAATTCCGAATTTTAGAAGAAGATTTCTTGCTTTAGTTGCGTAGGTAATACTTTGCAATAGGATAAGTTTATTTTCATTCATATAAAACACCTCATAATTTTAGACTTAGTCAATACATACTATGCCTTAAATTATGAGGTGTTAAGTTAAAAATCAGTTATATTAAGCAAGCATATCGCTCATGCTGTACATTTTAGGTTCTTTGCCGCATATAAATTTAGCAGCACTTACGGCTCCTGTTGCAAACAGAGATTTGCTCTGTGCCTGATGTGTAAGGGTCAGTACTTCGTCGTTACCTGCAAAAATAACACTATGCTCGCCTACGATTGTGCCGCCGCGAACTGCGTGTATGCCGATTTCATTTGACTTTCTCTTGGCTCTGTAGGAATGTCGGTCGTATACGTACTGAGGCTCTTCCTCCATAACAGAAGAAATTGCATCTGCAATCATCAAGGCTGTGCCTGAGGGTGCATCAATCTTCTGGTTATGGTGCTTTTCAACAATTTCTATATCAAAAGCAGACCCGAAAACCGCCGTGGCTTTCTTGGAAAGCTCGATAAGAAGATTAACACCTAAAGACATATTACCCGAATAGAAAACAGGAACAAACTTAGAAAGCTCATTGATTTTTTTGACCTGCTCTGCGGAATAACCTGTAGTACAGATTACTGCAGGAACAGAGTTCTTAACGCAGAAATCATACATTGAGTCAAGGTTAACAGGGTTTGAGAAATCCACTATAACGTCAGGAATTTCTTTAACGTCTTCAAAACTCTTATATTCACAGAAGCTTAAATCGCCCTTTGAAAATGCATCTACACCGCAGAGAACCTCTACACCTTCAGTACGTTCTACTGCTTCAAAAACAGCCTTGCCCATCTTGCCCGAACTGCCGCAAATGAGAATATTCGTCATTTTTTACACTCCTTATTAAAAGTTAAGCGTGCTAAGGTACTCCCCTGCACGCTTAAACTCATAAACTCTATTATTTCTTGTACTTACCGATAAGATCGTACTTGTTAAGGCAGTCCTTTAAATCGTGGTAGCCGTGATAGCTCATGGGTACCAAGGGAAGTCTGCACTCGCCGCAATCAAATCCGAAAAGGTTCATTGCAGTTTTTACAGGGATGGGGTTAACGTCACTAAAAAGCATATCCATAAGCTCGATATACTTAAAGTTAAGCTTGGATGCCTCCTGAAAGTTATTGTCAAGACAAAGCTGACAAATATCATGCATCTGCTGAGGACATATGTTAGCAAATACAGAAATTACGCCCAAAGCACCCAAAGACATAAAAGGAACTGTCTGGTCGTCGTTGCCTGAGTAAACAGCAAGACTATCTCCGCAAAGAGAAAGTGTCTTTGATACGGAGGAAATGTCGCCGTTAGCTTCTTTTGTAGCAACAATATTGTCGTGTTTTGAAAGCTCAGCATAGGTTTCGGGCTTGATGTTACAGCCTGTACGTGAGGGAACGTTGTAAAGAATAACAGGAATGTCAACGCTGTCGGCAATTGTCATAAAATGACGAATTAAACCTGCCTGAGAAGTCTTGTTATAATAAGGTGTAACAGAAAGGATAGCGTCAGCACCATAACTCTGAGCAGCCTTAGAAAGTGCAATAGCAGTAGCAGTGTCGTTACTGCCTGCACCTGCGATAACGGGAATTCTGCCGTTTACACGCTTAGATACATGCTCTAAAACCTCGCAATGCTCCTTTTCGGAGAGAGTTGCAGACTCACCCGTAGTACCGCAAGCAATAATAGCATCGGTACCGTTGGCAATCTGAAACTCAATAAGCTCATCAAACACATTATAATTAACGCTTCCGTCAGAATTCATAGGAGTAACAATTGCAACACCTGAACCTGTGAAAATAGGGGTTTTCATACTAATTACCTCCGTTAATAATTATGTGAAAATTCTAAAAAATATTAGTCAAAGTAACCCTTTGCAGCTAAAAGCTCAGCAAGTAAAACACCGCCGCCTGCTGCACCGCGAAGGGTATTGTGAGACATACATACAAACTTGTAATCGTACTGGCTGTCTTCTCTGAGTCTGCCGATAGAAATAGCCATACCGTTCTCGAGCATTCTTGCAGATTTAATCTGAGGCTCAGAGGGCTCTTCAAAGTAATGGAGGAACTGCTTGGGAGCAGAAGGAAGTTCTAACTTCTGAGCAGCACCTGCGTACTCTGCCCATACCTTCTTGATTTCTTCAATAGAAGGCTTCTTGTCGGCATCTTTAAAGGAAACGAAAACTGCTGCTGTGTGACCGTCGGAAACAGGAACACGGAAGCACTGTGATGTAATCTTAATGTCGTTAGTGGGAACAATTTTGCCGTCTTCTACCTTACCCCAAATTTTGAGAGGCTCAACTTCAGACTTTTCTTCCTCGCCACCGATATAAGGAATGAGGTTATCTACCATTTCGGGCCAACGCTCGAAAGTTTTACCAGCACCGGAAATAGCCTGATATGTGCAAGCTAATACTTTATCTACACCAAACTGCATTAAGGGGTGGATAGCAGGAACGTAGCTCTGGAGAGAACAGTTGGATTTAACTGCTATAAAGCCGCGTTTTGTACCGAGGCGTTTCTTCTGAGCCTCGATAATCTCAGCATGGTCATCGTTAATCTCGGGGATAATCATAGGAATATCGTCAACGAGACGGTTAGCGGAATTGTTAGAGATAATGGGACACTCTGCTTTAGCATAAGCTTCCTCTAAAGCACGAATTTCGTCCTTTTTCATATCAACAGCACAGAAGCAGAAGTCAACCTTAGATGCAACCTCTTCAACGTTTGATGCATCCATAATAACCATATCTGCAATCTTTTCAGGAATGGGAGATGTCATAACCCAACGCTCGCCTACACACTCAGCATAAGCTTTGCCTGCACTTCTGGGGCTTGCTGCTAAGCAAACAACATCAAACCAAGGGTGGTCAGCAAGTAAAAGAATAAATCTCTGGCCAACCATACCTGTTGCACCGATGATACCAACTTTGTATTTCTTCATAATATCCTCCTAATAAGTGAAGAAAACCTTGTGTTTTTCTTCGAAATATTATATTATAGTATTGTTAGGCAAAATTTGGAACAGCAAATTATTACCCACTATTCTATTAATATAACATTTACTGTCGTTCTTGTCAAATAATGAACGCAAAAAAATACATATTTATTAAGAATTCATTTCTAAGGAAGATTTTTTTATGAAAAAAAGCGATTTTTACTATGATTTACCTGAAAGGCTCATTGCTCAGACGCCTCTTACACAGCGTGACAGCTCTAAAATGCTTGTTATGGACAAGGTTACAGGCGAAATTAAGCATCAGCATTTCTTTGATATTTGTGACTTTTTAAAAGAGGGCGACCTGCTTGTTATGAATGACTCAAGGGTTATTCCGGCACGTATCTTCGGCAAAAAGGAAGATACAGGTGCTGAGGTTGAGTTTCTTTTATTAAAGCAAGTAGAAAATAATTGCTGGGAAACTTTAGTTAAACCCGGCAAAAAAGCTAAAATAGGTGCACGTTTTGATTTTGCTAAAATTTTGCAGGGCGAGATTGTTGACATTATTGACGAAGGCATAAGAATTATTAAATTTGAGAGTGAGGAAAACATTTACTCAGCTTTAGACAAAATCGGTCAGATGCCTCTTCCCCCTTATATCACCGAGAAACTTGAGGACAAAGAAAGATACCAGACGGTTTACTCCAATGAGATGGGCTCGGCGGCGGCTCCTACTGCAGGTCTGCACTTTACTTTGGAGCTTCTGGATAAAATCAAAGCCATGGGTGTTGACACTGCTTATGTTACGTTGCACGTAGGTCTTGGCACCTTCAGACCTGTTAAAGAAGATATTATCACCGACCACAAGATGCACAAGGAGTTTTACGAGCTTACTCAGGAAACCGTTGATAAAATCAAAGCTTGTAAAGAAAGAGGCGGCAGGGTTATTGCCGTTGGTACCACCACCTGCAGAACTTTAGAGAGTGTAGCCGCAAAATATGGCGAGCTTAAGGCAACCGCTGAGAGTACAGAGATTTTCATCTATCCCCCTTACAATTTCAAGGTGCTTGACGGCTTAATTACAAACTTTCACCTGCCCGAAAGCACACTTATTATGCTTGTGTCTGCTTTTGCAGGCTACGAAAACACAATGAATGCATACAAAATTGCTGTTGAGAACGAATACAGATTTTTCAGTTTTGGCGACAGTATGATGATAATTTAATCAATAATTAAAGCCTGAGAGGAAAATAATCTTCTCAGGCTTTCTTTAGTCTTTAGATATTACTTTTTTCTGCCAGCTCTTTTTACCGCACTCAGGGCATTTCATAAACCTTGTTCTGCCTGTATGCATAGACCAAAGCACACTGCTGAAAGTAGGTACATATTTATGGCCGCACTTGGCACATTCGTAATAACCAGCTGTCTGCTCGATTTTTACAGCATAAACTATTCCTATAAGAAAAACTACAAAACCGACTGCTATAAGCACTATTCTCAGCCAATCTGCCATTTGCACAAAAGCGGCAACAAACACCAGCGAAAACAAAATCAAAGATACTAATACTCCTATGAATATTTCCATAGATAGAAGCTGTTTGTCTGCTTTTTCTTTTTCTTTAATCATTGAAATTAAATTATTTTCTAATTTTTCATTGTAATTACTCATTGTAACTACCTCCCCTGATAATAAATCGTTTACTGTTATGCCCAGCATTTCGCAAAGCTCAAGCATAATTGAGGAATCCGGCAAGGATTTACCTGTTTCCCATTTTGATATTGCTCTGTCTGTAATTCCTAACTTTTCTGCCAGCTGCATTTGGGTTAAGTTTTTTTCTTTTCGGCATTTAGAAATAAATTTGCCGATTTTGATTTGGTCCATAGGAACCCTCCTTTCGCCATAAATATAGGCTGTTTTGAACCAAAAATCCACACACCAGCGGTTGAATGGGGAGATTTCTACCGTTGGTAGAGTAAATATTATATCAAATCAAGTATTAAAGTCAATTTATAAATATTAATTATTGAATTTTTACTTACTTTAATATATACTGAAATAGTAATTTTAATTTTAAGAGGTTAATATGTTTAAAGTTTTAAAACAGGAAGGAAACGCAAGACGCGGTGAGTTTACTACTGTTCATGGTACAGTTCAAACCCCTTGCTTTATGAACGTTGCAACTGCCGGTGCTATAAAAGGTGGCTTGTCAGCTCTTGACCTAAAAGACATCGGCTGTCAGATTCAGCTTTGCAACACATATCATCTGCACGTTCGTCCAGGCGATAATGTAGTTAGGGACATGGGCGGATTACATAAATTCACTAAATTTACGGGTCCTATTCTAACAGATAGCGGCGGTTTTCAGGTGTTTTCTCTGGCAAAGCTAAGAAACATTACCGAAGAAGGCGTTACTTTTTCTTCTCATATTGACGGCAGAAAGATTTTTATGGGTCCTGAAGAAAGTATGAGGATTCAGTCTAACCTTGCCTCTACAATTGCAATGGCGTTTGATGAATGCGTTGAAAATCCCGCAGCTTACGATTACGCCAAAGATTCTGCCAAAAGAACCGTTCGTTGGCTTCGTAGATGCAAGGTAGAAATAGACAGGCTTAACTCTTTGAATGAAACCATTAATAAAGAACAAATGCTGTTTGGAATCAATCAAGGAAGCACGTATCTTGACTTAAGAGTAGAGCATATGAAGGAAATCCGCGAGCTTGACCTGCCTGGTTATGCTATAGGCGGACTTGCAGTTGGCGAAGAGGCTGAGGTTATGTACGAGGTAATTGAAGCAGTTGAGCCCGAAATGCCCAAGGACAAGCCAAGATATTTGATGGGCGTAGGTACACCCCTTAACATACTTGAGGGTGTAAGACGCGGTGTAGATTTGTTTGACTGCGTTATGCCTTCGAGAAACGCAAGGCATGGACACCTTTTTACAAGTCAGGGTATTATCAACATCTCCAATGCAAAGTATATTTTAGACGAGTCCCCCATCGACCCTGAGTGCGACTGTCCTGTATGCAGAAATTTCAGTCGTTCATATATCAGGCATCTTTTAAAGGCACAGGAGGCTTTAGGCTTAAGGCTTGCGGTTATGCACAACCTTTATTTTTACAATAAGCTTGCTGAAGATATAAGAAACGCACTTGACGAAGGCAAATTTGATGAGTTTTATAACTCAAAGAAGGATATTATCGGCAAACGTATATAACTTAACAAATTATTTACTTGATTTATATTAAGATAACTGATATAATCTACTCATTGTATTGAAAGGAATTGAATTATATGAATTTTATCTCCCCTATTATGAATTTAGCAGATGCTACACAGGCTGCAACAGGTGCCGCTGATGGCGGTGCTGCCGGTTGCCTTGGCGGCGGCGGCTTTGGTATGCTTGCTATTTACATTATTATTTTTGCAGCTCTTTACTTCTTTATGATAAGACCCAGCAACAAGAAGAAAAAAGCTGAGGAAGAGCTTAAGAAAAACATTCAGATTGGTGACGATATCACAACAATCGGCGGTATTACAGGTAAGGTTGTTGCCGTTAAAGATGAAGACGATGAAATCGTACTTGAGACAGGCTCTGACAGAGTTAAGCTCAGATTCAAAAAGTGGTGTGTATACTCCAACAACACTGCAATCGCTGCTGCAGAAGAGGAAAAGAAGCGTTTAGCTGACGAAAAAGCAAAGGCAAAGGCTGAGAAAAAAGCCAAGAAAAACAAAGACCAGTAATAAATTAACTAACCCCTGAATATAATCTCACAGAGACTTATATTCAGGGGTTTTTATTATGAAAGCTGTAAAAATCAATATGAACGAAAATCAAACCTCAAAGACCATGAAGGCACTTATTACCGGCTCGGTTGTAAATATCATGATAATTTTGATTATGACGGTAGTAGTTTCGTTATTCTTAGTGGTTTCGGGGAACCTCTTTGAAAGTGCCGCAGGGTATATTATGCTTGTGCCCTTACTCATTGGCGGATATTCAGGCGGTTATACTGCGGCAAGAATTAAAAAGTCGGGCGGTCTTATGTATGGGGTATTAAGTTCCGTAATAGTATT
>JAUNEH010000014.1:25833-30699 GCA_030525665.1 Ruminococcus sp.
ATTTATAATTATGCTTATAATAGGCTTTGCCACAGGCAGTGCCAACATTACATATATGCTTTTGCTTAAGGCATTAGCTTTAATGTTACCTTCTGCAATAGGCGGAGTTAAGGGCGTCAATAAAAAAGAAAAGCTTAAAATATAGTAACAGTGCGTCTGACAAAGAGACGCACTTTTCTATTTTAAGATTGATTTCATATCCTCAGGAAGGTCAGCGTTTAACTCTATTTTTACGCCATTAATAGGATGAGTAAAGGAAATATAACCGCAGTGCAGAGCATGGCGGTTGATTTTATCCTTTGCACCTCCATAAAGGTCGTCGCCCAAAAGCGGATGACCTATATAAGACATGTGACATCTTATCTGGTGAGTTCTGCCTGTTTCAAGAGTAAGTTTTAAGACAGTAAAATCATCATAAAGCTTTACAGGCTTAAAGTGGGTTATGGCTTCTTTGCCGATATTAGTTACATTTCGTACTATTTTGCTGTCAGGAGAAAGTGCAATCGGTGCATTCACAGTACCTTTCTCGCTAAGTTTCCCCATTACAAATGCTATATAATGCTTTGTGATATCCTCTGACGATAGTAAGGATGCTGTATGTCTGTCCTTTGCAACAATAACAAGTCCAGAGGTATTGCGGTCCAATCGATTAACTGCTCTGAAGGCATAGGTCTCCCCTTTATTTTGAGAGTAAAAGCATAATGCGTTTGCCAAAGTGTCCTCCTGATGCACTTTAGTAGGATGTACAGGCATAAAGGGAGGTTTATTTAGCACTACGATATAGTCGTCCTCAAATACGATATCAACCGGTAAATCCACAGGAACAACACCATCAGACGTGCTTTGAGGAATATCAATAGCTATAACATCGCCCTTCTTTACAAGGTCTACAGCACGTGCAGGTGCTCCGTTTATTAGTATTGCACCTACTACTCTTTTAAGTTTTGCAAGTGTGCGTGCAGAAACAAAACAGTAAGTGCGTAAAAATCTGCCTGCTGTTAGCTTTTCAAAATCCTTATCTACTATAAATTCAAGCATAAATTACACCCAAAATATATTTTAGTGCCACAAGTAAACTAACCTGCACAAGTATTATTAAAGGAAGTCCAAGCATAAATTTAATATGTCTGGTTTTGTGGCGGATAATAAGCATAGTAAGTAATTCTGCCGCCGCACCGCCAAAAACACCACATAACATAAGGGTAGCTTCGCTGATACGAAATTGCCGTTTCTTAGCGGCGATTTTATCGTAAACAGTTAAAACAACTGTGACAATGCTGATTATGAACACATAAACAAAGAATATTTTATCCATATAAAACCTCGGAGGGAACGTTATGAAAAAGCACCTGAGCATTGCAGTAATACTGACATTTGTTCTGGCAGTAGTGTCAGTGATAGCAAGTGCAAATCACAACAATAATATAAAAAGGGGCGTAGCAGCGGAAATAAAGCCTGTTATTTCACTAAGTGCCACGGAAGATGAAGCAGAGCTTAAGGGTATGTGGGTAAGTTATATTTCACTTGACATGAACGGGACTGATTACTCAGAAAAAAGCTTTAGAGAAAAGTTTTATAAAATAGCATCAACCGCCGAAGATTACAAATGTAATGCATTATTTGTGCACGTAAGGCCCTTTTGCGACGCACTATATAATTCAAGCATTTTTCCAAGCTCTCACGTGCTATGGGGTAAGCAGGGTGAACAAGCAAGCTTTGATGCAATTCAGATTATGTGTGAAATATGCAAGGAAAAAGATATAAAAATCCACGCATGGATAAATCCATATCGGGTAATGGCAGCAACGTCAGAATTTGAATTATCAGAAGATAATCCATATAAAAAGGATAAAACAATAGGTATAGAATACGAGGATGGTATTTACCTTAACCCTGCCAAAAAAGATGCACGAAAGCTTATAACAGACGGAGTTAAAGAAATAATCGAAAACTACCCTGTTGACGGCATACACTTCGACGATTACTTTTATCCAACTACAGACGAAAGCTTTGATAAAGCTGAGTATAATCAATATTTAAAGTCCTTCGCATCCGAGAGGGATGCTATGCCCCTTTCAGAGTGGAGAAAATCTAACGTAAATATGCTTGTGGCTGAGGTTTACAAAACAATTAAAGAACATGACGAAAACATAGTCTTCGGCATTTCTCCTCAGGGAAATATAAACAATGACCTTAATATGGGGGCTGACGTTATATCTTGGTGCAAGTGCATAGGCTATGTGGACTACATCTGTCCTCAGCTTTATTATTCATTAGAAAACCCTGCCCTAAAATTCGAGGCAGGGCTTGATAACTGGCTTAAGCTGGAGCGTCACGAAAAGCTAAAGCTTTACGCAGGGCTTGCCGTATACAAAGCAGGAAGCGACGCCGACGAAGGCACGTGGAAATTAAGCGACGACATTCTTTCTCAGGAGCTCAGGCTCATACGAGAAAATGACCTTGACGGCTACATTCTTTATGATTACGAAGCCGTTACATCTGAAAACAGTAAAAGAGAAATGAATGTTTTCAGGGAAAGCTTAGAGTAGTTTACCCTCGCATACTTCACCCTTAACTGCTTCGATTTTTACATCTAATATTTCACCGCGGATATCTGAATCGCTGTAAACAATTACGGGGGTATAATTTTCGGTTAAACCAAAATATCTGCCGTCGGTAATTGTTTCGAACAACACCTTATTAACTGTATTTATCTGAGAATTCATAAATTCAATACGGCTTTTTTCTACAGCCTCGCCCATTATAGAAGCACGCTGAGCCTTAACTGCATTTGTCAAATGACCTGTCATATTCCATGCCTTGGTACCCTCTCGCTTGGAATAAGGGAAAACATGAACTTTGGCAAAACCTATGGAGCTTACAAAAGCTTTTGAGGCTTCAAAATCCTCATCACTCTCCCCTGCAAAACCTACCATTACGTCGGTAGTAATTGAAGGGTTTTGCCAGAATTTACGGATATTTGAAACTATATGTGCGTATTCACTGGTGGTATAGTTACGGTTCATAGCCTTTAAGGTTTTATCACAACCGCTTTGCAAAGAAAGATGAAACTGAGGGCAGAATTCCTTGACATCAGAAAGCCTTTTAAGCACACTTTCATCAAGATACTCAGGCTCTAAGGAACCTAAGCGGATTCGCTCTATTCCATTTGCTTTCGCCGCTGCTTCTACTGCCTCGCATAAATTCGAACCTATGTCTGTACCGTAAAGAGAAAGGTTGATACCTGTAAGAACAACTTCCTTGTAGCCGCTGCTTGAAATAAGCTTAGCTTCTTCAGAAATGTCCGATAGTGACTTTGAGCGTACTCTGCCGCGTGCATAAGGAATTATGCAGTAGGAGCAAAACCGACTGCATCCGTCTTCGATTTTAATATATGCCCTTGTACGCTCGGAAAATTTGCTTACCCTGCATTTTTCGAAGGGTTCATTCTCTCTATCGTGCTCGTTGATATCAATAATCTGCTTGCCGTACTTTATAAACTCGGAAATATACTGAGGAATAACTGTGTGGTCGGTATTGCCGATTATAATATTGCAGTCAGAAAAATCATTAATCTTATCGGGATGTGCCTGCGACATACAGCCGCAAAGAAGGATAATTGAATTTTCATTTTGTCGCCTGAGCTTATGGATAAGCTGGCGGCATTTTTTGTCACTGACCGCTGTAACTGTGCAGGAATTGATAATATAAATATCACTTTGACTGTCGTCCTCGGTATATTCATACCCTGCACTAATAAGAAGGTGACGAATATATTCAGACTCGTATTGATTAACCTTACAGCCAAATGTAAAAATTTTAAACAACATAGAATTACTCAGCCTTTATCTCAGCTTTAAGCTTCTTATTTTTTAGAAGCTTTGCGTTCACAGCTTTGCCTAAAAGTGTGTAAATAACTGCACACACAGGCACACCGAAAACCATACCCGCAAAGCCGAAAAGTCCGCCTCCGATTGTAACGCCAACAAGCACCCAGATACCAGAAATACCTATTCTGTCACCTAAAATCTTGGGGCCGATAAGGTTACCGTCAAGCTGTTGGAGACCGAAAATGAAAATTACAAACCACAAACAATCCCATGGGTCTACAAGTAAAAGCAGAAGTGCACAGGGTACTGCACCGATAAACGGACCGAAGAAAGGAATTATGTTAGTAATTCCTACAACCACAGAAATAAGTACGGCATATTCTATGCCAATAATCTTAAGACCTATAAAGCACAGCACACCGATAATGGCAGAATCGATAATCTTGCCGATGATAAACTTGCCGCAAATGTTGTAGGTTTCGTTTTTAACGTCTCTGATTAAATTATGAAACCTTTTAGGTACATAAGCGATGGTAAGCTTGCGAGTCTGTCTAAGGAGCTTGTCTTTTGTACCTATAACATAAACAGAAACTATTATAGCGATAAGGGCGTTATAGATACCGTAAAGGAAGTCCCAGATTGAGTTAAGAGCAATATTTAATAAATGAGAAGTAGAAATAAGGCTTGCATCCCCACCTAAGAAAAGCTTGCTTGCAAATTCCTCGATGGCCTTTGTATCGGTAAGGTCAATTGAAAACGTATTATTAAGCCAATGGGTAACGTGTGTAAACACAGACGAGAAATGAGATATATAAACAGGAAGCTCGTCAATAAAAGAATTTATACTATCAACAACCTGAGGAATAAGAATTGCAACCAGAAATGCAATTACTACACCTAAAAACACATAGGTAGTTGTAATTGACAAAACCTTTCGCAGGGTTAGAAGCTTTGCGTTCTTTGCACCCATCTTTTTGTAAAGCTTGTTGTAGCAAAACTCATAGGGATAATTAATAATAAAAGCAAGCATAATGCC
>JAUNEH010000102.1:0-2160 GCA_030525665.1 Ruminococcus sp.
ATCTGGGATTTATGTTAGCATATTAGATGGTAAATCATAATGTATAGGTATGATTTAATTTATTTGCGAGAAAGATATTCACATATTTAAGGAGGATATATAAATGGCTTTTGAGTTAGAGAGAGAAAACACAGATTATTTGCCCGTTATTAAGGTTATAGGTGTCGGCGGTGGCGGCGGTAACGCTATTAACCGCATGGTTAAAATGGAAGTTCGCAACGTTGAGTTTATTGCAATTAATACCGATGAGCATGTGCTCAGATTCTCAAAGGCTTCCCAGAAAATCCAGATTGGCGAAAAGATTACTCGCGGCAAGGGTGCAGGTTCTCTTCCCGAGGTTGGCCAGAAGGCTGCCGAGGAAAGCAAGGACGAAATTACAGCACTTCTTAAGGATACCGACATGGTATTCGTTACCGCAGGTATGGGCGGCGGCACAGGTACAGGTGCGGCTCCCGTTGTAGCTAAGATTGCTAAGGAAATGGGTATCCTCACAGTCGGCGTTGTTACAAAGCCCTTTGCTTTCGAAGGCAAAAAGCGTATGGCTCAGGCTGAGCAGGGTATCGAGCAGTTAGCCGCAAGTGTTGACTCCTTAATCGTTGTTCCCAACGAAAGACTTAAGTATGTTTCTGACCAGAGCATTACTTTACAGAACGCATTCCTTATTGCTGACGATGTTCTTCGTCAGGGCGTTCAGAGTATCTCTGACCTTATTGTAGTTCCCGGTCTTGTTAACCTTGACTTTGCTGACGTTACTGCTATCATGAAGGATGCAGGCTATGCTCATATGGGTATCGGTAAGGCAAGCGGTAAGGACAAGGCCATGGTTGCTGCTGATGCTGCTATCTCCAGCCCCCTCCTGGAGACTTCTATCGACGGTGCCGAGGGTGTTATTATCAACATCACCGCTTCTCCCGATGTAAGCCTTGACGATATCGACATTGCTTCCACAATGATTTCCGAAAAAGCTTCCGACAGCGCAAACATTATCTGGGGTGCTGTTATCGACGAGGATATGAAGGACGAAATCAGCGTTACTGTTGTTGCAACAGGTTTTAATACCGACAACAAGGCTAAGTCAGCTATTGCTTCCAAGGGTATCGAGAAGAAGGAAGAAGCCAAGGGCGTTCCTGCAGACGACGAGGACGACAACTTCTACGACATTATGTCTATCTTCAATAAGTAATTATTAATACAATTACACATATAAAACGCAGTTCTCTTACGAGGACTGCGTTTTTGTCTCAAAAAATAGTCATTGACATATTGAGGTGTTGACGATATACTTAAATAAGTGTTTGTTACGAGGTGTATTATGAAAATTACCGTTATCGGTGCAGGAAATATAGGCACCCAGTTTGCCGCCGCTTTTGCGGCAAAGGGCAATGATGTTACCGTGTTTGCATCAAAGCCTGAAAAAATCAGCAATATCTTAACTATAGTAGATGACAAGGACAATGTAACCGCTGAGGGTAAGGTGGCTCTTGTTACTGCAGATATTGAGCAGGCAGTGAATGATGCCGAGTATGTTTTTGTTACTTACCCTGCATTTATGCTTAAAGATATTGCAGATAAAATGTATGATTATGTAAATCAAGGTACAAAAATCGGTGTTATTCCGGGTACTGGTGGAGCTGAATTTGCGTTTAAAAAGCTTATTGAGGAAAAAGGGGTTATCCTTTTCGGATTACAGCGTGTTCCTGCCGTTGCAAGACTTAAGGTGTACGGAAAAACTGTTTGTGTTACAGGCTACAGAGACAAGCTTAAGCTTGCAGGAATTCCCAAAAGCAGTTTAAGGGGAATTGCTGATTTGCTGACAGAAACCTTTAAAATTCCCTGTGACATACTGCCGAACTATTTAAGTGTTACTATGACCCCCTCAAATCCTATTTTGCACACAACAAGACTATGCACAGAGTTCGCAGATTATAAAGAGGGTGTGGTTTATCCTAAAAACATTCTTTTTTATGAAGAGTGGGCTGACGAGTCCTCTGAGCTTCTTTTTGCTTGTGACGAAGAACTTCAAAAGGTATGCCAAAAGCTTACAAAGCTTGATTTAACTGATGTTCGCTCTTTAAAAGAGCATTACGAAAGTGATACTGTAGAAAAGCTTACCGCAAAAATCCGTAGTATAAAAAGCCTGCAGGGTTTAGGCTCGCCTAT
>JAUNEH010000103.1:0-2141 GCA_030525665.1 Ruminococcus sp.
AAATGGCTAACAAAAAGTTAAAAGCACCGGTAAATATCCCGGTAGAAAAAATCCATCCCTTTGAGGGACATCCGTATAAGGTTTTAGATAATGATGAAATGAACAATCTTATAGAGAGTATTCAGGAGCAAGGTGTTCTTTCTCCGATTCTTATCAGACCTATCGAAAACACAGATGAATATGAAGTGATAAGCGGACACAGACGCTTACACGCAGCAATTAAGGCAGGGATGAAAGAAGTCCCTGCTTTTATTTATGCCATCACTCGTGACGAAGCGGCAATTATGCTTGTGGACAGTAATCTGCACAGAGAGCATATTCTGCCAAGCGAACGAGCTTTTGCTTACAAACTCAAATCTGAGGCTTTGAAGCATCAGGGAAAACGTACAGACTTAACTTCGGTGCAAGTTGCACCGAAGTTATCAACAGAACAGATAGCCGCAACAGAAAATATCAGTAAAGATACAGTTAAAAGGTATATCCGTCTGACGTATCTCATTCCCGAACTGCTTGAGATGATGGACGAAGATAAAATTGCATTTTCCGTCGGTGTTGAGCTTTCGTTCCTTGATGAGCAAATGCAGTATGATTTGCTACGCATAATTGAGGAACAAGACTGCACGCCCTCATATTCTCAGGCTTGGCATATGCACAGAGATTTCAATTCAGGCACACTTACTGCAGAAAGCATTGAAGACAGGCTTATGGCAGAAAAGCCGAATCAGAAGCAAATGTTCAAGCTCCCGCTTGAGCAGATACAGAAATTCTATCCGAACGCCAACAAGCAACAGCTTGAAGATTATGTTATGAAAGCCTGCGAGTATTACAACAAGGCTTTACAGCGTCAGCGAAGCCGAAACAGCAGAGATGCGAGATAAGGAGGTAGCCTATGGGTGATGAAGTAAAAATTAATTATTCCGAAACAAATGTTAATCCTGATAATCTCAGCGGTGTTCTCATTTCAGAGGATGCCGCTGAATCTCTTGTCAGGTGTTTTTTTCCCGATATCGTATCCTTCTTTGAAAGTGAGCAAGGCAGAAAAGAGTTTGAAGCATGGGACAGAGATTGGGAAAAGTTAAAAGAAATCGTATAAAAAACAGCGGGTGCGATGTAAAGGTCGCATCCGCACATTTAACAAAAACAAGTCTATGAATTACAATATTTACAGTAAATCAAAGGAGGTAAAATATATATGATAGGCGTTATCTACGCTAGATACTCTTCCGACAATCAGAAGGAAGAAAGTATTGACGGTCAGCTTCGTGAATGTAAAGCCTATGCCGAAAAGAACGGTATACAAATCGTTGATACCTATATCGACAGAGCTTTATCTGCAAAAACTGATAACAGACCGAGATTTCAGCAGATGATAAAAGACAGTGCGTCAAAGCATTTTGAGGTTATACTCGTATGGAAGCTTGACCGTTTTGCCCGTAACAGATATGACTCGGCTCATTACAAAAATATGCTCAGGAAGAACGGAGTTAAGGTTGTATCTATTACGGAAACCATATCTCAGGGTGCAGAGGGTATTCTGCTCGAAAGCTTACTTGAAGGTATGGCTGAATATTACTCAGTAGAGCTTGCAGAAAAAGTTACAAGAGGTATGATGGAAAATGCTCTTAAATGTAAATACAACGGCGGTACCTTGCCGATTGGTTACAAGGTAGATAAAGAGCAGAATTATGAAATTGATGAGGTTACCGCACCTGCGGTAGTTTTAGCCTTCAAGAGCTATGCTGAAGGTATGTCAATGCAGCATATTGCAAATATGCTCAATTATCAAGGCGTACGCACTCACAAGAAAACCAAGTTAGATGTTGACATCGTTGCCCGTATGTTACACAACCGAAAATATATCGGTGAATACAAATTTAAAGATGTTATTACACCGGGAGGAATTCCCGCAATAGTTGATAAGGAGTTGTTTGAATTGGTACAGGAAAAAATGAAGCAGAACAAAAAAGCCCCTGCAAAGCACAAAGCGGAAGATGAATATCTTTTAACTACAAAGCTCTATTGCGGCAAGTGTCAGTGTCTTATGGTAGGTGAAAGCGGTACAAGCAGAACAAAGTTTGTACACCGTTACTACAAATGTGTAAGCGTAAAGAACCACAAAGGCTGTGACAAGAAAACCGTTA
>JAUNEH010000072.1:0-8375 GCA_030525665.1 Ruminococcus sp.
AAGCTGTAGGCGACTGTATCCTTAACGCCAAGGGTGATACCCTCGTGGCTGTTTCGCCAAATGTAAGCGGTGAGTTCACCGACAAAAACGTAAACGGCGAAAAGATAGAAGAAATTGCCAAGGGTGCATTCTCTCATAATCAGAAGCTAACCTCGGTTAAGCTTACTGAGGTTACAAAAGTAGGGGACTACTCTCTTGCTTCCAACACAGGTCTTAAGTCCGTTACCTTAGGCACACTTAAGGAAATCGGCGAGTATGCATTCTTCGAGTCTGCTATTACTAAAATGCCTGAGATTGACGAAAAGGTTAAAATGGGCAAATATGCATTCTCGTTTACAAAGCTTACTTCCGTTACTATTCCCGATAAGATGGAAATCAAGGAAGGCACCTTCAGCGAATGCGTTGACCTTAAGACTGTTAACATCGGTAACGACGTAGAAATCGGCGATTACGCCTTCAGCCTTAATAAGGACGTTGCTTTTAAGGTTGTAAAGGACGAGTCTAACGGCAAAAAGCTTTTCAAATACGAATTTGTATCTTCCCTTGAAAATATCACAATCGGCGACAATGCCGTAATCGGCGAAAATGCATTTTCTAATGCTTCCGCCTGCGAAAAGGTAACCTTAGGCGAAAACGCCGAAATCGGCAAAATGGCATTTTACAATATGTCAAGCCTTAAGAGCATCGACCTTTCCAAGGCTAAGTCTTTAGGCGACTATGCTGTTTCGGGCGATGTATATTATATGTGCCTTGACGAGAATATGACTATTGCCGACGTTACCTCTGACGGCTTCTACAGATACACCTACCACGGTCCGTTGGTAGAAAGCCTCGACGTTTCCTCTGCCGAAAGCATCGGTGAGTATGTGTTCTCTTACTGTCGAAATCTTAAGGACGTTAAGCTTTCAGAGGAAATTGAAGAAATTCCCCAGTATGCATTTGCAGGCTGTGATGCACTTAAGAACATTAATCTTGACAACGTCAAGACAATCGGCGACTATGCCTTTATGGAATGCGGTCTTGAAAAGGTAGCAATGCCCGAGGCTGAGAAAATCGGCGAGTATGCCTTTGTTTCAAACCGATTCCTTGAAAACGTTACCTTAAGCGACGAAACCGAAGAAATCGGCGAGGCTGCTTTCTCGTATTGCGAGCCTTTAAGCGAGGTTGTTAACCTTAAGGGCGTCAAGAGCATGGACGACTACGCCTTTGCTTACACCGCACTTGATGAGGCTGACCTTACCGGTGCCGAGGTTATCGGTAAAAACGTATTTATGAAGGAAGAGCTTACTCCCTTTACGGTAATTCTTGGCGAGGACATTGAAAAAATCGGCGACAATCCCTTTGCAATGTGTAAGGTAGAGCCCTTTGCTTCAACCGAAGACGAAGAAGATATCTATAACTTCGAGCTGAATGACGAGGTTAAGATTATTGACGGCTCACTTTACTGTATGAGCGACATAGGTCTTGAGCTTATTACCTTCGCAGGCAATAACACCGAGGACGTTACCGTTGCTGATGATACCGTAAGAATTACCGCTTACGCCTTTGCAGGCAGTGACGCAGTAAGGGTTAAGATGCCTTACACAACTACTGCAATCGGTCACAAGGCTTTCTTCGATTGTAACAACCTTGAAATGGTAATGTTCGGTAGCTATACCGTTCCTAAATTTGAAGAAGAGTTCGACCCCAAATATTATCAGCTCTTCGAGAATATCCCCGGCACAGGTGATTACGGTACATATACCGACTATGACGGCAACGATGTTCAGATTAACGGCACAGGTATGATTCCTTACTATATGTGGAATGCAACCGCCGATATGTACTCTAACGTATTCTATGGAGCAAACTTTGTTGATTACGTCGGCAAGGTAGAGGACAAGCTTACTATGGTACGACCCATTAACGGTGTAGGCTACGATTCCTTTATATGCTCTCAGTATTTTGACCTTACCATCGACGGACCTGCCGCACCCGACAGTGTTTCAGTTGATGCAATTAACGCTATTAAGGCTATTCCCGAGCGAGTAGTCTATGATCACAAGGCTTTGGTAGACTCTGCACGCAGTGCCTACGAAAAAATCGCAACTATCGAGCAGAAGGCTCTGGTATTTAACTATACAGACCTTGTTTCTGCCGAACAGCGTATAAAGGCTCTTGACCCCGAAAATGCCGAAAATAAAGAAGAACCCGAGAAAGAGCCCGAAGCCAAGAAGGGTGTACCCGTTGCACTTATTATTGTTGCAGGTGTGCTGGTGCTTATTGCTGCTTTGATTGTTGTTTTCAAAGTATTCAAAGATAAGCTTTATCCTGTTTTAAAGCCTGTTTACGACAAGCTTTCGCCCGTAATCAATAAAGTAAAGCCTGTTATTAAAAAGGCAGCAGCAGGTGTAAAAAAGCTTATATGCAAAGTAAAAACCGCCCTCAAAAAGGCAGTAAGCAAAATTAAAGATAAAAAGAAAAATAAGGCACAGGAGGCAGAAGATGAAACTGAAGACTAAATTTCTTATATGTATTTTGTCGGTTCTTTTGATAGCAATGCTTTCAGGCTGTGCCGCAGTGACTACCCCTTATACAAAAAATGACGAGGACAACTACACCGTTAGCGTCAAATATGATGCTAACGGGGGTGTCTTTACTACTAACACTTCGGTAATTACCGACTCCTACAATCTGGAGCAAATCGAGAAAAACAGCTCGGGCGAAGCCGAAATCGCACTGATTTCTCCCGACAATTCTGCCCGTGGAACTGACGCTTTCTCGGCGGTTAAAAGCGGATATTTCCTTGCAGGCTGGTACAAAGAATGTACAGAGTCTGAGGATGCAGACGGCAACAAAACCTATTCGTATTCGGGCAAGTGGGATTTTGAAAAGGATATTTTAAAGGTTGATGCAGGCAAGACCTACAACAGCCAAGAGCCTGTGCTTACCCTTTACGCCGCATGGGTGCCTCTTTTTGAGATTGAGTTCTATGACCTTGATACAGGCGAATTGGTTGATGAGCTTAAGTTTGACCCCACAGTTAAATCCGAGTTTGAGCTTCCTTACTGGAGCGAAGAAACAGGCTCTATCGAAATGAACGACTTTCCGAAGCGTGACGGCTACACCTTTAACGCCGCTTATCTTGGCGAGGATGGAGTTGATATGCTGACAGCACTTAAAGAAAAAACTATCAAGCATCCCGGTGTGGTTAACTTTGAAACAGGTACGGCAGAAAATCCTGTTATGAAGCTTTACGTTGACTATATTGAAGGTGAGTGGTACCGAATTTACAGTGCCGAGCAGTTTGCCGAAAGTGCAAACTTAAGCGGTAACTACGAAATCTTTGCTGACCTTGACTTTTCTGACGAAATCTGGCCTACGTCCTTTATGTACGGTAACTTTACAGGTACAATTAAGGGTAACGGCCACACGATTAAGAATGTAGAGCTTATCCAGACAAATAATTCTAAGGTTAACGCAGGTCTTTTCGGCTATCTTACAGAAACCGCTTCGGTTTCTGACCTTAAGCTTGAAAATATAACATTTACTGTTAAATCGGGTACACGAGTTGTAGGTACAAGCTACGGACTTGTGGCAGGTACACTTTCTGCCGATGCCGATGTCAAAAACGTAAGCATCACAGACAGTACCCTGCAGATTGATTCCTCCTGCTATTTCGGCGTTGACGATTATTCCATAGGTCTTACCTGCGGTATGGGCGACAGCACCGTATTTGAAAATGCAGAGGTAGAGTGTAAAGCAGTAGGGGACAACCCCGAAACCGTAAAGGTAAATGTTAACGGAAACGAAGTTACCCTTGAATTTGTAAATGAATAATTTTTTAAAATATATTAAAGGAGAGTCACCAATGAAAAAGAGAATTATTTCATTAATCCTATGTGTTGCCTTGGCTTTAGGCACACTAACCCTTCTGGCTGGCTGTGGCGGCAGTAATACCGACGCCTTTGTTATTATGACAGAACAGCTTGACGGACTTTTTAACCCCTTCTTCTCAACATCTGCAAACGACGGCACAATCGTCAGCATGACACAGATTGGTATGCTTTCGTCAAAGTATGTTGACGGTGAGGTTCAGGTTGCCTATGGCGAAAACGAGGCAGTTGTTGTTAAGGACTACGATATCGTTGAAAATGACGACGATACAGTAACCTATAACTTTGTTCTTAAAAACGGCATCAAGTTTTCCGATGGCGAACCCCTTACTATGGAAGACGTGCTTTTTAACTACTACGTGTATCTTGACCCTGTTTACACAGGCTCATCAACCCTTTATTCTACCGATATTTTAGGTCTTTCCGAGTACAGAACCCAGACCGTAGGCTCAGGCTCTGGCGACAGCGATGACCTTATTACTTCTCAGGCTACATCTCGTGCAAATGCAAGAATTATGGAGCTTGTTAACCTCTTCAATTCCGAAATCAAGGCTTCCTCTACAAAAGAGGTTGGTTATGATGCAATGAAAGAGGCTATTACAGCCTACAGCGTAAGCAGCGGTTATAAGTCTGCTATCTCTAATGATGCCGATTCCGTTACAAACGAGAATCTTCTTGCTGACTACGATTACGCCTTAGAGCTTTTCAAGGAAGAGCTTGAAAACGACTACCTTGGTGCTCAGGAGTCCTACATCGACGAGCCCTATAAGTCTTATGAAGAGTTTAAGGACGAAATCTTCTGCTTTATGTACACAGAAGGCTACGTTGAGGTAGAGTACGCAGAGGGCGAGGACGGCAAAATTGACCGTACAAACATCAAAACTCTCACACCCTCTTATCCTTCCTCTATCGATTCTAAAGAAGCTGCAATCGACTACATCTTCAACGACAAAATCGCTCGCGAGCTTGACATAATCCTTCAGTACTGGGGTACAGCTTCAACTCTTTCCACTGAGTACACAGCAAAGGCTAAGGAAGTTATCCTTCATGAAAACGTAGCTGACGACTCTACCTTGGCTGTTCCTTCTATCGAGGGTATCGTTTCCTTAGGTCACACCGACAAAGCAGGCGAGACTATTACTGTTAACGGCACAGATTACAAGATTGCATCAAGTCATAACGACGATGGTACAGTAGCAAATGAGGGCGAGTACGACGTTCTTTCAATTACAATTGACGGCGTTGACCCCAAGGCTATCTGGAACTTTGCAATCCCCGTTGCTCCTCAGCATTACTACGGCGAAGGCAGCTCTGTTGAGGTTGACATCGAAAACAACCTCTTCGGTGTTGAGTTTGCAAGCTTCGACTTTATGACAGACGTTGTTCAGTCCACACGAAACATCAAGCTTCCTATGGGTGCAGGCTCATACAAGGCTACAAACACCAAGAACGAGGACAATCCCTCCGAGAGCGATTTCTACATCAATAACGTTGTTTACTTCAAGGCAAACGAGAACTTTAACACAGTAGGCGAGGGCATTGAAAACCCCAAGATTGAAAAAATCCGTTATCAGGTAGTAAGCTCTCAGAACGCAATTGCCGCTTTACAGGATGGTAACGTTCACTACGTTTCTCCTTCTCTTACAACTGACAACTATGAAAAGTTAGAGGACCTTTCTTCCAAGGGTATTGTAACCCTTACCGAAGACCAGCTTGGTTATGGTTATATCGGCGTTAATGCTGCTAAAATCAACGACATTAACCTGAGAAAGGCTATTATGTGTGCCATGAACACATCTCTTGCTCTTGACTACTACCGTGCAGGTACTGCAGAGCAGATTTTCTGGCCTATGTCAAAGGTAAGCTGGGCATACCCTGATGGTGCAGATGCCGACGACAACGGCTTTGACTATCCTCCTCTCGGCGTATGGAGCGAGGAAATCGCAAGAAACAACGTTGAAAAGTATATGCAGCAGGCAGGTGTTTCTGCCGGCGACAGCGAGCTTAAGGTTAAGTTTACAATTGCAGGCTCAAGCCTTCAGGACCATCCTACATACAAGGTGTTCCGTGATGCCGCTACACTTCTTAACGACTTAGGCTGGGATGTAGAGGTTGTCTGCGATACACAGGCTCTTACAAAGATTAACACAGGCTCCCTCGAGGTTTGGGCAGCTGCTTGGTCAAGTGCTCTCGACCCCGACCTTTATCAGGTTTACCACAAGGATTCTGCAACAACAAGCACACTTGCTTGGGGTTATCCCTACCTTAAGACAAGCGGCACTGCAGAAGAGCTTAACATCCTTGACGACTTAAGCGATTTAATCGACGAAGCTCGTGAAACAAACGACCAGCAGGAGCGTTCTGAGCTCTACAAAGAGGCTATGGAGCAGATTCTTGACTTGGCTATCGAGCTTCCTGTTTACCAGAGAAGCGTTCTCTACGCATTTAACTCTAAGGTTATCGATCCCTCCAGCCTTCCTTCCGAGTCTGAAATGAATCCTTATTCATCACCCCTTGACCGTATCTGGGAAGTTGAATTCGCAAAATAAACCTGTAACGTAAAACGTAAAACGGAGTAACTAATGTTTAAATATATTTTAAAAAGATTAGTAATGTCCGTATTCATACTTTTAGGCGTTTCAATGATTATTTACTTCCTTATCCGATTGATGCCCGTTGATTTTATCCAAGATAAAATCAACGCCATCAATCAAGGCGGTGCTACCGTAAGCGAAGAAACGGTAAACGCTATGTATGAAATGTACGGACTAGGCGACAATAGCTTTTGGGGCATTCTTAAGGGCTATTTCAGCTGGCTTTCAGCATTGGCAAGATTTGATTTAGGCACAAGCTTTGTGTATGGTATTCCCGTTGCGGACGTTATTTTCGAGCATATGGGTGTGTCATTTGCAATTGCTCTTATTGCAACAATTTTTGAATTTTTAATTGCAATTCCTCTTGGAATTACTGCGGCAACCCACCAGTACAGCTTCCGCGACTACGTGGTAACTGTTCTTGTTATGATTGGTATTTCTTTGCCAAGCTTTTTCTTCGGTCAGATGCTAAAGGACTTTTTCGCCCTTAAATTAGGGTGGTTCCCCGCATCAGGCTTGGTAGATGCTACAGCTTCGTACACAGGCCTTTCTTTGCTTGGCGACTATGTGTGGCATATGTTCCTGCCTATTCTTACCATTGTAATCTTAAGTATTGGCCCCAGAATGCGTATGACAAGAACAAATATGTTGGAGGTTATGAACTCTGACTATATCCGTACCGCAAGGGCAAAGGGCCTTAAGGAAAGCGTTGTTATCAACAAGCATGCTTTCCGTAATACTCTTATTCCTCTTGTTACCTCTCTTGCAGGACTTTTACCGTCGCTTTTCTCGGGTGCTATTATTACCGAGCAAGTTTTCGACCTTCCCGGTATTGGTAACATTGCGCTTGACGCAATGAACCGCGGCGACATACCGTTTATTATGGGATACAATATGTTCCTTGCACTTTTAAGTGTAATCGGCGTATTGCTTGCCGACCTTATGTACGGCATTGTTGACCCCAGAGTAAAACTTGAGTAAGGAGGTACATCATGGACGAAAATGTAAAATCAGAAGTTCTGACAGAAACTGCAGAGCCCGAAGTACCTCATGACAAAACCGTAAGGTTAATGTCACCTACAAGAATGGTTGTACGCAGGTTTTTCCGTTCTAAACTGAGCGTTGTGGGACTTATAATGGTTGTCGGCCTCTTTATTTTCAGTTTTTTAGGCCCCGTTTTTTATACACAGTGGGGCGAAATCCAGCTTGACGAAAGTGGAAAAACCGAATATTCCGTCTCCGAAACTACATATTCGGCAAACGGTCAGGAGTATACAGTAAGACAGACCACAGAAAAGTACCTTAAGGATAACTTCCTTGCTCCTCCCAGTGCTGAGCACATTTTAGGTACCGATAATGAAGGCTACGATGTATTTGTCCGCCTTATGTACGGCGGCAGAATTTCGCTTATTGTAAGCTTTATTGCGGTATTCCTCATTACAATCTTAGGTGTTATTCTGGGCGGCATTGCAGGTTATTTCGGCGGTGCCATTGATAACGCAATAATGAGGCTCTGCGACGTGCTTATCTGTCTTCCCGGTATTCCTATTCTGCTTATTATAAGTACAATTCTTGACGCCTCGGGCATTGACGCCAAGTACCGCATTTACCTGCTTATGATTTACCTTACCTTTATTTCATGGCCGGGTACTGCCCGTCTTGTAAGAGGTCAGATTTTATCTTTACGTGAGCAGGAGTACATGGTAGCCGCCGAGGCTATGGGTTTTTCAACCTCCCGAAAAATCTTCAAACACTTGGTACCAAACGTTATGCCTCAGCTTATCGTGCAGATGAGCTTAAGCCTTGGCAGTATGATTCTTTACGAGGCAACACTTTCGTATTTGAATTTAGGTGTAAAAGCACCCTACGCCGCGTGGGGTACTATGATAAATATTATTTCTACCAA
>JAUNEH010000073.1:0-6687 GCA_030525665.1 Ruminococcus sp.
CTGTGGGTGCAACAGGTCCTATCGGCCCTCAGGGGCCTGTAGGTGCACAGGGTCCTATTGGCGAAACAGGTCCTGTTGGTCCTCAAGGTCCTGCCGGCCCTCAGGGGCCCATTGGTGCTACAGGTCCTGCAGGCCCTCAAGGATTGGCAGGAGCAACCGGTCCGCAGGGACCAGTAGGTGCTACGGGTGCTGCAGGTCCTCAGGGACCCATTGGTGAAACCGGTCCTGTTGGCCCTCAGGGAATCCCCGGCGGAGTAATCGGCTATGCTGATTTTTACGCACTTATGCCCCCCGACAACGCCGCCTCAGTCGCCCCGGGCACCGACGTAAGCTTTCCTCAGAACGGTCCTATCAGCAGTACCGACATTACAAGAACAGGAGCCGACTCCTTCAATCTCTCAAATATCGGAACGTACCAGGTCTTCTTCAATGTGCCTGTAGACGAAGCAGGTCAGCTTATCCTCACCTTAAACGGTGAAGATTTGGAATACACTGTGGCAGGACGTGCCACAGGTGCATCTCAGATTATCGGAATGGCTATTGTAGAAACAACCGCCGTAGACTCTGTGCTTACGGTACGTAATCCTGCAGGCAACGCCGCGGCCCTTACCATAACGCCTCTTGCAGGCGGTACAAGACCTGTGTCTGCACATCTTGTTATTGTTCAAATTCAATAAGATTTGACATCTAATCAAAAGACTGCCCTTAAGTTTTATCCTAAGAGCAGTCTTTTACTATTATATTAATATTAAACTTTTGTTTCTTCCATCAGCTTTGCAAAAGCTACGTCTGCACTTACAAAGTAGCTTTCTTCACCTACAAGAGAGGTAACGCCTGCACGGTCAAGGGTTAATTTCGCACGCTTTGTCATGCCGCAGAACATAACGTTAACGCCTTTTTCCTTTAAAGCTTCGATATACTCAAGCACAACCTTTGCACCTGCAACGTCTATGCTGGGCACTCCTCGCATTGATAAAAGCAAAGTGTGGCTTTCTTCTTTGACTTCTTCGAGCTTCTCTTCAAGCATAGAAGCAGAAGCAAAGTAAAGCGGTCCTGTTACGTAAGCTACCTGAACTCCCTTAAAATCCTCTTCATTGAAGTCGATTTTACCTTTAAGCTTCTCGGGGTCAACATCGGAAAAATGCACCGAAACATGAGCCGATTGAGCCATATACATAATTGCAGAGTAAAGCACACCTAAAACGATTGCAATGGTAAGGTCAAACACAACAGTACAAATCATTGTAAGCAAGAACTGGCTTATGGAAGTCTTGAACTTGTGCTTAAAAATAAACTTAATATCATCCCACTCGTTCATCTTAAAGGCTGTTACCATAAGCACAGCCGCCAAAGCTGAAAGGGGAATTTTTGACATTACACCGCCAAGTAAGAACATTGCAGCCAAAAGGAAAACAGAGTGGAACACGCTTGTAAGCCTTGTCTGCTCGCCTGACTTAATAGCAACAGAAGTTCTTGCAATAGCCGCTGTTGCAGGCACACCGCCCAGTAAGGGTAAAATCATATTACCCACACCCTGAGCCACAAGCTCGCGGTCTGCGTCAAAGGGCTCCTTCTTCATTCTGGAAGCCGAAGCACCGCAAAGAAGGCTTTCAATAATAGCCAGCGCCGCAATAGTAAAAATAGGCGAGGCAAGATTTTTAATCATATCAAGGTTAACGCCCTCAAGAGTAAGCCTGTCGGAAAGAAAAAGTGTCTTTGGAATATCGCCAACCATAGCAACGTCAAAGCCGAAGATAATTTGTACCACAGTTGCAAGCACTATGGAAACCAAAGACGCTGGCACCCTCATACCCCATTTTTTGGGCCATACTATCATAACCGCCATAGCTCCCACCGCAATTAAGGTGGTGGTAAGGTCAGGGGTAAAGCCAAGCTTAAAATACGAGCCGACTTTCTCGATAATACCTGTACCCTCGCTTACTGTACCAAAGAAGTTATCTACCTGACCCATTGCAATAGTAATGGCGATACCCGAGGTAAAGCCCATAATAACCGACGACGGAATAAAGCTAATTAATCTGCCAAGTTTAAAAATACCGCACAAAAGCATAATCACACCCGCTAAAAAGCAAGCAATAAAAACGCCCTTAAGCTCGTAAGTCATAACAATGGAAATAAGCACCGCACTCATAGCACCTGTAGGGCCTGAAATCTGATAAGATGCACCCGACAGCATACCTATAACAATTCCCGCTACAATAGCAGTAACCATACCTGCCGCCGCAGTTGCACCGCCCGATACACCAAAAGCCAAGGCAAGAGGCAACGCTACAGCACAGACAGTAAGACCTGCGGTAAGGTCTTTTGTAAATTTCTGTACATTGTAACCCTTAAACTCCGTTTTAAGGTCGGCAACGTATTTTTTTACCATACCCATAAATATCCCTCATTTATTAATAAAATCTTAATAGGTTAATTATAACAAATAACTTTTTAAAATTCAGCAACTTTCGCCAAATCACTCGTAGAACATTTATATATTGAGGGTTTTATTTTTAGGTAAATTCCATAATACAAAAGCAAATATAAACAAAAGCTTCTCTTTAACGTCAAGAGAAGCTTCTAATTTTGTTATTTACCCAATTCACTTTCATTTACATTGGGATTGAAATATCTGTAGTCTTTTTTCTTATCTTTATATACTATTGCCTTCTCGGGACAGCGGTGATAACACCCAAGGCAAGCAACACATTTGTCGGCAAAATCTACCCTGCCGTCTTTCACCGAAATATTACCTGCAGGGCAAAGCTTAACACATTTTTCGCAAAGAATGCACTTTTCTGTTACCCTGAAATCATCGGCAATTTTATGCCAATTACCCTTATTCTCGTAGTAAATCTTTGCAAATTTTGCTTTGGTTTTAGGAAAATTCATCTCGTCATTTCGGATTTTTTCAATTACCTTTGCCACCAGATCAGGTGCTTTTTTTAGAATTTTCTTTTGATAAGCAAGGGGAACTGTAAAGTCCAAGGTATAATTTTCGGGCATTTTTACTGTGAAAACACCTTTTATGTCAAGGCCGCTGTTCTTGGCGTGCTCATATGCAAGTCCGTCTGCACCAAATACCGCACCGCCAAAATTAAGCACAATATAAACAGGTACTGTTTTCGGCAGAGTAGGGATAAAGTCAAACACATGCACAGGTAAACCAAAGGAATATATAGGCGAAACTATAATTATTTTATCAAATTTCTCAGCGTTACACTTATATGTAGGAATATAACCTACCTCGCCGCCCAAAGTCTTTTTTATTTCATTTGCAATAAAAAGACTGTTGCCCGTTGAGGAAAAATAAAAAATACCATTCATATTATTCACTCTCTTTTTTGTCGAAAACTTTCTTAATTCCCTCAACTATACAGTAAAAAACAGGAATTGTAAGCAATATAAGCCAGCTTGGATGCCATATATGCATAAACATACCGACAGCCAGATATGCCCCTACCGCCAGGACAGGAAAAGCAAACTTGCCTATATCCTTTGCTCTGATTGCCTCAATAAGAGAGTAATACACAGGCACAAGGAAGAATATGAGCCAAGCTGTAGTCCATCCGCCCCAGATTCCTGAAAATCCCCAGCCAAGGAAAAGTGCAGTAATTATAATAGGGAATGGCATATAAAGCCAAAAGTAATAGGCAGGCTTTATTTCATGACGCTCACCTTTATCGTCAACGTAATACTTCTCGTCACCAATAACGTGAACCTTCTCCTCGCCTTTTGACACAATGTGTACCCCATCTTTAAACGAAACGTTCACCCTGTCGCCTTCTTTTGTATTAACATGGATTCCGTCTTTAAAGCTTACGTGAACCTCGTCTTTTTCAGGCAAAGCTTCTTCGGGCTCTTCTTTAGCGGTTTTAAGACCCAGCATTTCATCCAAAGATACTCCGTAAAGCTCAGCCAGTGTTACTAAGTTATCAGTATCAGGGGATGCCTCGCTCCTCTCCCATTTAGAAACAGCCTGACGTGAAACGCCGATTTTTTCTGCAAGTTCTTCCTGAGAAAGTCCTGCCTGCTTTCTATACTGTAACAATCTGTTTGCGGTTTCAATGTTCATAATTTAACCTCGTCTTTCATTTTTGGTACGGGCAAATACTACCCCAAACACCAAAAAAAGACCATACATTTTAGTTTGAAACGCCGCAACTAACAGTTGCGACCGCTTGCCGCGGTGGGCAAATCGCCTTTGTAGAGGGATTTTTCAGAGGTAACCGTCATTGACGGCGGGTTTATTATTTTTGGACGTTTATTTGTAGGGAAGGACGTTTATCTACAAATCAATAATATATAACCGCACTTCTTAACTGTTACTTATTACTTTAAATATCAAGACCCTCGCACTCTTTCAAAAATCCCATAAGCTTATCCAGTATAACCTCTACTCCGCCCTCAGAGTTACTCTCAATATTAAGAGGCATAATGGGGTCGTGAACAGAAAGTCTTAGTAAGAACCAACCTTCGCCGTCATTTTCGCCGAAAGATACTCTGATACCCTCACGGTTGTCGTCAGCAACAAACCAACCGTCCTGAGCCTCTGCATAAGCTGTAAGCTTTTCGATAACGCTCTTGCCGTATGCTGAAAAGTCAGCCTCTTTAATCTTAATGCGGATTTCCTTTTCCTCTTTGCACTCTTTAAGGTCAGCAATAAGGTCAGAAATATCCTTGCCCTCAGCACTTAACTGAGCCATCCTGATAATGATTTTTGTGCAGAGGTATGCACCGTCATCAAGAAAATAGTTTTCTTTCATTGCGGCGTGGCCTGAGGTTTCAATAGCTAAGGGACAGCAAATGCCCTGAGCCTCTAATTCCTGAGCCTTGTCGATAACATTCTTGTAGCCTCTGCGGTAACGATAATGCTTGCCGCCTAAGGTTTTTTCAATAAACTCCTTAAGCCCGTCAGATGTAATGGAGTCAGTAACGATTGTGCCGCCCTCATTACCCTCAAGTGCAATAGCAGATGCTAATGCAACAAGACGGTTGCGGTTGATTTCATTACCTTTGCTGTCAACTGCAGCACCGCGGTCAACGTCGGTATCAAAAATTACGCCTAAATCAGCACCGCTTTCAACTACAGCCTGTGAAATAGCCGCCATAGCTACCTTATCCTCGGGGTTGGGTACATGATTGGGGAACATTCCATCGGGGTCAAGGTAGCGTGAGCCGGTGGTATCGGCACCAAGGACTTTGAGCACCTTGTCGGCATAGAAGCCGCCAACACCGTTGCCTGCGTCAACACAGATGTGCAGACCCTTTAAAGGCATATCGTAATCGTCAGCATTAACGCCTTTTTTAATAATGTCGCAGAGGATTTCTGCGTATCTGTCCATAAAGTTGACTTTCTTCATCAGGCCGTTAAGGGCATCCTGAGGAGTAAGACCTGCCTGAGCGTACTCTAAAATCTCGGTAATGTCAGAGCCCTCTAAACCACCCTGACGTGTAAAGAACTTAAGACCGTTACGGTTAAAGGGATGATGGCTTGCAGTAATCTGAACCGCAGCATCGCAACCTAACTCAACAGTAGTCATAAACATTGAAGGAGTAGTTGCCAGACCGCAGTCGTAAACCTCAATGCCGTAATCAGAAAGAGTTCTGATAACAATGCCTGCAATTCTTTCGCCCGAAATTCTGGAATCTCTGCCCACTGCTACCTTCATATCGGTAATTTTTTTGCTTAATTTATTGCCTAAGAATCGTGCAAAGCCACCTGCCATATTGCGTACAACCTCATCAGTAAGGTTAACGGGCTGACCCTCTACACCTTCGCTTGCTACACCACGGATGTCAGTGCCGCTTTTAAACTGTTTATAAAAATCGTTTAACATAATAATACCGCCTTTTTAAAATATATTTTAATTGTAGCATAAACTTGAAGAAACATCAATACGGCTTTTTTGAGGATAAATTAGGGATAAAATATGGTTTCTGAATATGTTTTAATCAAAAAAACTGCAATTGCCAACGATTTGTAAAAAATCTACAATTATTATTTTTATAATTAAAAAATCGGTGCAAAGTCACTAAGGGAACTTGGTCGAATGATTTTGGGACTTATTTTTGTTTGTTTATTATAAACAAATCGACACCCCGATTACTATACAACGTTTATATGCTATATGGCGTTATGCACAAGCAGATAGGTATTTTGTTGTTGACTTTTACGAAAATCCTGCTATAATGAAAGCATCAGGTCAGGTCCACCTGATATTGGCGGAAAGCAAATGTTCGTTAGTCTGCCAATCAAAGGATAATGCCAAATGGTAAATGGCAGCACGAAAATATTATAAAGGAGGAATTGTGAATGACATCTGTCATTAATCTTCACAACATCGATGTAGCTAAGTTCCTCGCCGTGCTCGACACTTGCAAAGGCAATGTCTATCTCGTAACAAGAGAAGGCGACCACCTTAATCTTAAAAGCAAGCTTTGTCAGCTCATTGGCTTAACCAAGCTTATCGAGGGCGGCAAGATTACCGATGCTTACATTCTTTGTGACAACAAAGAAGACGAGTCAAAGCTTTTCAGACTTGACTTATTCGGTGAATCAGAAACAAAGACTGCGTAAATTTTTACTTTTGTTTACTTCGTTTTCACGTTAATTTCAAAAAATCCTTGCAGAGATGCCGTTGGCAAACGCCAACGGCATTTTTGCGTCCGTTTGCCACGACC
>JAUNEH010000073.1:6697-8343 GCA_030525665.1 Ruminococcus sp.
CGATTCCGCCTATTAATAAGTTCATTTAAAATATCCCCTCATTTACGACGGGAATTAAATTTTGACATAATTATAAAACTATAATCGCACGCAAAGCGTGCCACCACAATATTTGCTTAAGGCAAATACTTCATATCGCAAGATATTTCATACGTATTGACGTATTTCATATTGCAAAGCAATATTTCATTTTCTACATAACCACTTGCAAACAGGAAACAAAAGTTATATAATAATCAAGTCCTTATTGGGCGGTCAGTTCGCAAAATCCTGACCCAAAATAAAACTACGAAAGGAAAACTTAATATGCAAAAGAGAAAAAAACGCACCGTTTTTCTGGTGGAGGCTTCGCTCATTGCGGCACTTTACGTTGTGCTGTGCTACGCGCAGGAGCTTGTTTTGCCCTCCTCCGCCACCGGTGCAATTCAGGTACGTATTGCCGAAGCTTTATCGGTACTGGTATGCTTCAGCCCTGCGGCAATTCCGGGACTTACCGTAGGATGCTTAGTCACAAATCTTCTGACTGTGGGCGTTATCCCCACCGACCTTATTTTAGGCACCCTTGCTACATTTTTAGCCTCTCTTACAGGCTACGCCCTACGGAATATAGTGCTGTTTAAAATCCCACTGCTAACCCTGCTTATGCCTGTTATTTTCAATGCCATTATAATTGGATTGGAAATCGAAATTTTTTATGTTGAGGGAGCATTTACCTTCACAGGCTTTCTCATTCAAGGAGCGTTAGTAGGCCTTGGCGAGCTTATTGCTTGCTTAGGACTCGGTATACCGCTGTATCTGGTATTTAACAAGCTTAACCTATTTAATAAATTCAATATTTAAACACAAAACCCCTGCGGATAAATAAAAAATCCGCAGGGGTCTTTTCCATTTGTTATTAATTAGTCAGCAAAGTCAAGCTGGTCTTTCCACTTGTTTTTGAAAACCTCGAAAACAGCGTCAACAAGCTCTTCATCCTCGATACCCTCAAAGGTCTCGTGCTCGTCGTCGATGGAAACGATTTTGAGGATAAGAACCTCGCCCTCTGCCTCTTCGTCTTCCTCAACTGGCATAAGCACAAGGTACTCGTCGCCCTCGTAGTCAACAACGTCAAGATACTCGAACTCTACCTCGTTGCCAAGGTCATCTTCAAGAACGATAATACTGCCCTCTTCTTCCTCAGGGGCTGTGTCTTTAATCATATCTTCAGCCATTTTAAATTCTCCTTTTCTAAAGTATAGATATACAATACACTATTTTACGTGAAAAAGCAATAGATAATTAAAATACAATCCGCTGTTGATCTGCGTTTTCTCTAAACTTAACCTATCCAAGGCGAACCGCCAACCGTGACTAACGAAAAAAGCGGCTATCCATTCGGATAGCCGCTTTAAAGCTTAGATATTGGATTTCGTAATCAGGATAAATACCCTAAGTTACTGAAATTACTCGTTGATAGCGATAACTGCGCCTGAACCAACTGTTCTACCACCCTCACGGATAGCGAAACGAAGACCTACTTCGATAGCGATAGGTGTGATAAGCTCAACATCCATCTCAACGTTATCGCCAGGCATGCACATCTCTGTGCCCTCGGGGAGGCTGATTGTACCTGTAACGTCTGTTGTTCTGAAGTAGAACTGGGGACG
>JAUNEH010000104.1:0-2108 GCA_030525665.1 Ruminococcus sp.
TATCCGAGGAAGTATCCGAGAAAACCGAAAATTTGCATAAATTTACCTCATCGTTTTTTTTCTTTTTTTTCCGGGACAGGGTCGTACCCTCCCTTTGCAAAGGGATTACAGCGCAAAAACCGCCAAATTGTCAGCGCGCTTCCCTTTAACGCTCCGAAACGCTCTATAGCCTCCAGTCCGTACTGCGAACACGTGGGAATGTATATGCAGCGAGCTTTGGTATGAGGAGATATTGCGGACTGATAAAACCTGATTAGAGCCATTAAAACTTTTTTCATAACAATCTACCAATTATTTTATCGCAGATTTAGTATTAATAACACCTGCCGCTTTAAGATGCTTTTGCATCTCCCTTTGAACAGCCTGAGATTTTACATAAGGTGTTTTTCCCCTTGCCACAAAAATAATATCGTAGCCGGGACTGAGTTCTTCATACAGCTGAAAATAAGAGGCTCTTATAACTCTTCTTGCTCTTGAGCGTTTTACAGCGTTTCCGATTTTTTTTCCTGTTGTTATTCCGTATCTTAATTTACCCGACCTGTTTTTTATTACGTAGGTCACAAGCACCGGGCTGACAAAGGATTTTCCTTTTTTATATATTCTCGAAAAATCCCTGTTTTCCTTAACCGTTACATACTTGCTCATAATAATACCTCGGCAGGGAGCAATTAAAGTAAGACTACATAAAAAAGCGTGCGCACCTTTGTGTGCTCGCTTTTTTTACGCATAGTCATTAAATAATTACTCTTAAAAATTAATACGAAAGTCTTTTTCTGCCTTTAGCTCTTCTTCTCGCCAAAACTTTTCTGCCGTTAGATGTAGCCATTCTTTTTCTGAAGCCGTGCTCTTTTTTTCTGTGAAGCTTTTTAGGCTGATATGTTCTTAACATACTCAAAATCCTCCCTTCAATTTTTAAAGCGACAAAAAACTGTTAGCTTAACGCTTTTTATCACCGCTAAGTCAGGTACTCGGGCTCAGGACAAAACCTACTGCCCTATCCTTGCAATATAGCATTATAGCTTATTTTATCGAATCCGTCAAGTTTTTTTTAACTCTAAAAATTGACCACAAAATGTAGTTATTTTTTATCAGCTGACAACTATTTGTAGTATATCAAAATTGCTTTCGACATTTTAACCGAAAAATCTTTCTTTATACATTTAAAATGTTCAATTTTTAAGGACTTAAAATGCTTGCAATTTGCTTATGGTTGGAGTATAATTATAAAGAATGAATTTTTATTGTGGGTTAATTTGCGGTATTGAATTTTTTTATTGTTTTTCTACTTGATTTTAACAGTATATTTACAGGGCTTTATCACCTTAACCCGCAGTTATTATCAGCCCTGAAAAGGATGTGGAGGAGTAAATGGATTCTTTTAACGACGCGTGGGAGCTTATCTGCTCTTACTGCAAAACAAAAATAACAGACGTTGCCTATAATACTTGGATTAGCAGGATCAAGCCTCTTAATCTTGACTTTGACAACAACACTGCTTACCTTATCGTTCCCAACGATTTTCACAGACAGACAATTAAAAGATGCTACATTCCGCTTCTGAATGAAGCGTTTGAGGCTATCTTTGACAACAAGTTTAATATTGAGCTTAAAACTCCCGATGAAGCAAACATCAGCGTTCCGGCTCCCGAAACCATTGTTGAGGAAACAAACACAAATTACGAGTATACCTTTGATACCTTTATAGTAGGCTCATCAAACAAGTTTGCTCACGCGGCTTGTCTTGCCGTTGCCACAAATCCGTCAAAAGCCTATAATCCGCTTTTTCTTTACGGAAATTCGGGACTCGGCAAAACCCACCTGCTTTACGCTATCGGAAATGAAATTAAAAAGAATAATCCCGATATGGTTATCTGCTACATCAAGGGCGATGACTTTACCAACGAGCTTATCGAGAGCCTGAGAAAAGCGAAAATGACCGAATTCAGACACAAATACAGACACGCCGATGTTCTTTTGGTAGATGACGTTCAGTTTATCGGAGGAAAGGAAAGTACCCAGGAGGAATTTTTCCACACCTTTAATGCTCTGCACGAGGCAAGAAAGCAGATTGTTCTTACGTCCGACCGTCCGCCGAAGGAAATCAGAAC
>JAUNEH010000074.1:0-3409 GCA_030525665.1 Ruminococcus sp.
GACAATTCCCATTGATACTTCCAACATTCTCTTTATTTGCGGCGGTGCTTTTGACGGACTTGAAAAGGTTATCGAAAGACGTCTCGGTTCCTCTTCCTTAGGTTTTGAAGCTAATATCATCGATAAGAAGACCTTAGACCAGACCTATTGGATGGAAAATGTAATCGCTAAGGATTTGGTTAAGTTTGGTCTTATTCCCGAGCTTGTAGGAAGACTTCCTGTAATTACCGCTTTAAGCGGTCTCGACGAGCAATCTCTGGTTCGTATTCTTACTGAACCTAAAAACTCTCTTGTAAAGCAGTACCAAAAGCTCTTTGCTTTTGATGACGTTTTACTGGAGTTCGAGGAAGGTGCCTTAAAGGCTATAGCCCAAAAAGCTATCGAAGCACAAACAGGCGCAAGGGGTCTGAGGGGTATTCTTGAAGGTGTGCTCACCCAACTTATGTTTGAGGCTCCCTCTGATGAAACTATTGAGAAAATCGTTATTACTGAAGACTCAGTAAAAAATGGGGCAGAGCCCGAAATTTTCAAAAACAATAGGAAGCTTTTAGAAGAATCAGCTTCCTGATTTAGGCAAGGCTGTGCGTAATTTTTCGCACAGCCACGCTCTTTTGAGGTAAATAATATGACTAACTTAGATAATATGTTTATTGACGTTCCTGTACTTCCTTTAAGGGGCATTGTTGTTTTTCCTAAAATGATGCTTCACTTTGACGTTGTAAGGAAAAAGTCAATAGCTGCTATAAATAGAGCAATGACTGCTGACCAGCTTGTGTTTGCGGTTGCTCAGGAGGATGCATCAAAAAGCACAGTAATTTCTGCTGACCTTTATCAGGTTGGTACAGTGTCTAAAGTTGTTCAGATGGTTAAACAGCCCGATGGTTCACTTAGGGTTGTGCTCGAAGGTCTCTATAGAGCAGAAGTTAAGTATATTTCTGAAACCCGTAGCGGCTTTATGGCTGATATTGTAAAAGTAGAGGAAACCCAGCCTGATAATCCTCTTAATGAGCTTGCGTTTGTTCGCTCCCTTAAATCATCTTTCGAAAGCTACATAAAGCTTAATCCCAAGCTCCCTAGCGATATTATGTTTAAAATAGGTCTTTCTGAGAATGCCGGCGACCTTTCTGATTACATCGCAAGCAACATTGTACTTGATTATAGAAAGAAGCAGAGCATTTTAGAATGCTTCGATACAGTCGACAGAATAGAAAACCTTATAGAGCTTGTTAATGATGAACTCGCTATCCTTGAAATTGAGCGAGATATTAACGAACGTACTCGTTCAAATATCGACCGCAATCAGCGTGACATGTACTTAAGAGAAGAGCTTCGTGCTATTCGCGAGGAGTTAGGTGATTTTGAGGACCCCGAAGCCGAATCAGACGACCTTAAGGATAAAATCAAAGCTCTCGGCTTAAAGACAGAGGTTGAGGAGATCCTTCTTAAAGAGTGCGTTAAAATGGACCGTATGCCTTTCGGCTCTCAGGAAGCAGCTCTTATAAAAACATATATTGATACCTGCCTTGAGCTTCCTTGGAATACATATACCACCGAAAACATAGACCTCGAAAAGGTTAGAAAGGCACTCGATAAAAATCATTACGGACTAACTAAAGTAAAAGAAAGAATTGTCGAATCCCTTGCAGTACGCAAGCTTAATCTTGACTGCAAAGGCAATATTATTTGTCTTGTAGGCCCTCCAGGCGTTGGTAAAACCTCTATCGCTGTATCGGTAGGTGACGCAATAGGAAGAAATACAGCCCGTATATCTTTAGGCGGTGTTAAGGACGAAGCAGAAATCAGAGGCCATAGACGTACATATCTTGCTTCAATGCCCGGCAGAATTATTGCAGGTATTAAAAGAGCTAAAAGCTCTAATCCTTTGTTGGTGCTTGATGAAATCGACAAGCTGTCTAATGATTATAAAGGAGATCCCACATCAGCACTCCTTGAGGTTTTGGATAGCGAGCAAAATTTTGAGTTTCATGATCATTACCTTGATATTCCTTATGATTTGTCAAAGGTGATGTTTATTACAACTGCTAACGATATACACGCTATTCCTGAACCTTTAAGGGACAGGATGGATGTTATCGAACTTCCTTCCTATACAAGGGAAGAAAAATTTAACATTGCAAAAAAACATCTTGTAAAGAAACAGATGGCAGAAAACGGTCTTACTCCTAAAACCTTTAAAATTGCCGATTCTGCAATTTATTCTTTAATTGACAATTACACCAAAGAAGCGGGCGTTCGTTCTTTAGAACGAATAATTGCAAGCGTTATGCGTAAATCTGCCGTTAGGATAGTAGATGGAGCAGATAAGGTTAAGGTTGACAAGAATGACCTTGAAATCTTACTGGGTCCCAAGAAGTATCAGCTTGATTTGGTAGAGAAAAATGATGTTATCGGCGTTGTTAATGGTCTTGCTTGGACGTCTGTTGGTGGTGAATTGCTTCCGATTGAGATTGCTGTCAATGATGGTACAGGTAAAATAGAGCTTACAGGCTCATTGGGCGATGTTATGAAGGAGTCGGCTAAAACCGCTATCACTTGTATCCGTTCAATTGCAAAAGAACATAACATAGATACAGATTTCTATAAAAATAAAGATATTCATATACATGCTCCTGAGGGTGCTGTTCCTAAGGACGGTCCTTCTGCAGGTATTACGATGGCCACTGCTCTATATTCTGCGTTAACAGGTTTAGCAGTAAAGCAAAATGTTGCGATGACAGGCGAAATTACGCTTCGTGGCAGGGTTCTTCCTATAGGCGGCCTTAAGGAGAAATCTATGGCGGCTTATAAATCGGGGGTAAAAACAGTTATAATTCCTAAAAAGAACTTACCTGATTTAACTGAAATCGACTCTGTGGTAAGCAAAAATGTTGAGTTTGTTGCTGTTGACAACATTGAAGAAGTTTTAAAGCTTGCCATAACTTTTGGTAAAGAATCTAAAAAAGCTGTACAAAATAAGAATTCGAGAAGTCGAAGAACAACAAAAGTGCCCTCTGTAATACGTGCAAAATCCTAAACATAGGTGATTTTATGAACATTAATAATGCAAAATTTACAATGGCTTGCGGAACGGCAAAGCAGATTCCTAAGTCGGATTTGCCCGAGGTTGTATTTTCGGGCAGGTCTAACGTAGGCAAATCATCACTTATTAATAAAATAGTAAACCGCAAAGCTTTGGCAAGAGTAAGTGCCACCCCAGGCAAAACCGCCACGATTAACTTTTTTAATGTGGATACCTTTAATCTTGTAGACCTTCCCGGTTATGGATATGCAAAGGTGTCTCATTCTGAAAAACAGCGTTGGGCAGATTTAATGGAGGGTTACTTTGCTGATAACCGTAACTTTGCGTTAGTTATTCAAATTTGCGATATGCGTCATAAGCCGACACAGG
>JAUNEH010000074.1:3419-8136 GCA_030525665.1 Ruminococcus sp.
GGCTGATATCGATATGATTAATTTTCTTATAGACGCAGATTTGCCTATGATTATTGTTCTTACTAAAAAGGACAAGCTTAATAAAACACAGCAGGCTCAACAGCTTAAGATGTATAACGAGCTTTTAAATGGCGAAACTGAGCTGTTTCCTTTCTCGGCATTGAACGGCGAGGGTACCGAAGAAATTAGAGCTGCTATTGAAAAATATGTGGAGGAGGCATCTGAAAGTGCTGACTAAAGGCTTAACAATAGGGGACAACGGTCATCTTTTTATAGAAGGTTGCGACACTGAAAACCTTAGAAATGAATACGGCACCCCGTTATATGTAATGAACGAATCTCTTATAAGAGAGAACTGTAAGAGATACAAAGCATTCTTTGCTGACAATTTTAATAAACTCAGCTTTCCTTGCTACGCCAGCAAAGCTCTTTCATGCCTTGAAATTTACAGAATAATGAAGGAAGAGGGAATGGGCGTAGACGTTGTGTCGGGCGGCGAGCTTTATACAGCTTTAAATGCCGGTTTTCCTGCCGAAAAAATCTTCTTCCACGGCAACAACAAAACCGAACAAGAGTTAAGATTAGCTATCAAGTATGGTGTGGGCAGAATCATTGTAGATAACCTTACTGAGCTCAAGCTTCTCAATTCAATTGCTGAGGAGCTTAATGTTAACGTAAATATCGGCTTTAGAATTAAGCCCGGTATAGAGGCACATACTCATGACTATATCCGAACAGGTCAAATTGACTCTAAGTTTGGTTTTTCTCTCGAAAATGGCGAAGCACTTGAAGCGGTAAAGACAGCCTTGAGCTTTAATAATATTAACCTTTGTCAGCTTCACTGCCATATCGGTTCACAGATTTTTGACACCGAACCATTTGTTGATGCAGTTAAAGTTATGCTTGGATTCATTAAAGAAATCAACGACAACTTCAATCACTTCGTAAAAGAGTTTAATTTAGGCGGCGGCTTAGGTGCTAAATATACCGATGCCGACAAACCTCTTGAAATTGAAGAATATCTTGCTCCTGTAGCAAAAACTTTTCATAAAGCTTGTGAAGAACTTGAAATCCCCGAGCCTGCTTTTCACATTGAACCCGGTAGGTCTATTGTGGGCGAATCAGGTACAACCCTTTATACTATCGGTAACGTAAAGGAAATCAAGGACATCAGAACCTATGTGTCTGTTGATGGCGGTATGGCTGACAATATTCGTTATGCACTTTATAAGGCAGAATACACAGTGTTAAACGCCTCGAAGTCTGCGGGCAATCTTATAAAAGCTACCATAGCCGGTAAGTGTTGTGAAAGCGGAGATTTGCTGCAAGAGGATGTTAAGATAATAGGTCCCGAACCCGGTGATATTTTAGCGGTACTTACTACCGGTGCATATAATTACTCTATGGCGTCTAATTATAACCGAATTCCCAGACCAGCTATTGTAATGGTAAAAGAGGGAAGAGCGCGTGTAGTCGTTCAGCGAGAGTCATATGCTGATTTACTTAACAATGATATTTAAACTTTGAAAAGAGGCTGTCTCATTTTAGTGGATTGTACCACATTATGAGACAGCCTCTTTAATTTATGTTGGGAGCAAAACTATTATTTTAAATTGTAATCTATCTGTATTTTCTGCGTAAATTTTTCCGCTATGTCTTTGCACAATTGCCTTTGCAATTGAAAGTCCTATGCCATGACCGCCTGTCTGAGAGTTTCTTGATGGGTCACATCTGTAAAATCTGTCAAAAATCTTACTCAAATCGTCTTTGGGGATGTTTTCGCTTACGGTATTAGCGATGGATATTTCAGCATATTTTCCTCGTTTTTGAAGCGAAACAATAATATGCCCGTTTTGCGAACAGTATTTAACTGCATTATCCAACAAAATACTTAGTAACTGCTCTATCGTTTTGGTGTTGCCTTTAATAGATAATAGCGGTGCAACCGATAAATTTAAGCTGATATTCTTATGTTTGATTATAGGCTCGAATTCTTTAGTCGTTTCACTTAGAATTTCAGAAATGGGTATTTCTATAAGCTCAATTTGTTCTGCTTCTTCCATTCTTGCTAAACATATAAGGTTATTTGTTAACTCTGTCAGTTTTTTAGTTTGCGTTCTTATATCGTAGATACCTTCGTTTTCTCCGATTTCCGCTTCTAAAATATCGGTATTTGCATTAATAATTGTAAGAGGCGTTTTGATTTCGTGTCCTGCATCGGTTATAAAGCGTTTTTGTTTCTCGTAGCTTTCAATAATAGGTCGTAGTATTTTACCTGAAAAAAAGAAAATAATAGCAATAACGATTATGTAGCCAATAACAGACATAGATATACTGGCGTATAGAAAACTATAAAAAGAATCAAGCTGTTTTCTACATTCAAGAAAAATAATTCTTTTGCCGGTATTTTCTTTACTTATTATATATCTGTAAACATCAACAAATCCGCTTGGCTTACTATTTTTAGACACTTTCAATCCATATTCAACAGCTTGGTCGGAGTTAACGGATTTAATTTTGTTTGTGTTTGTTTGTAATACATTTCCTGAGTCATCAATAAGCACCACGAAAAATCTTGATTCATAAGGTACTTCAGGAGACATTGGCTTTCGTGGCTTGTCTACAAAATTTTCCGTATTGTTATACTCGTTTTTAAATTCCGGAAATGTACCCTTGTTATGAGATAATATCTCTAATATTCTGTCTGCTTCTTCAGAGATAGAGTTATAGTTTATTATATTCATTCCTGACACAAGAACCGCAAGTAAAATGAATAGGGAAGACATAGATAAAATTATAAGCCTGAACTTTAGTTTTTTAATCATTTATTTCCTCCAAGGTGTATCCTGCGTTTCTTGAAGCTTTAATATAAACGTTGGCGTTAAGTGCTTTTAATTTTTTTCTTAAGTATGATACATATACCCACACAACGTTAATTTCTGCTTCACTGTCAAAACCCCATATTTTCTCCATGAATCGTTCAACCGAAATCAACTGTCGTGGGTTTGACATAAACATTTCAATCATTTGGAATTCCTTATTTGCAAGACGGTAGCTTTTTGTGTCAGAACTTAGTTCGAAGGTCGCTCGGTTAAGTGTGATATTACCAAATTTTATCGAAGAGTCATAGCTTGAGCGACTTCTTGTAATTGTACGAATTCTTGCCAATAATTCTTTTGTGTCGAATGGCTTAGTGAGATAGTCGTTGGCGCCGCTATCGAGTCCCAATACCTTATCGTCAACTTCAGCTTTGGCAGTAAGAACCAGCACAGGAATATTGTTACCTTTGGCGCGTATTCTTTTAAGCACCTCTATGCCGTCAATTTGAGGCATCATTACATCGAGAACTAATACGTCGTAATTGTCAGATTCAAGATAGGCGAGGGCATCTTCGCCGTTATATACTGCATCTGCAGAGTAATTGTTGATTTCAAAAATTTTAATTAATGCTTTAGAAAGAGCTCGTTCGTCCTCAGCAAGTAGAATTCTCAACTTTATCATTCCTTAGTTTTAAATAATCAAATCTTAATATATATATCGAAATGTAATTTAATATAATAATCCTAAATACTAAAATAAGCTTAAATTAGACAATAAAAGATATTAACCCTAAAATATATAAGGGAAGAGGTGTTGTTTTCTGGCTTTTATTTGATTTTGATTTTAGCCAAAGGATTTTGTTTAGAAGCTTTTTCTAATTGTTCAGAGCTAATATGCGTGTAAATCTGGGTTGTGCCAAGGTTTTCGTGACCTAAAACATCTTTCAAAACCCTTATGTCAACCTCGCCGTGCTGATACATCAACGTAGCAGCTGTATGTCTCAATTTATGGCAAGAATACCCCTGTGCGTCAAGACCGATTTTTTCAATATATTTCTGAACCATTTTTTGTACTGATTCTCGACTAAGTCTTTTATGGTGACTGCTTACAAAAAGGGCATCTCGGTCTTTTAAGCTATCATTAGGGCGAACTTTACGCCATTGGTCTAAAGCCGACATACAGGCTTCGTTAAGATATACAATACGCTCTTTGTTTCCTTTACCTGTAACGACCATAGTGTTATCGGTACGGACGCTGCTCATATTAAGAGAAACCAACTCGGCCAATCTTAAACCACAGTTTAGAAATAACGTAAGTATACAGTAGTCTCGCTCTTTAAATTTTCCGTCTACTGCATTAAGAAGCTCTATAGATTGCTCTAACGTCAGATATTTGGGTAAGGTTTTCTTACTCTTAGGTATTTCAAGTTCACGCATTGGGTCAACGTCAAGCAAGTGCTTCTTTACGGTCAAATAATTAAAAAACTGCTTAAGTGCAGAACATTTACGTGCTCGGCTAATCGCAGAATTAGAACGCTCGCGGGATAAAAAATTCATAAATTCGTAAGCGTCCATAAGAGTAACAGATTTAATTAAAACGAGGTCTATATCATCAATTTTAATTTCTTCAAAGGGAAGATTGGTGATTTTTCGTTTTATTTTTAAAAATCTAAAAAAAGTACGTAAGTCAAGAAAATACTCATCAACAGTTTTTTCGCTGCGGCCTTTTATAGTTTGCAGATAAAATAAATACTCTTTTAAAATATCAGATGCTTCATTAGCGAAATTAACAGCCATTGTTAACCACCTCAATCTCATTATAAAACTATTATAGCACCTTGAGGGGAGGGTATAATTCTTTATTAGAAAATTACACAAAATGAATATTTTGTGTAATT
>JAUNEH010000015.1:0-28540 GCA_030525665.1 Ruminococcus sp.
TGCTTTTTCTATGTATCTGTTATATAATGGTACTGCTAAGAGATATGCTTAGCAAAATAGTACTATTTTTTAGGAGGAATTCAAAATGTCCAAAAAACTTATGAGCGTTATTTTGGTAGCAGTTCTCGTACTCTCTATGGGTACAGTAGCAATGGCTTCTGTTTCTGCTGATGAGCTTCCCGCAAAGGCTGACGGCTATAACAGATACTATTTCTACATGCCTGAGAACTGGTACAACGAGTACGCAACAACTGCCGGTATCTACTGGTGGGAAGGCACAGATGCTTGCTCTTCATGGCCCGGCTATGAGGCTAATGCAACAGGCGTAGATGGTGTTTACTACTATGATGTAAACCAGGATGTTACAACTATCATCTGGAACAACTTCTGCGACGGTGGCACAGACCCCGAGGCAGCTATCTACACAGCAGCATATCAGACAAAGAACATCGGTTCTGAGTACTATGACGCTGGCGAGAGCGAGAACTATCCTGACGGCACTCCCAACTTCGACGAGATGATCTACGTTGTTGACGAGACTAAGACAGATGTTAACGAGTTCAGCGGCAAGTCCACATTTGCTGGTGAGTGGTTCTACTACTACGGCAACGGTGAGTATGGTTACACACCTGAGAAGGGCGACGTTTACTTCAACGAGCGTTCTTACAAGGAAGCTCCCACACCTGTAAAGGATGGCGATGTAGAAGAGCCCACAACAGAGGAGACAATCTCCTACGTTGGTGAGACTGTTACATACACAGCTACACTTACAACTCCCAAGGCTATCGAGAACATCCAGGCTACAACAACTTACACAGCTGATACACTTAAGCTCGTTGACGCTTCAGTTACAGAGAGATTCCCCAACATGACAGGCGTTGTTGCTAACCCTGCAGAAGGTGCAATCTACTTCAATGCTTCTGAGATTTCTACAGGCTTTGACTTCACAGGCGGCAAGACTCTTATCACTCTTACTTTCGAAGTAATCGCTGACGGCGAGATGGCTGTTGAGACAGCTATCGAAGAGATGGTTGAGTTCTTTGGTCCTGACTACGTAACAGGCGGCGAGATCGTTGCTGAAGGCGTTGAAATCACAGGCGAGCTCGTTCTCCCCGAGATTCAGAAGCCCACAGATCCCCAGCCTTCCGAGACAACAGTTGTTGATCCCACAAAGGCTCCTGCAACAGATATCACCGGTAACACTGGTTCTACAGAGGCTGAGAAGAACGACGTACCTCCCACAGGTTCTAACGTTGCTATCTTCGCAGCAATCGCAGTAGTTGCTATGGCAGCTGCAGCAGTAGTAGTTCTTCGCAAGAAGGCTAACGCTTAATTTAAAGTTTTCTAAGAATATTTAAACTCTTAGTTTTATGCTTTTGCTCCTCCCCGAAAGGGGAGGAGATTTTCTTTTGCCGCTTATATCTACCTATCAAAAGCGAATCGCCCTATCGTAGGTAATGGTTAATGGATTTTGTGCAAATCATACTAATCAGGTTGCCTAACCTTGTTAAATAAAACATTAAAATGGTCTATTGCAAATAGACGACATCTGATATATAATGTACTTAGGAGAATTGCTTGCAAGGAATATCTTTATTTTAGGAGGAAACGACATGATAAAGAGAATTCTTTGTCTTGCACTGGCTATTGTCTGCATCGCAGGCTTAGCTACTGTTGGTGTCAGCGCCGCTGATACCGATAAAATTTATTTTGAAGTTCCCGATGATTGGAAGAATTTCAGCAAGGTGTACTGCTACATCTGGAATCTTGACGGCTCGGGCTCTATTGTAGGATGGATGTCCAAGAAGGGACTTTGCCAACAGGTAGAGGACAAGCTCTATTCTTACGACCTTTCAAAAGCAGGCGGCTTGCAAAGCGGCATTAATTATGGGCTTATTTTTGTTAATGACATCGAAATTCAGACATATGATGCACTTCTTACAACTGCTTGTATCGGCGACACCCTTTACTGTGACGGCACAATCTATGAGAATCCTGCCGATAGCTCCAAGAAGGCTCGTGCGGCTTTCTGGAAAAATCAGGACCCCTCTCAGTATGGTCCTATAATGCAGATTACATCTATCGGTAACCTTATTGGTACATGTATTCCATCCGGTACTACTGCTGAGTCTATGTTCTCAACCTTCCTGAAAGGAAACCTTGAAAATGCAAGAACCTACTCCGGCAAGGATGACCAGACTATTATTGATGACATTCTTAATGGCTTAGGTCTTTCTCAGGATACAGCCGAAAAGCTTATTAAAGAATCCGGTATTACAGTGGCTTGGGAAAAGGCACAGTCCGTAGCTCCCACAGTCGACAAGCCTGTGGTTCCTCAGAGCAATGGTGCTGTCTCCTCAGGTCAGGATACAACTGTTGTATTTGTAGCTCTTGCTATGATGCTTGCCGCGATTATTGCAGTAGGTGCTTTTCGCAAGAAAATTGAACAGTAATTAATATTATGACAGACTGAACAAAATCCTCGGGTATTCTCGGGGATTTTTTTATTTTCATTGACTATTCTAATGATGTAGTATATAATTTAATTACCAAATATAAGGAGGAGATTATATGATTAAAAGGATAATATCAATTGCACTGATATTAGTAATTGTTGTTAGTCTTTCGGTTGTAGCAGTAAGTGCTCAGGAAACTGAAAAGATTTACTTTGAAGTGCCGGAGTCCTGGACGAATTACTCAAGAGTTTTCTGTCATATTTGGGAATACGACGGTGATATTCTTTCGGCATGGCAAAGCAAAAAGCAAATTTGCACACAGGTGAAGGACAATCTTTACGAATATGATACCGCAAAGGTCGGCGGTCTTAAAAAAGGCGTTTATTACGGTGTGATTTTCAGCGTAGATATCGGCTTGCAGACCTTTGACCTTGTGATGTCTGCCGAATGCTTAGGTTTAACTGCTTATTGCACAGATGAAATTTACGTTTCGCCTCAGGATATCGCAAAGACCACTTTGCCTGCATTCTGGCGAGGTGTAGACCCCTCTCAGTATGGCCCTGTTTTACATGTTACAACCTACGGCGACGTTCAGGGTACTTGTGTTGCTCCGGGTAAAACTGCTGTAGCTGCGTTAACTGATTTTATTGACTTAAATCTTGAATATGCCTGCAAGTACAGAGACGAGTCTCCTGCAGAGGCGATTTATCGAATAGGAACTGAGTTGGGTTTAGATGAAATGGAGATTGCTCAGGCTGTATATGATTCGATGGTATATGTTGCGTGGGATTATCCCGAAAACTTTATTCCCGTCGAGCCTGCTACAAAGGACGAGGTGCCGCCTGAGATTATCGTTGACAATACTGTGGTAACCTTCCCCGAGGAAGAGAACGTTGAGACCTTTACGTATTACGTATTTCTAAAAACTCCCGATATTATCGAGAATGTTCAGGCTGTAGTTTCTTATGATGATGATGCTTTAGAGCTTGTAAGCTATAGCGTACCTAACCTTATAAATGCGGTTGTTAACGCAAAGGACAAAGGTAAAATCTATTTTAACGCTTCGGACGTTATGACCGGAATGGATTTTACTGAGGAAGCTGTGCTGATTTCGGCAAAATTTAAAATTATTGACGGCGGTAAGGCTGATATAGGCATTACTATCGAAGAAATGTACGAATATTACGGCGATGCATACTATAAGGACAGCAAGAAGCTTTCAGATGAAGTAAGGATTATTGAAGGTGTTTCAAGCACAGGTGTACCATCTGCACCAACTGCAGATGCAACAGGTACAACTGATTTTGACAACACTCCGTCAGACGTAGTAAACACCGCCGACAGAAGTTTGTATCTTGGCTTAATAATTGTATTGGCAAGTATTATTGCTGTATCTTTGCTAAGAAAGAAGTACGTTAATTATCTCTGATTAAAAAAATTATTTCCAAAAATTGTGATATTACTTAAAATAATTAATATTCCAATATTTTTTTGTAAAATACTCTTGCTTTTGTGGATTCCATAATGTATAATGAATACAAATATTTTTTTAGGAGGAAAAATCCAATGGCAAAAAGAATTATTACTTTAGCACTTGCAATTGTTTGCCTCGCAAGCTTTGCAATCGTAGGCGTAAGCGCAGCTGAAGCTAAGGTTGGCGACATCGTTACTTACACAGCTACACTTACAACTCCCAAGAACATCGAGAACATCCAGGCTACAACAACTTACTCTGCTGACACACTTAAGCTCGTTGACGCTGCAGTTACTGAGAGATTCCCCAGCATGACAGGCGTTGTTGCTAACGCAGCTGACGGTGCTATCTACTTCAATGCTTCTGAGATTTCTACAGGCTTTGATTTCGTAGGCGGTAAGACACTTGTTACTCTTCAGTTCGAAGTTATCGCTGAGGGTGAGCTCACAGTTACAACAGCTATCGAAGAGATGGTTGAGTTCTTTGGTCCTGACTACGTAACAGGCGGCGAGATCGTTGCTGAGGGCGTTGCTCTCACAGAAGAGCTCGTTATCCCCGAGGAGACAACAACAATTGCTCCCACAGAGACAAGTGCAGCTCCCACAGAGAAGGCTACAGATGCTCCTACTCAGGCTCCTGAGACAGACGTAACTGGCTTTACAGGTGCAGACGGCGAGGATTCTGATGTTCCTCCCACAGGCTCTAACGTTGCTATCTTCGCAGCAATCGCAGTAGTAGCTATGGCTGCTGCAGCAGTAGTTGTTCTTCGCAAGAAGGTTAACGGCTAATTTTAACTAAGCTTTTAAATCCTTCCGAGATATCGGAAGGATTTTTCTTTTGTCGAAAAAATATACCAATTGTATCTATAAGTAAGAAAAATTTTTCAAAATATTTGGTAACAAAACCTACAAAACTATTGCAGTTTTGAAATATATAGTGTATAATCATTGTGACGATATATCGTCTCAGACTGAACATTTATATTTTTTAGGAGGAGATTGCAATGTTCAAAAAGATTCTTTGCTTAGCTCTTGCTCTCGTTTGCATTGCTAGCATGGCTGTAATCGGCGTAAACGCTGCCGAGGACACAACAATTTATTTCGAAGTTCCCTCTAACTGGAACAACTATAGCACTGTTTATTGCCACATCTGGGTATATGGTGGCGATTCTCTCGCTGCATGGCAGTCCAAGAAGGAAAAGTGCACAGAGGTTGAGGCTGGTCTCTATTCTTATGATGTATCCAAAGTTGGCGGTCTTGCAGACGGTCAGTACTATGGCGTTATCTTCAGCATTGACATCGGTCTTCAGACTTATGACACACTTATGACATCTGCTTGCTACGGCGACACACTTTATGCTGACGGCACAGAGTATGAGAACCCCGCAGATAGCTCTAAGAAGGCAGTAGCTGCATTCTGGAAGAACAAGGATAAGTCCGCTTTCGGTCCTGTAATGCAGGTTACATCTATCGGTAACCTCATCGGTACATGTATTGCACCCGGTGAGACAGCAGAGGGTCTCTTCAACAAGTTCATCACAGGTGAAAACCTTGAGAACGCAAGAACTTACTCCGGTAAGAACGACCAGGCTATCATTGACGACATTTCTACAGCTCTCGGTCTTTCTCAGGACACAACTGAGAAGCTCATCAAGGAGTCCGGCGTAGAAGGTATTGCTTGGGAAAAGGCACAGTCCGTTGCTCCCACAGTAGATGCTCCTGTTGTTAAGCCCAGCGCTGGTGGTGCTGTTTCTTCCGGTCAGGAAACAACTGTAGTAGTTGTAGCACTTGCTGTTATGATTGCTGCTGCAGGCGTAGTTTTCTTTGCTCGCAAGAAGGTAACTGAGTAATTTACTATTTTACTTTACTTTCAGTCTGATTGACAGATAACATATAATTGTCGAAACAAACTAACCCCCGAAGAATTCCTTCGGGGGTTTTGTTATATTAAGCATTTTCTCATCATAATATGCTCGACGCCTTCTTCAAGGTCAATGTCGCCATAGGTATTATAGCCGATGCTCTCATAAAAACCTTTTGCTCGCAGCTGTGCATGAATTATCGCCGACTTGCCGCCTTTAGCAATAATTTCTTTTTCGGCGGCTGTTACAATTTCGGCACCAAAGCCTTTGCCGCGGTGTTCTTTTCTTACCGCGATACGGCTTATAAGGTATTCTTCTCTTCTTTTATCGAAGAAATATCGTGCAGTAGCCGCGGATTCTCCGTTTGAAAAGCCTACAAGGTGAGTAGCAGTTTTTTCGAATTCGTCAAGCTCAAGCTCCTTGGAAAAGCCTTGCTCCTTGACAAAAACCTGCATTCGGATATCAACGGCATAGGTGGGCAATTTGTCGTATACTTCTATTTTCATATTAACCTCAATACGTGTGCTGACATATTTCGTTAATCTTAGCTTGTAAGGTAAGGAAATCCTCAAACGCTTCGGGCTTTTTTCTTGGGTCTCTGAGAAGTGCGGCAGGGTGGAGCATTGCCATCATAAGCGTGCCGTTTTTCTCAAACCATTGTCCGTGCTCTTTAGTGATTTTTATGTCAGCCTTAATAAGCTTTGCCGCAGAAATTCTGCCTAAGCAAACTATGATTTTCGGTCTCATCAGCTTAACCTGATTTCTGAGCCAATCAATGCAAAGCTCGGTTTCTTCGGGTTTGGGGTCGCGGTTTTTAGGCGGACGGCACTTAACCATATTGGCGATGTATATGTTTTTGTCGCGGCTTAAGTCAACAGCCTCAAGCATTTTGTCCAGAAGCTTGCCTGCTCTGCCTACAAAGGGTTCGCCCTGCAAATCTTCATTTTCGCCGGGGCCTTCGCCAATAAACATAACCTCGGCATCCTTAACGCCAACGCCGAAAACAACTGATGTTCTGTCCTCGCAAAGTCCGCATTTTGTGCATTTTTCGCAGGCATTTTTAAGCTCATCCCAAGTATTATACATTAAATCCCTCCTAATTTAGATAAAAGAGTTGAAATTTGTCTTTAATAGGTGTAAAATGGCTATTGTAAAAAATATTTGGAAATGGTGGTAATACTTATGAAAATTATGGTAGAAACTTCTGCAAGACATATCCATGTATGTCAGTCTACTCTCGAAACACTTTTCGGTAAGGATGCTCAGCTTACCAATAAAAAGGACCTTTCTCAGCCCGGTCAGTTTGCTTGTGCCGAAAAGGTTAAGGTTGTTGGTCCCAAGGGTGACCTTACAATGTCTATTCTCGGTCCTGTAAGACCTTGCGACCAGGTAGAGGTTGCTCTTACCGACGCAAGAAAGCTTGGTATTGTTGCTCCTGTTCGTGAGTCAGGCGACGTTGCAGGTACTCCCGGCTGTAAGCTTGTTGGACCTATGGGTGAGGTTGATATTACAGAGGGCGTTATCGCTGCAAAGCGTCACATTCATCTTACACCCGAAGCTGCTGCTGAGTTCGGTGTAGAGGACAAACAGATTGTATCTGTTAAGGTTGGCGAGGGTACAGGCAGAGAGCTTACTTTTGGTGATGTTGTTTGCCGCGTAAGCGACAAGTTCTTCCCTGCTATGCACATTGATACTGACGAGTCCAACGCCGCAGGTTTAAACGGCACAGTAGACGGTGAAATTATTCTTTAATTACAAAGGGTGATTCCGTCTACGGAAAACTCAAATATTTGAAGCCTCGCTTTAACGGCGGGGCTTTTTTGTCTTTGCAAGAAAATTTAGAGTACTGTAGGGGAGGAGTCAGTGAAGTTGACAAAGGGAGATACCTCCCCTACAGATAAAAGTTATTTTACATTAAAGAGTTATTTATTTAATGTTTTAATCTCGACTTTGCTTAAATCAGAACTCATACCATCATCGGTGTAAAGCTCATACTTTGCACCCTCATAGCCTATAAGCTCAAGGGTATCAAAGTTCATAGCATCGGTAGAAAGTGCAGATTTTGCAAGAGGAATGCATTTGTCCTTGCGGATAAAGAACACAACCTCATGAAGAGGAATTTCTACAAAGTGGTGGCCTTTTGCCATTTCGGTAAGCTCAAGCTCGCCGCCTTTTTTAAGGCGAACCGAGGTCATATCTTCGGGCAGGTAAACATATCTGCCAATAGCGTTTTGAGTATACACAGGGGCAATCATAAGCTCATCGCCTACAAAAAGCTGGTCCTCACAGTTTCTGGCAATTTCGTCGTCCTTGTATTCAAAGCCCAAAGGCTTGAAGAACATTTCGTCATTTTCGGCACACTTTAAAAATTCGCTGTAAAGGTAGGGCAGAAGTCTGTATCTAAGCTCAATAATATTTTTGAAATCCTCGGTGTTTTCGAACTGATAGCATTCCTGATCCCTCGTGCAAAGGGCGGCGTGATTTCTCATAAGAGGAGTGAAAATTCCAAGTCCTAACCAACGTAACACAAGGTCGCGGCTTGCGTCACAGCCAAAGCCGCCCAAGTCGGCACCTACATAAAGGAAACCGCACATATTAAGTGCAGGAAGCTGTTTAAGCTCTAAAAGAATATGAGACCACCACGAGAAGTTGTCACCCGTCCAAATGCCTGCCGAGCGATGCATGCCGATATATGACGCACGCGAGAACAGCAGGGTTCTCTCATCGGGTCTTATTATATCCAGAGCTTTTGCGGTGCATTCGGTCATTTTGTAGCCGTACATATTGTGAATGTCATTGTGCTTTATGAGTTTGCCGTTTACGTTGTGGTAAATTGAGTTGTAGTCCTCCTGAGAATTCTGAAGGGAGTTTACAATATCCTTGATTTTGTTGTAATTGTCAACGGATTTGTCACCGCTTGTAATTTCGGCAAGCTTTTCGTAAAAACGTTCTATGCCTTTTTCGGAGTAGAAAATAGCAGGCTCGTTCATATCGTTCCAGAAGCCTTCAATGCCTAAATTGGTCAATGCCTTGTACTTAAGTCCGAACCATAGTCCCGCTTCCTCGTTAAGAAAATCAGGGAAGTGAGTAAGCCCCGGCCATACACCTGCCGAAAAAGGTTTGCCGTCCTTGTCTACACAGAAGTAGCCTTTTTCTAAGCCCTCTTCGTAAACGTCGTAGCCTTCCTCGATTTTAACGCCTGCATCAATGATGGGTACAAGGCGGATGCCTTCCTCTTTCATTTCGGCAATAAGCTCTATTAAGTCGCCGAAGCGTTCCTTGTTTACGGTAAAGTCCTTGTAGCTTTCCATATAGTCGATGTCAAGGAAGATTGCATCAAGAGGAATACCCTCTTTGCGGTAATTTCTGGCAACTTCTCTTACGGCGTCAGAGGTATAATAGCTCCAGCGACTTTGCATATAGCCCATTGCCCAACGGGGAGGTACATAGCTTTTGCCTATGATTTTTCTAAACTGCTTGACAATTTCAAGGGGAGAATTACCCTCTATAACGTAAAGGTCAATATCTGCTTTATCGCAGAAAACCTTAAGTGTGTCTGTTTTTGTAAATCCGATGTCAAAGGTAAGCTTTGTAGGATAATCAAAGAAAGCACCAAAGGTCTTTTCGCCCTCGATTAAAATAAAGTTATGGGCACCGTAAAGGGACTTTGTGGTCTCCATATGGCAGAAGTCGTCACTGCAGTAGGAGTTATAAACATATCCTCTTTTGTTAATGCCTCGGGTAGCCTCGCCTAAGCCGTAAACGATGTCTTTGTCGCCTAATTTGCAGGCAAAAGAAATTCCCTCGTCCACGTTAACTTCAAAGTAGGGCACGGGTGTAGACTCTGCCTTGATATCCTCAATAACTGCACCTGTATTAAAAGGGGTGCCAAAGGTGTATTTTTTTATCATATTGTTATCACTGCCTTATTGAAAAAAATATAAATATAGTATATAATTATTTTAGCATATTTATTTTAACACTACAACCCAAATCTTTGTTTTTTAGGAAAGGAAGCTTTTACTATGAGCAACAAGGTTATTGTTTTTTCCGACAGCACTATTGACCTTACACCTGAGCTTTACGAAAGATACGGCATCAAGACAATTCCTATGCATATCAATCTTGGCGACAAAACCTATGAGGATGGTGTAAACCTTACCACCACTCAGCTTTTTGACCATTACTACGAGACTAAGGAGCTGCCTAAAACTGCCGCAATCAATAGCGAAGAGCTCATCGATGCTTTTAAGCCTTATATTGATGATGGCTACGAGATTGTATACGTAAGCTTAGGCTCGGCTCTTTCCGTAAGCTACAGAAGCTCTGTCCTTGCCGCCGAGGAACTTGACGGTAAGCTTCATACTATTGATTCCTGCTCACTAAGCACAGGTGCAGGTCTCTTAACAATTGAAGCCGCAATAAGAGCTCAACAGGGTATGCCTGCGGCTCAGATTGCCGAAGAAGTAAGAGCTTTGAATCAGAAAAACCACGCAAGCTTTGTTTTAGATACTCTTGAGTTTATGAAGGCAGGCGGCAGATGCTCGGCTGTAGCTGCTTTTGGCGCAAACCTTTTAGGACTTAAGCCTTGTATCGGTGTTGACAATTCAAAGAACGGTGCTATGGGAGTTACCAAAAAGTACCGCGGCAAGCTTACTAAGGTTATTACCGAATATATTGACGACACCTTAGCGGCTTATGACAATATCAAAACCGACAGAGTGTTCGTTACATACTCATCCGACAAAGACGGTATTGTTGATTTAGCTGTTGAGTACGTTAAGAGCAAGGGTATTTTTAAAGAGGTATTTGTTACTACCGCAAGCTGTACTATTTCAAGCCATTGCGGTCCCGGTACACTTGGCGTATTATTTATGACCGAATAAATCTTGTGCACTCCTTATAAATTAAGGAGTGCATTTTTATGCGGTTTATCAATTGAATTTTTAAAAATTTGCAAAATTTACCAAAAACGTGTCGTTTTTTACCAGATTGTAGATTTGTGTGTTTAAATTTGATATAATATAATTGCAAATATACTTTTTATATCCGGGGTGACAAAATGGGAGCAAAAGGAATGGCTACCGACAAAAGGATACTTGATGCTGCCGAGGTGCTATTCGCAAAATCAGGTTTTACGGCTGTAACAATGAAAGATATATGTGCCGCGGCGTTTATATCAAGAGGCGGACTTTACAGGCATTATTCTTCAACTGCTATGGTGTTTACCGCTATTATCGAGCGAGAGCAGGAAAGAGCCTTTGCGGCGTTAGAGCGTGCTAAGGAAGGCGAGGTTTCTGTAGATAAAATTCTTGAGGTTTATCTTGAACACAGAATGAACCGAATTTTAGACGAAGCTTTCGGAATTGACAATGCTATAACAGAGTTCGCATCAAATTCCCCAAACGGCAGAGAAATTGCCCAAAAGCGTGCTACGGATTGCCTTAAAATTATAGAGGAGCTTATACGTATTGGTAACAAGTCAGGCGTGTATAACTGCAAGGATGTTAAGGCTACTGCTAAGCAGATTTGCTGGATTATCGAAGGAATGTATAAGCATTCTGTGATTATTCCTGTTACGGAAAAAGACGTTGAAAACCAGATGAAGCTTATAAATAAAATGCTTAAATAAAACTTAACGGAGACAGCTTTGAAAGCTGTCTCCGTTTTTGTGAATATTTATGATAATTGGTGAATATATCGAATGATTTATGTCTTGTATTACAAAATATTGTTGACAAGAATATACAAAGCTGTTACACTGAAAGTAGAAGGAATACGAAGATTTTTAACAACTTTCTAAGGTTTTATTTGTTTGATTAATTTAAGGAGGCGTTTCCGATGGCACATTTTCCAATGCACTAAGCCTAAAGGAAACACAAATTCTAAAATAGCATGTTTCCATTAGGCTTGTGCTTTTAATATCCACTTTTAAAAGCAACACTAAAATAAAGGAGACATGAGTTATGAAAAACAAATATAGTTTATCAATTATAGGTATATTATTAATATTAGCAATGCTCTACTCGTTTTTAGCCCTGCCTGTAAGTGCGGCGGCAGAAGCAGAAGCATCAGCTTTAGCAAAGATAGACCCTGCACTGCTCGAGAAAATGGAAACAGCTTCGCCTGATGAAAAAATCCCTGTAGCGATTTGGTACACAGATATAGACCAAGATAACGTTGATAAGCTGACCGCAAATAAGGTAGGCTACACGCAGGATGATATAGCATTTACCTACGAAATGCCCTCTACCGAGTTTATAAGCGACCTTGAAACAGGCGAAGACGGAGCCGCTGACGAGATGCAGGCTTACTTAAAACGTACAGAAGCAAAAAGATAAAAAGAACGCAAAAGAACCAACGAATACGTTATGACCCGTCGTGAATTTTCGCGAGAGAAGTACAACGAAAAATCATCCAAAATAGTAAAAGACATAGAAATTAAAGAAGAGGACATCACCTTCAAAAGTAAGTATGCACCTATGATTGTAGCGGAGTTCACGGAAACTCAGATATACAAATACTGCAAAGATTTAAATATAGAGAATATTTATTTATACACAAATGAAACATCCATATCAGATGAAGGCGAAGTTTTCGAAAACATAAATGTAGCAAAAGAAGCGATAAAGTATACATATGCTATGGATCAACAAAAAGCAATAAGCGGTGGACTTGATGGTAGCGGTGTAGTAATTGGTGTGGCAGAAACAGACGGAATTGTTCAGAGTAATCCTGAAATAAATGAGAGTTCTGTTGATAATGTAGATGGTGCAAGACTTTATAAAGATGGCTCTCATATAACTAATGTAACCAGACTAATAGTAGGAGCTAATAGCGGTTTTGCACCAAATGCTTTTGTTATTACCGGAAATAGTGACGAAGAACACATCGAAGAGTTAATTGATAGAGGTGTTCAAATAATTAATATGAGTTTTTCATTAGACACTGGTACTGTTTATTATTCAGATAAGTGCAAATTCTATGACCATGTTGTTTCTTATGATCATGTTACATTTGTAGCGGCTGTGTGTAATCAATCAAGAGAAGGTAAAATATTTGCGCCTGCTTTAAGCTATAATGTAATCGGCGTAGGAGCATATTATATGGGGGAAGATGAAGATACTTTTACGCTGGAAACTTCTGATGATAGAATGACTGAGTATTCAGGATTTGTTAATACAGGGTGTGCTGAAAAGCCAGATGTTGTTATGCCGGGTACAGCTACCAGCTATGCTACTCCCGTTTTAACGAGTTGTATTGCACTTATGCTACAACTCAAGCCTTCATTAGCTGCTTATCCACAAGCAGTTAAAGCGATAGTGTTAGCTTCATGTCATGATAAAGTATTGTCATCTATCAATGGCGAACCCACCGAATCAATACATAGCGGCATTACAGAGAAGCAAGGTGCCGGTGCATTTGATTTATGGTCAATGTTTTGCATTGTTTCTCAAGGGACATATGGGGTTGGTAGGTTGAGTTCAGCAAGAAATCAAGCTGTACGTCGTTTTGTTGTTCCGAAATATAAATCAGATTATATGAATGTCAGTTTAACTTGGATTAAGGAAAACGATGTAAAAGAGGCTAACTTAGATCATTCCATAGATAATATAGATGATGGACCTTATGTGAATTTAGATTTATATATATATAGAAATGGTCAGGAAGTGGGAAGCTCAACTATAGGAACCGCTGATACAAAGAAAAGCTCAACGGAAATGGCGTATATTGCATTAGATGATACAAATTATGATTACGAAATAAGAATTAAAGATGTTGATTCTTATAATGGAGTTATAAGATATGGTTATGCATATAGCACAAACGAGCCATATATTACGCCTGCTACAGAAGAAGGTATCTATTACATAAGAAATTATTATTCCGATAAATACCTTACTTTGAATGCATCAACTAATGAAACGTTTATGTCGGATTTTACTGGTGCAAATAATCAGTTGTGGATACTCAAAGGAACCGAAAACGATTATGAAATATATCCTGCTCACTATTCTGCTTCCCAAAAAATCAATTTTGGCTCACAGGTTGGCAGTAATCCTTACTATAAATCCGTTCTGGGTACAAGTGATCTTAATCTTACGCTGAAATCGTGGGAAACAGACACAACCCTTGAACCTGATGCTTATGTATTTACGTCAACAAGCGGAGGTAGTAACAACATAATGTCGTACACATCTTCAACCGGCATTTTCGTAAGGTCTGCTACCGAATCTGTAATTAATATGTACCGTATGTGGGTGCTTGAAGACATTAATTACCAAAACGGAGATGTTGATAAGAACGGCAGTATTACCGAAGATGATATTAAACCAATTCAAGAATACCTTAGCCGTACAGCAGCTTTAAGTAATATTCAGTTATATTTGTCTGATGCAAATTATGATGGAAAAGTTAGTGTTCAAGATGTAACTTATATTAACAAGATGATTAAAGGTTTACTATAAATGAGGTGGTTTTATGAAAAAGAAAACATCTACTGTTATGAGTTTACTATTGATTTTATGCTTAATTACCATATTCCCTACATATGCGACAAAAGAAAATATGTATGAGGATTTACTGGTAGAACGTCTTGATATAGCAGAAATTTCAGGAAATAATGTTTACTATATTTACGAAGAATTGTTCTACTACTGTTCCGATAGTGTTAGTAACACGCCTGATTACGTTCTTGTAAAGGCGGCGTCGCCTTATATTGGCGAAGCGTTCTTTTCTACCGATTTCGGTGAATATGTTGTCTATACATGCTATTATGCTCCGTATACTCACGCATATCACATCTACACCCCTGATGATGATAAGGTTTATACTCTCGAAGAAGCATATTACGCTGAAATAGAGGGATTGGAAGAAGCCTTGAAATTCTTAAACGGCACTGCTGTTGCTCTTATTGGTGATGCAGATGCAGATTTTTCACTTAACATCAAAGATGCCACTTGGATTCAAAAGTACCTTGCTGATTTTGTAGAGTTATATGAACCTTGTGGTCATTCGCAACTTACCGGCGAAGCCTGCGATTTTAACCGTGACGGCAAGATTAATATCCGAGATGCCACAGCGCTTCAGAAATACCTTGCAAAAATCGATTCTTAAAGCTTAAATAAAAAACAGCGGAGACAGCTTTGAAAGCTGTCTCCGTTTTTGTCATTTTTCTTTTGTAAGCACCATTACGTCGCCGCCACCGGTAATAGAAAGCTTATCGCCCTCAATTGAGAAGGTGTAAGGGTTAGTGCCTAAAATCTCATCTGATTTTTCTTGGAAGGTTACTGTGTTGCCGTCAACCTTGTAGGTGTACTCAATTGTCATAAGTCCTCCTAAGGCTGTTATTTTACCTGTGCCGTCGTCATTGAAAACAAAGGACATTTCAATATTATCCTCTGTAACAGTCCAAGTGCCTACTAAGCTGTCGGACTTACCGCAGGCAGAAAGCAAACAGCATAGAATAAGGATTGCCGCAAGTACGGCAGATGTTTTTTTCATAAATCTCTACCCCTCTGAAGTTTTGTTGATTTAAGTATACTATTGTTTTGTAAAATAAGCAAGAAAAATCGGACTGTGAAAATCACAGTCCGAAAATTTTACTCTGTTGCGTAGTTGTCGAAGTAGCCCTGAATGAGGATACAGGGAGTACCTCTGTCGCCGCTGCCGCTTGTAAGGTCGCAAAGGCTTCCCAAAAGGTCGGTCAGACGTCTGGGTGTTGTACCTTGAGAAGTCATATCGCCAACAAGGTTGCTCTGCTTTTTGCGGATGAGCTCCTTCATGGCATTTGCCAATTCTTCGCCCTTAAGACCTGCAAGGTCGTTATCTGCAAAATACTTCATCTTAAGCTCGTTGGGGGTACCGTCAAGACCTGCTGTGTATCCGGGTGAAACAACAGGGTCTGCAAGCTCCCAGATGCCGCCTACAGGGTCTTTAAATCCGCCGTCGCCGTATACCATAACCTCCATATGCTTGCCTGTAGCCTTAAGCAAAGCCGCCTGAAGGTCGTTTACGAACTTGTCGCAATCTCTGGGGAAGAGCTTAACCTTTTCTTCGGTAGCTTTATTTGAGCCGAGAATACCGTACTGGGGGTTAAAGCCTGAGCCGTCAACGCTCTCGGTAAGAATCTGGTCCATTCTGTAAACCTTCTCAGCTCCTGCGGCTAAAAGAAGTCTCTGGGTTCTGAAGCGGGTGTGAATGTCGCAGTTAAGAACGTTTTTGGTGTAGTTAAGAATATATCTGGGGTCGTTAGAGAAAACAATCTCAATATTGTCGCCGAGACTCTTGTAATACTCGATATAATCAACGCCTGTAAAGGTGTGCTTTGTTTCATAACCGAAAACCTTGCGGAATTCTTCTTCGTTGAAGCTGTCGCTGTAAGGGTTTACACCCTTTTCGTCGATAGCATCATATGTGATAAAGGAGTTACCAACCTCGTCAGAGGGGTAAGAAAGCTGAACATAAAGCTTTTTACAGCTTTTGGCAATTGAGCGAAGGAGGATTGCGAAGCGGTTTCTGGAAAGAATGGGGAACACAATGCCCAAGTCCTCGCCGCCAAACTTATTCCTAAGGTCTGCGGCAATCTGGTCAACTGTTGCGTAGTTACCTTGTGTTCTTGCAACAACAGCCTCTGTAACGCCTACAATGTTTCTGTCCTGAAGCTCGAAATTTTCGTTTTCAGCAGCATCTGTGATGCTTTTTACAATAGCTGCTACGAGGTCGTCGCCCTCCTGAAAAATAGGGGTGATAATACCTCTTGAAACAACTCCGGTGTAATGCATAGCTTTTACTTCCTTTCGTGTCCAATCTAAAAAAGACGATTTATTATAACTCCAAAATATACTGTCTGTCAATAAAATAAATGCAATTTTTAATTAAAAATCCTGCAAAATCTGTAGTTTTTACGGTTATCTTCCTGTAGGGAATTTTAGAACTTTTCTTCCAGTAATCTTTCGCTGTTGTTTGCTTTAAGCCTTACAGATTCGCTAAGTGCTATAAACATAATAAACCAAGGTGTGTTTACAGGGTTTGCGATGTTTACTATGTCCTGAGTTGCATAGGCAACAATAACGCCTACGCACATAAGCGCAAGAGGGTTAAGCTTTGAATTTTTGATGCAGTTGTAAATTGCAGAGCCTACAAACAAGAGATAAGCGAGTATTCCTGTAACACCGACTGTAACAAGATAGTTGATGTAAACGTTATGGGCGGCATTGGAAGAAGAATCACCGAAGTTTGCAAGAAGCTCGTCAAAGTAAACGGCAAAGACGTTGTAGAAGGTATCAGGACCTGAGCCGAAGAGAATTTCCGGGAAGCTAAAGTCCTTCATAAGCTCAAAGGATTTTATCCAGAAGTAGCCTCGGTGAGTACCCCATCTTTCGTCAAAACGGAAAAACTTTGTAAACGAGTTAAGCGAGGTGGTAGTGTCAATAACAGAGTAGTAAATAAACATTGCAAAAATTACCACTACGCCTATAGCTACCAAAGCAAAGGTGCCGATAAATACATATTTTTCAATGCTGTTTATGCTGATTTCATTATTGTTTTCTATGGTTCCGTTTAAGGTGTATTCGTCGTTATTATTCTTTTTAACAGTTGAATTGACTAAGTGTGCGTTGTTTAACTTTTTCTTTGCCAGACCGCAAGCAACAGCAAGCCCAAGAAAAACAGGAACAAGAACGAACACTAAATTATTATATACAAAAATTTCTGAAAAACTTGTGTAGCCTTTATTGTTACCTTTCATTATAAGGTCAAAAAGCCACAAGAGCTTGGCACTGAACATCATAACAGAGAGGCAGAAAAAGAACTTAGAAAGCTTCTCTAAATCACGGCTGAGTATTACCAGCATAACCGCAAAAGCGGCAAAGCATCCTAAGAAACCACCGTCAGAGGTTGCAACCAAAAGCCCCATGAACTGCAAACCTGTGCTAACGTACGAGAGAATCCTCAGGTTTTTATCGTTAGTAGCTACGGCTAAGCCTACTGAGAACGGCAGTGCTACGGTTATCATAGCAGAAAGGTAGTTTTTGTTACCAATGGTGGATGTAAAGTTTACCTGAACGTTTTCGTTGGTCTGATACTTTGCAAAAATACCTAATATGTCAATATGGTAGAAATTAACGATTGTCACAAAGCTCATAATTGTCATACCGATAAATATACAGTAAATGACGTACTTTTTGTAGTAGAAGTATCTTGATACGACAAAATAGCACACAGCCATCATTAATATCATAAGAAGGCCCATATTTCTGCCGTAGCTTCCGAGAAGTAGCTTAGTAAAGGCTTCGGCGGGGTTTTCGGCAGCAAAGGTTGCACGCAGGGCAGAGACAATGGTAATACCTAAAAACGCTAGCATACCTATGTCGGTAAGGTTAAGCCTGAAAGGGTCGTAGTAAGTGTTAAGCTTTTTGTTAATGGGGGAGTTTTTGCTTAGGTGCTGAACAAGTGCAATAACGCCTACGCTGACACCTACAATTCCTGTTACAACTATAAAAAGCCAGAACTTGTCACGTCGTGCGCTTTGGTAATAATTTGTAAGAAACAGCGGAAAAAGCGTGAACATTAAAATTGTATAAAGGGTAACCAAAGCATGATTAACGGTAAATCTCAGCTTTGGTGCTTTAATTGCCGCCGCAGAATTTTTCTTTGCCATTTTAATTCTCCTTATTTGTATTTCTTCTGCCAAGGTTTGCTAACGCCTTTACTCCAAGGGTAATGGCAAAAGCACCACCTAATATAACCACAGCCCAGATTATAGACATATAAACAGGCTGTTCGTAAACGTATAAAAAGGGATATGGTCCGTGCCATACCTTAAGTAAGTTAAGCACAACTGCCACAACGCCGTAAACAAGCGTAGGTACTAAAGCGTAAAAACAGTGCTTAAGCGTCAGCCTGCCGCCTTTTTCTAAAATGACCAACGAAAGCACCGAAATAATCGGACACAGAAAATGGTGGTAAAGGTTAGCGCCCTTAAACATTATAGGAACAAAACCGCCCATCATGCCCATAGGTGCCAGCACAAACATTGTTACCAGCAAGGTTTGCGTCAGACAACAGGCAGAGGAAAATTTTAAAATCCTTGCAATATAAGGTGTGCTGTCGGAATTTTTAATTAAATCTCTCGCCGCGAAAAAAGCAACCGTAAGTGCCGCAAGCATTGAGAAAATATTGGAAAGCTGAGTGTAATACTGAATCCAGCCAAAGGGATGTAGGTTGTAGCTTTGATAAAGCTTAACCATAAGATAAAGCCCCAAAGCCTCCATAACCGCAAGTATAACGTTTGCACAGAGGGTAAGAAGCTTAACGGTTTTTTGCTTTTTGCTCATCATATCCTCCTTTTAAACCAAAAATTAATTATAACATATATAGTAATATTTTTCAATTAGATTTCTGAAGATTTCATGAGCTTTTCGAAGGCTTTAATATACTTTTCGTTTTCATAGTAAAAAACAAGTCCATGGGCGGCTTCTTTTGAAGTAACGAGGATTATCTCAAAATTGCCGTAGCTTATGTTTTTCTTATACATTTCAAAGGGAACAACATCGTCTGCCTCGCCATGAGCAAACATAACTGGCAGTTTATTCTTCTTTAGGCTTTTCGAGGTATTGACCGCACCTAAAAAAGAGCCGAGCTTAAAAAGTGCGACAAAGCTTACAAAGTTTGACATAAAAGAGGCAAGCCATTTGACTTTAAAAACCTCAATAAGTGCATAGCCTATGACGTGCTTCGGGGTGTCAAATCCACAGTCGCAAACAGCACCCTTGACCGAATTCGGTAAAGAAAGCCCTAAGGTATACATCACCGTAGCCGCACCCATAGAAACACCTGCAAGCAATATTTTTGCTTTGCCTGCAAAGCGATTGTCTACGTATTCAATCCAGCTTAAAAGGTCGTATCGTTCCTTTAGTCCGAAGGTTATGTACTTGCCGTCACTTTCCAGATGAGTTCTGTGTACAATAAACAAAAGGTCAAAGCCTTTTTCATAGTAAACCTTTGCTGATGCTGAAAAATCAAAGTAGGGGAAGGAACGATAGCCATGGCAAAGTATCATTACCTTGCCGTTTGAATTTTCATTTTTAAGGTAATATCCTTTTAACTTCAAGCCGTCAAAGGATTTGATTTCAATTTCTTCCTTGTCCTTAAAATCACGAAACCAATATATACCTTTGCGAAATTCTTCGCAATAAGGTCTGTCGCCTACTTTTTTTATGGCGGCTTCAATTTGGTCGCCATCGTAAACTCTGCGTGTAAAGCTTCGTTCGAAGGCTAAAAAGCCGAATATGATGCAGAATGCAAGCAGTAAAACCAAAAGGGAAGCTATTATAACTAAAGGTATCATTCTAAGTCACTTCTTCTCTTAAATTCACATAAAAATCCAATATATATTTTGAACTATCAGCTTAAATTTGTCAATATTCTTTTAGCAGGTTGACTACTGATTTTTGATTATATATAATTTGTATGGTGATATTTATGAATACAGAAAAAATCTTAAATGCAGTTGACCATACCTTGCTTTCTCAAACTGCAACCGAGGCACAGATTATTGCCCTTTGCGACGAGGGAATTAAGTATAATACAGCAAGCGTATGTATTCCCCTTTCTTATGTAAAAAGGGCGAAGGAATACGTAGGGGACAGGCTTAAAATCTGTACTGTTATCGGCTTTCCCAACGGATACGTTACAGAAAACGTTAAGTGCTTCGAGGCTACCGAGGCTGTGGCTCTGGGTGCCGACGAAATCGATATGGTAATTAATATTGGCGACGTAAAAAACGGCGACTTTGATAAGATATTAAATGAAATAAAGGCTGTAAAAAAGGCATGCTGCGGCAAGGTTTTAAAGGTTATTATCGAAACCTGCCTTTTAACAGAGGAAGAAAAAATTAAGATGTGCGAGATTGTTTCTCGGTCGGGTGCCGAGTACATAAAAACCTCTACAGGTTTTTCAAGTGCAGGTGCAACGGCAGATGACATAAAGCTTTTTGCAAAGCATGTTGAGCCGCACGTAAAAATCAAGGCGGCAGGCGGAATTTCAAGTCTTGAAGATGCCGAGCTTTTTATGAGCCTTGGTGCAAGCCGACTTGGTACAAGCAAAGTTGTAAAGCTTATAAAGAATGCAGGTGACGATAATGGAGCATATTAAAACACCCCACATAAATTTACTTGACGATGTTGCCTTCGGCAAAACCGTGCTTATGCCGGGTGACCCCTTAAGAGCAAAGTTTATTGCCGAAAACTTTCTCGAAAATCCCAAGCTTGTAAACAACGTAAGAGGTATACAGGGTTACACAGGCTACTATAAGGGTGTTAAAGTAAGCGTTATGGCAAGCGGTATGGGTATGCCCTCAATCGGTATTTATTCTTACGAGCTTTTTAAATTCTTTGGTGTGCAGAATATCATCCGTGTTGGCAGTGCCGGTGCCATTAATGAAGAAGTTAAGCTTAAGGATATTGTGGTAGGTTTAGGCGCATCTACCAACTCAAACTTTGCTTCACAGTATGGATTAAAGGGCAGTATTGCACCTGTTTGTAGTTTTGATTTGCTTAAAGCAGTAAATGATGCATCACATAATAATAATATAAATATAAAAGTCGGCTCGCTTTATTCCTCCGACACCTTTTATGACGACAAAACCCCTGCCAGAGAGTGGGGTAAAGTGGGTTGTTTGGCAGTAGAGATGGAGGCGGCGGCTTTGTACTTAACTGCTCAAAGGCTTGGTATGCGTGCCTTGGCGATATGTACAATTTCAGATTTAGTGTATCCGCCCTATGACTCGCTTGACGCCGAGGACCGTGAAAAAACCTTTACTGATATGATGGCCTTAGCCCTTGAAACAGCGGTAATTGCCGAAGACTTACCGACACTTATACCAAAGGAATAATTATGAGTAAACGAGTTTTTTTAATAGTCCTTGACAGCTTCGGTATAGGTGAAATGTGTGATGCGGATAATTTTGGCGACAAGGGTGCCAATACTCTTCGCTCTGTTTCAAAATCAAAATATTTCGATTTAAGAAATTTAAAGCACATGGGACTTTTTAACATTGATGGGGTCGATTTTTTAGAGGATACCCAAAGTCCTACAGCCGCTTTTGGCAGATTTTCCGAGCTTTCACAGGGTAAAGACACTACAGTCGGGCATTGGGAAATAAGCGGCATTATAAGCAAAAAGCCTTTGCCCACCTATCCCGAGGGCTTTCCCGAGGAGGTTATTAAAGAGTTCAGCCTAAAATGCGGCAGAGGTGTAATTTGCAACAAGCCTTACTCGGGTACTGATGTCTTAAGAGATTACGGCGAAGAGCATTTAAAAAGCGGCGACTTAATCGTATATACTTCGGCTGACAGCGTTTTTCAGATTGCCGCCCACGAGGATGTTGTACCTTTAGAAAAGCTTTATGAATACTGCAAAATTGCAAGGCAAATCCTAAAAGGCAATCATTGTGTAGGCAGGGTTATAGCACGCCCTTTTAAAGGCGAAAAGGGCAAGTTTGCCCGTACTGCCAACCGCCATGATTTTTCACTTGCTCCGCCCGAAAAAACAATGCTTGATTTTATAAAGCAAAGCGGACAAGCTGTAATCGGCGTTGGCAAAATCAACGATATTTTCGCAGGTATAGGCTTGACCGAGTACGTTTATACAAGCTCAAACGCAGATGGCGTAAGACAAACACTTAAGTATCTTGATAAGGATTTCGGTGGTCTTTGTTTTATAAATTTAGTGGATTTTGATATGGTCTACGGTCACAGAAACGACGTTGACGGCTACTCAAGGGCACTCGTTGATTTTGATAAGGCATTGCCACAGATAACCTCAAAGCTTAAAGATGATGACCTGCTTATAATTACCGCCGACCATGGCTGTGACCCGGGGTTTGTGCTTTCTACCGACCACACCAGAGAGTATATACCTGCTTTAATCTTCGGCGAAAGAATTAAAAATGTAAATTTAGGTACAAAAGAAGGCTTTTCTCATATAGGCAAAACGATTTGCGATTACTTGGAAGTTGATGCCGATATTAAAGGCGAAAGCTTTTTAAAAGATATTTTAAAGGATTAGGAAATGGCAAAGCTATATTTTAAATATGGTGCAATGGGCAGTTCAAAGTCCGCAAATGCACTGATTACAAAATTTAATTACGAAGAAAGAGGAATGAGGGTTTGGCTCATAAAGCCTTCTGTAGATACGAGAGACGGCAAGCATACCCTGAAATCACGCATAGGTTTATCAGCCGAGGCTGATATAATTTATGAAAAAGATAGCATAATTGAGCTTTTGAAAGAGAAAGCCGATATCGATGTTATAATTTCCGACGAGTGTCAGTTTTTTACAGCATCTCAGATTGACCAGCTTCGTGAAATCGTCGATTTTAAAGGGATTCCCGTTATGTGCTTCGGACTGAGAACCGATTTCAAGACTATGCTTTTTGAAGGAAGCAAAAGGCTTTTTGAGGTTGCAGACTCAATAACCGAGATTAAAACAATCTGCTCTTGCGGCCGGAAGGCTACAGTCAACGCCAGAATTGACTCTGAAGGATTTGTTCTTACAAAGGGTAAGCAGGTGCTGTTGGGAGATAATGACCGCTATATTGCCATGTGCCACAGGTGTTTTGCAAAGGCAATCAAGGACAAGAAGCCTGTCAGGTAGACTTAATTTATACTTTTTTGCAAGTTTTCTAACATATAGGTAAAAAAGTGTGCGAATATCGGCAAAATTATCATTGACAAATCGCCCCTTAATAGATATAATACTTTATGGTATTTTCACTATGAGTCATTGCGTTTTTGAGGTGCATTATGGTTTTAAATCTAAAAGATGTTTTCCTCAACGACGGCGAGAAAGTAAAAGCTCAGTTTATGGTGGAGCTAAAGCCCATAACTCTTGACGGAATTTATCCATTCGATTCCGATGCAAGTGTTGAAGCGATTGCCGAAAATAAATTAGGCTTCGTAAGCTTAACGCTTAATACAAGCTTCGTTTATTCACGGCCATGCGACCGCTGTGGCAAAGCTATGAGCAAAGAGCTTAAGTTTTCTTTCGACCACCGTCTCGTTGCAGGTTTATCAGACAGCGAGGACGATGACTACATCGAAGTGCCCGATTTTGAGCTTGAGCTCGACGACCTGGTGGTTTCCGACATATTACTGGACCTGCCCGGCAAGTACCTTTGCTCTGAGGATTGTAAAGGGTTATGTCCCGATTGCGGATGTAATTTGAATGACACAGAGTGCAGTTGCCGTAAGGGTGACATCGACCCAAGGCTCGAGATTTTAAAACAGCTTATTGATTAACATATAAAATTTATAAGGAGGTCTGTAAGAGATGGCAGTACCAAAGAACAAACATTCACAGGCAAGAAGAGATAAGAGACGCTCCAATGTTTGGAAGCTCGACGCTCCCGCACTCAGCATTTGCCCCAACTGCGGCGAGTACATGGCTCCCCACAAGGTATGCTCCAGCTGCGGCGTATACAACGGCAGACAGGTTATCGCTAAGGAAGACTAATCTGAGCCAAATTTTAGCTTAACAAAAGATACAAGGCGGCTTTAATTTAGCCGCCCTTTTGTTTTTTTCGGAGGAATTTATGTCTGTTAAAATTTCAGCCGTTACCCCTCATTCTGCCGCCGAAAGGGTAGGAATTAAAGCAGGGGAGGAGCTTGTGTCTCTTAACGGCAACAAAATTGTAGATGTCCTTGACTATCGCTTTTATCAGCTTGAAACCCACCTTGACGTTACTGTCAAGGGTGCAGAGGGAGAGCGTACCGTAAAGGCAACCAAAACTGAATATGAAGAGCTTGGTCTTGAGTTTGACACCTACCTTATGGACAAAGAACGTTCCTGTAAAAATAAGTGTATTTTCTGTTTTATCGACCAGCTTCCCAAGGGTATGCGTGAAACCCTTTATTATAAGGACGACGATAGCCGCCTTAGCTTTCTTTTCGGCAACTACATTACCCTTACTAATCTTACAGAGCATGAGATTGAACGCATTATTAAAATGCACATAAGTCCCGTTAACATTTCGGTGCATACAACTAACCCTGAGCTAAGATGTAAGATGATGAACAACCGCTTTGCAGGCGAGTCTCTTAAGATTATGGAAAAGTTTGCAAATGCAGGCCTTACCCTTAACTGTCAGCTTGTAATCTGTCCCGGCATTAATGACGGTGACGAGCTTAAACGCAGTCTTAATGACCTTGAAAAGCTTAGTGTCAACACTATTGCAGTTGTGCCTGTTGGTCTTACCGACCACAGAGAAGGTCTTTATCCCCTTACCCCTTTTAACAAGGAAACTGCCGAGGCTACCCTTAAAATTGTCGAGAATTTTTCCGAAAAGTGCTTAGAAAAACACGGCAGACGTATGGCTTTTGCCGCTGATGAGCTTTACATTATGGCAGAGCGTGAAATCCCGAAGGCAGAATTTTACGAGGATTTTTCCTGCTTAGAGAATGGTGTCGGCTTGCTGTCGCTGCTTTATGACGAGTTTGAGTTTGCTTTGGAAGAAAAGGAAGCAGATAAAGGCTTGGTGCGAAATATAACCTTGGCATCAGGCGAGTCTGCCGCACCTTACTTACAAAAGCTTTTTGACACTCTTAAAGATAAGTTTCCAAACGTTAACATTAACGTTGTGCCTATAATAAACGACTTTTTCGGTCATATGATAAACGTTACAGGTCTGGTTGTAGGCAGGGATTTAATAAATACTCTTAAAGGCAAAGATTTAGGAGACAAGCTTTTATTCTCTACATCAATGCTTAGAAGTGACGGAGATTTGTTTTTAGACGACACCTCTGTTGACGATGTAAGAAAAGCACTTGATATAGAAGTTGTGCCGACACCTAACGACGGTGCAATGCTTTTAGACGAAATTTTAAGATAAGAGAGGCGATAATATGGCAAAACCCGTTATAGCTGTTGTGGGCAGACCTAATGTAGGCAAGTCCACACTTTTTAACAAGCTTACAGGTCAGCGTACCGCTATTGTAGACGATACCCCCGGCGTTACCCGAGACCGTATCTACGGCGAAATTGAGTGGTGCGGCCACAAGGCAAGCCTTATTGATACAGGCGGTATAGAGCCTTATTCCGATGATATAATTCTTTCGCAGATGCGACGTCAGGCAGAGCTTGCAATAGAAACTGCCGACGTTACAATATTGGTTACCGATATCCGCACAGGCGTGGTTGCTACCGACCACGAGGTAGCCGCAATGCTTTTAAAAAGCGGCAAGCCTGTTGTGCTTTGCGTAAATAAGTGCGACACAGTAGGCGAGCCTGAGCCTGAATTCTATGAGTTCTATAACTTGGGTCTGGGTGAGCCTATCCGAGTTTCATCAGTTCATGGTCATGGCACAGGCGACCTTTTGGATGAGGTTTTCTCGTTTATTAATTGGGACGCAGAGGAAGAAGAAGACAGTGAGGTTATCTCGGTTGCTGTTATCGGCAAGCCTAACGTTGGCAAGTCTTCACTGGTTAACCGCATTACAGGCGAGGAAAGATGTATTGTTTCCAATATCGCTGGTACCACCCGAGACAGCATTGACAGTAAAATCAAAAATTCACACGGCGAGTTTACCTTTATTGATACCGCAGGCATCCGTCGTAAAAGCAGGGTCGATGATGCTATAGAAAAGTACAGCATTATTCGTGCACAGATGGCTATTGACAGATGTGACGTCTGCGTTATTATGATTGATGCCGAAGAGGGCCCCACCGAGCAGGACACAAAAATTGCAGGTATGGCACATGAGGCAGGCAAAGGCTGTATAATTGCCGTTAATAAATGGGATGCAATTGAGAAAGACGACAAAACAATGAACGAGTTCAGGAAAAACTTAGATGTTGAATTCGGTTTTATGTCCTATGCTCCCACAATCTTTATCTCTGCAAAAACAGGTCAGAGGCTTGACAGACTTTTTGAGCTTATCAAGTACGTTGCAAATACCAACGCAATGCGTATTAAGACAGGTATATTAAACGAGCTTTTAGCCGAGGCTACAACCCGAGTTCAGCCTCCCTCTGATAAGGGCAGAAGACTTAAGATTTACTATGCAACCCAGCCCTCTACAAAGCCGCCTACATTCGTTTTCTTCTGTAATAACGCTCAGCTTTTCCATTTCTCTTATCAGCGCTATCTGGAAAACCGAATCCGCGAAACCTTTGGCTTAGAGGGAACCCCCATAAGAATTATTGTTCGTGAAAGAGGAGATAAATAAATGATTGGATTAACTTTTTATCTTCAGAATTATTGGTGGTGCATTATAGCACTTGCTGCTTTCTCTTATATTTTAGGCAGTGTTAACTTTGCGGTAGTCTTTACAAGGCTCGTAAAAAAGCAAGATATAAGAACACTTGGTTCGGGTAATGCCGGATTTACCAACGTGCTTAGATGCGTAGGTGTTTTTCCTGCGGTTATGACCTTTGTTTTTGACTTTTTAAAGGCGGTTATCTCTGTGCTTGCCGCGAGACTTCTGGTGTCATATATGCCTGTTGAGGGTATGTTAAGCCAGTCTTCTTTAAAGACTGAGTATATGTATTATACAATGCTTATTGCAGGTCTTTTCTGTGTTATAGGTCACAGCTTTCCTGTGTTCTTTAACTTTAAAGGCGGCAAAGGCGTGGTTACCACAGCCGCTATGATGGCAGTTGTGGATTGGAGGTTCTTCCTTTTTGTTTTGGGTACGTTTCTTGTGGTGTTTGTGTTCAGCAGAATTATCTCTTTAAGCTCTATTATTGCTGGTATTATGATGGGCCCCTCAAACTTTGTTGTAACATACTTCTTTATGTACAAGCCCTCACTTGATACAGTTGACCCTTATAGCATTACCTTTGTATGGGTTACTACTATTTTAGCAGCTTGCATTGGTCTTTTTGCAATTATCAAGCACAAGGACAATATAAAGCGTATTTTAAAAGGTGAAGAAAAGAAAATCACCGCAAAGAAAAAAGAAGCATAAATTTTTCAGAGAGTCTTTATTAAAAAGGCTCTCTTTTTATTTTCTTTAAAAAATATAACAAATGCTTGAATTGAGTATTTCTTTGTAGTAAAATAAAGTCAAAAGAAATCTGACTACAGGAGAATTAAAATGGACTGTATTTTTTGTAAAATCGTAGCAGGCGATATTCCCTCAACAAAGGTTTACGAGGACGACAAAATCCTTGTTTTTAAGGATATCAACCCCTGTGCACCCGTACATAACGTTATTATACCTAAGGAGCATGTTTTAAGCTGTGCTGACGATATTACTGAGGATAACGTTGATATTATCGCTTATATCTTCACCAAGATTCCTCATATTGCAAAGCTTAGCGGTTTAGAGGATGGCTACCGTATTGTTAACAACTGCGGCGAAAACGGCGCCCAGACTGTTAAGCATATTCACTTCCACCTTATTGGCGGCGAGAAGCTTAGTGAAAAGTTAAACTAAGGAGCAAAGGGTATGAGTACATACAAAATGACAATTGCAGGAGTTGAGCGTGAGCTTGAGATGTTCGAGGTTAACGAGCATCTTGACATTGCTGCTTTTATTCTTTTTAATGACGTAGAAATTACCGAAAGAGTGCTGAGGCACTGCTTAAAATCTGCCCCGAGCACGATGTTGTGCTTACTGCTGAAGCTAAAAGCATTTCTCTTGCTTATGAGTTTGCACGTATCGGCTGCAGAAGGTTTATTGTAGCCAGAAAGGGCTTAAAGGTTTATATGCGTAATCCCTTAAGCGTAACTGTTACATCTATTAC
>JAUNEH010000016.1:0-27725 GCA_030525665.1 Ruminococcus sp.
CTGTCTGGTACTCAACGTGAGCTGTGTTGATTGTGATACCACGCTCTCTCTCTTCGGGAGCCTTATCGATGTTTGCGTAATCAACGAACTCTGCGTCGCCGCCGAGGTTAAGAACCTTTGTGATAGCAGCTGTAAGAGTTGTCTTACCGTGGTCAACGTGACCGATTGTGCCGATATTAATATGGGGCTTACTTCTTTCAAACTTTTCTCTTGCCATTGGAAATTTCCTCCTTAAATTTTATCGAAAAAAATTCGCTGTTTATATTGTAGCAATTTTATATAAAAATTGCAATAGTTTTAGCAAAACTTTGTGCTAAAAGGGGCTATTAGCCTTCCTTCTTTGCCATTTTCTCTGCAATGCTCTTGGGAACCTCAAGATAGCTGTTGGGCTCCATTACGTACTGACCGCGGCCCTGTGTCTTGGAACGGAGGTCTGTTGCGTAACCGAACATCTCAGAAAGGGGAACTTTGGACTCAACGCGTGTAACACCGTTGTCAGACTCCATACCTGCGATAGTACCACGTCTGGAGTTGATATCACCGATAACGTCGCCAAGGTACTCGTCGGGAACAATAACTGTAACCTTCATGATAGGCTCAAGAAGAACGGGATCAGCCTTCTTCATAGCCTCCTTGAATGCGATAGAACCGGCAATCTTAAATGCCATTTCAGAAGAGTCAACCTCATGATAAGAACCATCATAAAGCTCAACCTTAACGTCAACAACATTATAGCCTGCAACAGTACCGGAGAGCATAGCACCCTGAATACCTGAGTCGATTGCAGGGATATATTCCTTGGGAATAGCACCGCCGACGATGGAGTTAACAAACTCGTAGCCCTTCTCGGGGTTGGGGAATACTTTAATCTTAACGTGACCGTACTGACCCTTACCACCGGACTGACGTGCGTACTTCTCATCAACCTGTGCTTCTCTGCGGATTGTTTCTTTGTAAGCAACCTGGGGCTTACCGATGTTAGCTTCAACTCTGAACTCACGGAGCAATCTGTCTACGATGATTTCGAGGTGAAGCTCACCCATACCTGCGATGATTGTCTGACCTGTTTCCTGGTCTGTGTAAGCCTTGAATGTGGGGTCTTCTTCTGCAAGCTTTGCAAGAGCAATACCCATCTTCTCCTGACCTGCTTTGGTCTTGGGCTCGATAGCAACGCGGATAACGGGATCAGGGAACTCCATAGACTCGAGGATTACGGGGTGCTTCTCGTCGCAGAGTGTATCACCTGTTGTTGTGTGCTTAAGACCAACAGCAGCAGCGATATCACCTGCGTAGCAGCAGTCGATATCCTTTCTGTCGTTAGCGTGCATCTGGAGAATTCTACCCATACGCTCGCTATTGTCCTTTGTGGAGTTATATACTGTAGTACCTGCCTCAACCTTACCGGAGTAAACACGGAAGAAGCAGAGCTTACCAACATAGGGGTCGGTAGCAATCTTGAATGCTAATGCTGCGAAAGGAGCATCATCAGAAGAAGGACGTGTAACCTCTTCCTCAGTATCCATGTCAACACCCTTGATGTCAGGAACATCTGTGGGAGCAGGCATGTAGTCGATAACTGCATCAAGAAGCTTCTGAACGCCCTTGTTACGGTAAGAGGTACCGCAGACAACGGGAACCATCTCGTTAGCGATGGTAGCCTTTCTGATTGTAGTCTTGATTTCCTCGATTGTAAGCTCTTCGCCGCCGAAGTACTTCTCCATAAGATTCTCGTCGAGCTCTGCAACAGACTCGATAAGTTTCTCGTGGTACTCGTTAGCGAGGTCTAACATATCTGCAGGAATTTCTTCCTCACGCATATCTTTGCCGAGATCATCATAGTAAACCTCAGCCTTCATTTCTACTAAGTCGATAATGCCGCGGAATGTGTCCTCAGCACCGATAGGAAGCTGAATGGGAACAGCGTTACACTTAAGTCTGTCCTTCATCATCTTAACAACTCGGTAGAAGTCGGCACCCATAATGTCCATCTTGTTAACGTATACCATTCTGGGAACCTTGTAGTTATCAGCCTGACGCCAAACTGTCTCGGACTGGGGCTCAACACCGCCCTTAGCGCAAAGAACAGTTACGGAACCGTCAAGAACTCTCAGTGAACGCTCAACCTCAACTGTGAAGTCAACGTGACCGGGAGTATCGATAATGTTAATTCTGTTGCCGTTCCAATAGCAGGTAGTAGCAGCAGAAGTGATTGTAATACCTCTCTCCTGCTCCTGAACCATCCAGTCCATTGTAGCAGCACCGTCGTGAGTTTCACCAATCTTGTGGTTTACGCCGGTGTAGAACAGAATTCTTTCAGTTGTAGTTGTTTTACCGGCATCAATATGAGCCATGATACCGATATTTCTTGTGTTTTCAAGAGATACTTGCCTTGGCATAAAATCCTCCTAAATCTGAACAGAAAACTATTACCATCTGTAATGTGCAAATGCTTTGTTAGCCTCTGCCATCTTGTGAGTATCTTCACGCTTCTTGAATGCACCGCCAGCACCGTTGACCGCGTCAAGGATTTCACCGGCAAGTCTTTCCTTCATAGTCTTTTCGCTACGCTGACGAGAATATGTTGTCAACCAGCGAAGGCCCAGTGTCTGTCTTCTCTCGGGTCTAACCTCCATAGGTACCTGATAAGTAGAACCACCAACACGGCGAGCCTTAACCTCTAACTGAGGCATAACATTCTCCATAGCTGCCTCGAAAGTCTCGAGGGGATCGTTACCTGTCTTTTCGTTGATAATCTCGAATGCACCGTAAACGATCTTCTGGGCAACACCCTTCTTACCGTCGAGCATAATGTTGTTGATTAAACGTGTAACGAGCTTGGAATTATAAATAGGATCGGGCAAAACATCACGTTTTGCAATGGAACCTCTTCTTGGCACTTTACTTCCCTCCTTCACAATTTTTAATGATATCATAGGTACTCGAAAGCGACAAACTCCCGTAGCCAATACAGAGGCAATATATATGAAGCCCTGTATTGTATACAGATACGAAATTATCAGTTAAAATTCGTTTGAGTTATGTCAATTCCTTATTTACCCTTCTTAGGACGCTTTGCGCCATACTTGGAACGTGCCTGATTACGGTTAGCTACACCCTGAGTATCAAGAGTACCGCGGATAATGTGGTAACGAACACCGGGGAGGTCCTTTACTCTACCGCCTCTGATAAGAACAACTGAGTGCTCCTGAAGGTTGTGGCCAACACCGGGAATGTAGGAACTAACTTCAATTCCGTTAGAAAGTCTTACTCTGGCAATCTTTCTTAAAGCTGAGTTAGGCTTCTTGGGAGTTGCTGTCTTAACAGCTGTGCAAACGCCTCTCTTCTGAGGGGAATTCTGGTTGATAGCTCTGTTTTTCTTAGAGTTCCAGCCCTTTAAGAGTGCGGGTGCCTTAGCTTTCTTTTCAGAAACCTCTCTTCCCTTACGAACCAGCTGGTTAAAGGTTGGCATTAAACTTTTCTCTCCTTTCCTCAAAATTTTTATATGCTTAAGAGCCATAATATTATAGCCCAAAAACAAGCAAATATGTTTTTTATTGGTAATTCACAGAAAATCCTTGTAAACAAAAGGGTTTTCGGGCATTTTTACCATCTTCAAAAACCGCAAAACCGCAGTTTCCGACAATTACTTAATATAACAAATATTTTGGGGAATGTCAACTACTTTTTTGATGAAATATTGCTTCGCTACGATTTCTATAATTTGCACGCGTATGCGTGCCACTAACACATTTACGCAGTAAATACTTCATATCGTAAGATATTTCATTTGTCCTATGGGCAAACTTCATACCGCCAAAGGCGGTAATTCATAAAAAGACCGACCCTTAGGTCGGCCTTTTATAAAGCTTATTTTGTATATTCATATTCGGTTACGTAAAGCTGGTTATCGTCCATATAGTAATACATAGCCGCCATATCATAGGTGCCCTCGTTATCGGGCACCTTATTATATTCGTCTGTTGTAATGTTGTAAACGGATATAAAGTCCCATTCTTTAAATGCACCTACATCCGATAAAAGCTCGGTAATATCAGCACTATAGGTTGCCGCCCAATTCTCACTGCTTTTTATTACACTTCAAGATTCTCAACGTTAAATGCGTTAAATTCCATAAAAGTATCTCTGTAGTCAATGCCGTCTGCCGTATCGGTATAGCTTTCGAAACAGCTCGGGTTGGGCAGGTCAACGTCTGTATATAACTCAACCTTTGAAATCTGATATTCTTTTTCCATATCCACAGGCTTAGCAGAGCCTAAACCAAAGAACGCACAAAAAATCATCATCGTGGCAAAGAATCCTGCTATGATATTTCCGCGACCCCCGTTGCACTTTTTCTTCATATACCAGCCGAAGAAAAAGCTTGCCACAGGGATAAGTGCAAAAGCATAGGGGTACCACCAACGGAATGCTTCGACTCCCAAGGAAACATGCAAAGCCATTGCACAAACCACACCACACACACCTGCAACAATAGAAAGCACCAATAAAGCTACAGAAAACCCCTTTAAAGTCTTGCTTGGCTTTTCGGGATCTTTGGGCTTTAAGGTATGGAAAATGGAATTATTGGGAAGCTCTTCTTTCTTGACAATAAAAACCTGATTGGTAAATACTAAAAGGTAAAATCTGCCTGCGTCTGCTTTTTGCCGTAAATCAGCAAGCTTGAAGTCGTTATAAAAAACTCGCTCCGAGTCACGGAAAATATCGATAATCAGCCTATCTTCTATAAGCTTAAAATTATATACCGAGGAACAAACTTTTGACATATTATCAGTCCAGCTTCTGAACACCCTAATAAGCGAAGAAACGGATATCAGCAAATACATAGCCCACAAGCCGATAAATAAGCCGTCCGTAAACTCAAGTGCACCTGATGTACAAAAATAAATTCCGAGACCCAAACATAATAAACCAAAGGCAACTGTGCGGATAATACCGCCCTTAAAATATGTATTCCGTGCCTCTTTGTACTCTTGCTCAGTATAAAAAAATCGGTAGCTCTCTGTAGGCATATTTTCCTTTTTCTCAAAAACCTCTGTATCTGTCACAATACCGCCTCCTTTTCTCAGAATATTTTATCATAGTCTAAGTTTATAGTCAACACAAAAAGGCCGACCACAAAGGTCAGCCTTTTGAAAACGTAAGCTAATTAATCAGGATAGAACAACGCGTTTGGTGACACAGACTTAAACTCTGTGCCCTCTCTGTGTTTCAGGGAATTTACAGCATCAATAACACCTGCTTTTCCCTCCGCTTCAAACTTAAGCTTAATCATTGTTAACTTCAGTCCATTGAGCTTATTTACCTCTATGCCCGTAAAGGCATATTCGGGAAAATCCTCAAGGGTATATTCGGGTGTATCAGTGCCATCAACAAACACCAATATCTCGCCGTATTCAAAAAGCTGACGGTCGCTGTCTACAATTATTCTTGCAACCTTTTTCTGGATATAAGTTGCATCCTTGATGTTTACTTCGGGGGTAGTTGCAAAGTTTAGCTCAGTATCCATAACATAAGCTCCCAGGGGATGACTGTTAACCGTATCTATCGCCTCGGGAATTTTTGCAAGGTACTTCTGAATTAAAGTGGCATCCTTAACGGTAAGCTCTTTATCGCCGTCAATATCTCCGCGAAGATACATCTCGCATTTTACAGACACAGCCTCGAAAATATCGTCTGTTTCAATAAAGCCTTCGCTGACAGTTTCTGCCAAAGACTGAACGTTGCCGTAATTGTCAAGGGTGTACATTCCTGTGGGGTTATTATCATCATTACCCCAAATACAATGCGTATAAAACCAATATCCGTCAATGTACTGATGTGTCGGCATTTCGGGAGGAGCAAGATGGTGAGCTCTGAAAACCGTATAGTTTTCAAACTTCACCGCAAAATCAACCATCACAGGAAACTCGAAGCTCTCAGGCACATCAAACTCTTTGGCATACGCTTCTCTGCACTTGTTCTTAAGGATTTCTTCATCACTTAAAGGTGTCATTGTATATGACTTTTTATCTGTTTTCTCATAAAGCAAATCTAAATCCACTAAGCCCTTATTATAAGCTTCTTTAAGGGTCATAACCTCTCCGTCTTTGTAAGCATACATTCCTGCAGGGTTTGTGTCGCAATAACCCATACACATATATGCTGTAAAACGGTAATTCCCTATTGACTCCGTTGGCTCTACAGGGTCACCGGGGAGTGCTGATGCCTGAAAAACATGACAACCCGCCTCGCCAAGATAACCGAAATAAGACAAGTTTCCGTTAAACCACTTAAGTGCTTCCTTGTTTTCAATATCATTTGTCCAATACTCTATATACGCCTCTTTAAGGGTCTGCTTAATTAGCTCTTCCTCTGGCAAGGGGTCAGCCGAAACCGACAGAGCAAAGCAGGAACACATCATCAAAAGCACAAGTGCTATACTTAAAATCCTTTTATACATAAACTTACCTCCTTCGCCAACTATAAATAAACAAAAAATCAATCGCTTGTAGGAATATATTCAGCCGTAACCTCAGAAAATTCTGTTCCCTCTCGGTATTTAAGAGAATTAACTGCATCTATAACGTTTGATTTACTCGGATTTTTCAAACTCAAAGTAATAATTGATAATTCCAGATACTGAGAGTCCCACCTCTCAATACTTTCAAACTCATATTCGGGAAAATCCTCAAGGGTATATTCCTTTGTGTTTTCGCCCTCAAGATACACAAGCACGTTGTTATAATCAAAGGGTGGCATATTTTCTTCATGAATAATTTTTGCAACCTTTTTCTGAATGTAAGTTGCATCCTTGATGTTTACCTCTGAGGTACCATCAAACATTTTCATAGCCCAAGGCTGGTCGGCTTCCATTACGCAACCGCCAGCTTTGTGATTGTAAACTACCTCCAATGCCTCGGGGATTTTTGCAAGGTACTTCTGAATTACCGTTGCATCCTTTACGGTAAGCTTTTTGTCATTATCAATATCCCCCGAAATATACATAGGAGCAACCTCAGAAAGGGTGGGATAAATCTCATCTAAGTCGATAAAACTTTCGTTTACTGTTTCGTATAACGACTGAACGTTGCCGTAATTATCAAGGGTGTAAATACCCGTGGGGTTATTATCTGTACCGATGATATTACCCTCCCAGAAGAGGTAACCGTCAATACACTGAAAGCTTTCCATAGGAAGCAAAATGTGGGGATAAACCCTGAATACCGCATAATTTTCATACTGAATCGCAAAGGGCACCGAAGTATACTGAGCCATATCGCCTGTAAGTCCGTACTCCTCAATATATGCGGCCTTGCATTTTGTCTTAAGCTCGCTATCTTCGCCCAAGAAGATGATTCCGTCCTTGGGTGTAGACCCTTTGTAAAGCACATCAAGGTCAACCAAGCCTTTGTCGTAGGCTTCCTTAAGGGTCATAAGCTCAGGACCGTTAAAGGCATAAAGTCCTGTGGGGTTAGTTTCTTCGTCACCCACCAAAGCTCCGTAGGTAAACAGATAATCACCGATTGTCTGCTGAGTTTCGACAGCACACGCCTCACCATAGTAGGCACGATACACGTCGAATTTTCCTGCATTACCTATACGGCGGACATAAACAAACTCTTCGTCTACAGAAGAACCGTCGCTTTCAAGATACCTTACGAAAGCATCTTCAAACACGCTTTCAAGGCTTGGCTCATACGCCGAAACCGAAACGGCAAAAATACCGCACATCATCATAAATATAAGCATTAAGCTTAAAATTCTTTTATACATAATCTTACCTCCTTTAAATGTTAGCTTTTGCTTTTCACTTATTAGACGTAAAACCCCCGAAAAACTCACAGCAATTTTTCGGGGTTTTTTAATATTTGTATAGGTGCATAAATCCAAAGGCAATATTTTATCAAACTACACAAATAAATATACAATTTTTATTGTATGGGCGATTAATAATCGCCCGAAAGCTTCGGATAACTCAAACGTTTCGCGGGCGGATAATATCCGCCCCTACGGTATTTAAATAAAACGCCCCGCCGTTGATGAAAGTTTTTCTCTGTATTTAACCTGCCCAAAGGCGAAACGCCCTGCCGTGGCTAACGGCTTATTCTATATTCTCGTAAATAAAGGTAGCGACGTCACGACGAAGAGCATCCCAGTTAGTAATTTCAAGAACCGAGCCTGCGTGGTAATAGTAGCTGTTCTGCCAATAATCTGTGGGGAACGTGGCACGCTCTATGCTGTAGCTTAAATATGCAGGTGCATTTGAAATGTGACCTGCAATTTCAGCAGAGCCCAGGTCGGTGGTTACATAGGGAAGCACAGTATAAGCCATAGCACTTACTTCGTCAAAGCTCAAAGATGTAAGACCGTTTATAATGCCTGTAAACATTCTTTGCTGACGGTCAACTCTATCCCAATCGGTACCGTAAAAATAAATACCGTTAACCTCACCGCCGCGATTACGAACATGCCAGAGAGCTTGACCGCCGGTAAGGTGCACATATCCTTCAGTTGTGCCGTCGGCAATATAGTTTGGCTGACCGTTTTGTGCAACCTGTGCATTGATGTAGTCAATTTCGTCTTGAGTCAGATAAACGTCAACACCGCCAATTGCATTAATAAGATTTCTGAAGGTGGTGAAGTTCACGATTGCGTAGCCGTCAACGTCAATACCGAAGTTGTACTCTATAGTGTCGATACAAAGACTTACACCGCCGTAAGCATAAGCGGCGTTAAGCTTATCGGGGTCGTAACCGGGAATTGAAACGTAAGTATCTCTCAAAAAAGAAGTCATTTTGATTTTACCGTGAATATTATCAAGGGAGAGGAGCATCAGGGTATCGCTTCGTCCCCAGTCAGAATTGCTGTCGGTGCCGATAAGAAGGATATTTGTAACACTGTCGTGAGCATAAAGAGGTGCTGCCGAAATCTCGGTATAATAAGCCTCGGCTTCGGTGGTCTCGGCAGGAGCAGTAGTTGTCTCTTTCTCTGTAATTTCAGCCACAGTTGTAGCCATAGCGGTAGTAGCCGCTGTAGTTACTATAGTAGTCTCATCGGTTTTATCAGAGCCTTTGCAGCCAATAAGGGTGAACACAAGGATATTTATAATCAGAACAAGGGCAATAAATCGTTTCATTTTTAGGGTCTCCTGTCGAAAAATGTCTATACATATTTTACCAATTTGATGGTCTTATGTCAACGGACTTTCCATTCATTCCCAAGGCAAACGCAAAAAGCTCCGCAGTTTCCTGCGGAGCTGATGTACAAATTATAATCAGTTTGTGATTGTCTGCTCTGTTTCCTTATCGAAGATGTGAATCTTCTCAACCTCGAGAGCAACCTGGATTGTATCGCCGGGTTTAGCTGTGGAAGTAGGAGCAACTCTTGCTGTAAGGGGAACGCCGTTGATATTTACATAGAGGTAAATCTCAGCACCCATAAGCTCAGTAACGTCAACCTTAGAGGTAAGGAGACCGTTGCCGTTCTTAACGTTTGCAATGAAGTCGGGCTCGTCGTGAACGTGCTCAGGACGGATACCGAAGCGAACCTCCTTGCCAACATATTTCTCAAGCTGGCCGTTTGCATTCTTGGAAGCAGGAAGCTCAACGCTGTAACCCTCGAACTCAAGAGCATAAGCTGAGCCCTTCTTAGTAAGAACTGCGTCAACGAAGTTCATCTGAGGAGAACCGATAAAGCCTGCTACGAACTCATTGCAGGGCATATCGTAGAGGTGCTGGGGAGTATCAACCTGCTGAATGAAGCCGTCCTTCATAACAACGATACGAGTACCCATTGTCATAGCCTCTGTCTGGTCATGTGTAACGTAAATAAATGTAGTACCAAGTCTCTGATAGAGCTTGTTAATCTCAGTTCTCATGTTAGCTCTGAGCTTAGCATCAAGGTTTGAGAGAGGCTCGTCGAGAAGGAATACCTTGGGGTCACGAACGATAGCACGACCAAGAGCAACACGCTGACGCTGACCGCCGGAGAGAGCCTTGGGACGTCTGTCAAGATACTCTTCGATGCCGAGGATTCTTGCAGCTTCTTCAACTCTTCTCTTGATTTCTTCCTTAGGAAGCTTTCTGAGCTTAAGGCCGAAAGCCATGTTGTCATATACTGTCATATGGGGATAGAGAGCATAGTTCTGGAATACCATTGCAATATCTCTGTCCTTGGGAGCTACGTCGTTGCAAAGAGTATCGCCGATGTAAAGCTCGCCCTTAGAAATATCCTCAAGACCTGCAATCATTCTTAAGGTTGTGGACTTACCACAGCCTGAAGGGCCAACGAGGATGATAAACTCCTTGTCATCAATCTCAAGGTTGAAGTCTGTAACAGCAGTAACTCCGCCGTCGTAGATTTTGTAAACATGTCTCAAAGAAACATTTGCCATAATTGTTAACCTCCATGTCTGCCTTTTCGTATAAATGGGCAGAATACTTTTTTCACACGATAATAGTGTAGCACTTTTTTTTGAACTTTACCATTATTGAAATGACTAAAGATTTATTGAATATTTTATGTAAAACGAACACAAGGGCAAAAAATAGCCTAAATATTTGACGCTTTTTTGACAAATCACACAGTTTAAAAAGGTAAAATTATACAAAAGCCGTCACAGGCAAAAGCTCATCGCCGTACTGAAGCGTAGTAAGATGAGCAGCGGCGACCTTTTCTTTATATATATAAACAACCGCATACAAAGTCTGACCCTTTTCGGTTTTATTTTTTAGCTTCAGATACCTTTCCTCTACCCTTTTGCCCGAAAACCTGAGAACATTCATTCCAAGCTTGGAAAGAAAATCTCCGTAATCGGCAAAAGCCGCATCATCCTTAGAAGGAAACGTAAGCTCCCTTGAGCTTATCTGACTGTCGTAATCAAGAGAAAACTGGCCTAAAAATCCGCCTACACCTGCACATTCGCCTAAATCAAACACATAACCTGTATTATCCGCAGCCTCGGAATTAAAGCACACAGATGCAACAACCGCCAGCAAAGCCGTCAACAAAACCGCAGACATAATAAGCACAGCTTTCGCCAAAAAACGATGCTTTCCTATAAAGGATACACAGAACACCATCCTCACCTCGTAAAACTATATGAAAAGCAAGGATGAGTTTATAACTTATTTTCCGCATTCATTATAAACGATTAGCCGAAAAGCAAGGCTTCAAGCTCTTTGGCGTCGTTTGCAAAGACCGTAGCCCCCTCGGCTTTCATTGTGTCAAGGGTTCCGTAGCCGTATTTTACGCCGATAAAGTCAACATTATTAAGCCTTGCACCCTTGGCATCAAACTTTGTGTCGCCAATCATAACAACCTTATCGGTGATTTTGCCGCCTAATACATTAACTGTATAGGGAATAACCTCTTCCTTTTCTTTACGGCTTCCATCTGGTGCAGAACCGCAAACAGCATCAAAATACTTTGTAATACCCAAAAAAGCACAGACATCATCGGCAGGCTTCTGCTGTTTTGATGAGCAAACGGCAATTTTGGCATCACTTTCCTTAAGTCTTTTAAGCAAAGCCTCGATACCGCTATAGAGCTTGTTTGCCTTTAAACCGTAAATTTTATAAAATTCCTGATAAATAACCAAGGCTTTCTGTGTATCCTCGGCAGAAAGTCCGCAAAGAGCAGAAAAGGTATCCGCCAGAGGAGGACCTATAAACTTAGAGTAATCTGTCAAATCGGGAGAAGGCTTTGAGAGCTTTTCCAAGGTAAGCTCAATGCTTTTTCTTATTCCGGGTGCACTTTCCGAAAGAGTTCCGTCAAGGTCGAATAAAATATAATCATACTTAGGCATAACTTTTACCATACTTTCTATAATATACTTGTTTATTTTTCTTATTTATGCTATACTACACTTTTACAAAGTGTTTTTCAACAGTTTTTTGAAATCAGGTGCCAATTTGTCAGAGAAAAAACGAATTCACTTTATCGACGAGGTCAGAGGCTTCGCGGTTATGTGCATGGTTTTTTACCACGCAATGTTTACTATGGGATTTATGTTCGGCTTACCTGCCGCACAAAGTATGTTCTGGTTTTTCAGCCACATAAGTCCTGCATTTGCATTTGCCTTTATAATGATGTGCGGTATGTCTTCTACACTGAGCCGTTCTAATTTCAGACGAAGCCTGCCTATTTTGGCTGCAGCGGCGGTTGTTACCTTTGTGTCTTTTTTTATGACACCTGACGCACCCATAATATTCGGAATTCTGCATCTTTTAGGCGTTTGCGTTTTGGGCTACAGCCTTACTGAAAAGCTTTTTGAAAAAATCCCGCCTGCTTTAGGCGTTTCGGTTGCATTTTTGCTTTTCCTGCTTACTTATAACGTAATGAACGGATACTTAGGCTTCGAGGGACTTTTTAAAATCGACCTGCCCCCTGTTCTTTACAAAAGCAGTACCTTTTCGTTTTTAGGCTTTTTAAGTGCAGGTACAAGCTATTCCGACTACTTTCCCCTGCTTCCATGGCTTTTTGCATTCCTTACAGGCGTTTTTACAGGAAAGCTTTTAAAAGGAAGATATCCGAAATTTATGTACAAAGAAAGAGTGCCCTTCTTTACCTTACTTGGCACAAATGCATTTATTATTTACGTAATTCATCAGCCGATAATTTACGGTGTTTCTTATATTTTATCACTCATTTTTGGAGGAATTTAAAATGAAATTAGGTATTGTAGGCTTACCAAACGTAGGCAAAAGTACACTTTTCAACGCAATTACAAATGCAGGTGCACAATCTGCAAACTATCCCTTCTGCACAATTGAGCCCAACGTAGGCATTGTTTCTGTTCCCGACAAAAGGCTTGACAAGCTCGCCGAGATGTACGACCCCGATAAATACACCCCTGCAACAATTGAATTTGTTGACATTGCAGGTCTTGTTAAGGGTGCATCAAAAGGCGAAGGTCTTGGAAACAAGTTCCTTTCAAATATCCGCGAATGCGACGCCATTGTACACGTAGTAAGATGCTTTGAAAATGATGACATCATTCACGTTGAGGGCAGTGTTGACCCCTTAAGAGACATCGAGACAATCAATCTCGAGCTTATCCTTTCTGACGTCGAAATGATTGAAAGAAGAATCGACAAAACCAAAAAGCTTTTAAAGGCTGACAAAAAATATCAGGTTGAGCTTGACTTTTTCCAGAGGGTTCTTGATGCTTTAAACGAAGGAAAATGTGCACGAGCAGTTGAGTGTACAGAAGACGAGGCAGCACTTCTTTCTGACGTTGCACTGCTTACAAACAAGCCCGTAATCTACGCCGCAAATATGAGCGACACCGACTTTTCATCAGGTATTCAGGACAACGCAAGACTTAAAAGAGTAAAAGAACTTGCCGCCGAAGAGGGTGCCGCTGTGCTTCCTATATGTGCCGAAATTGAGGCTGAGATTTCCGAAATGGACAAAGAAGACAAGGAAATGTTCCTGTCCGACTTAGGTCTCGAGCAATCAGGTCTTGACAGACTTATTAACGAGTGCTACTCGCTTTTAGGCCTTATTTCCTACCTTACCGCAGGCAAGCAAGAGGTAAGGGCATGGACTATTAAGAAAGGCACCAAAGCACCAGGTGCCGCAGGTAAAATTCACTCTGACTTCGAGCGTGGCTTTATCCGTGCCGAGGTTATCGCCTTTGACGACCTTATAGCATGCGGCAGTATGACCGCCGCTAAAGAAAAGGGTTTGGTAAGAAGCGAGGGCAAAGAATACATAATGAACGACGGCGATGTTGTTCTCTTCCGCTTTAATGTTTAATAATTCGGAGCGAAGCGACCCTTAGCATTTACTAAGCAAATATACACACCGCCAAAAGCGGTATATAAATGCAATTTTGTCAAGGTGGTGAGCAGATGACAACCGAACAAACAGCAAACCCTACTGGTTCCGTTTACGAAGCAAAGCCTGTAGTATCTAAAAGACGCAGAGTCTTTGCCAGAACCTTTGGTATTCCCGGATTTATATTTGCCATAATCTCTATGTGGTTTACGGTGGCACAATCCTTAATGGCAATGACCGCCTCAGGTATTACCGAGATTCTTGCGCAAAAGCTTTTGCATATGTCCTTTGCCCAGATTATGAACGCACCTCTTTTGGCACTGTGCTGCATATCTGTAATGTGGGCAACGTTTTCTATTGCTCTGTGTGCACTTTCACGCTTTTTAGGTACATCTATAAAGATTAACCAGGCAGGGTTTGTGCTTTCTGTGGTTTCTATTATCTGCTCGGTATCCCTTTCCTGCTTTTCGATAGTATATATGATTTTAGCTTAATTCTTTTAAATTATTTGTGGTTTTGTTACATTGACAAAGCCACAAATTTTTTAGTATTATTATATTAGTCAAATTCAATTGACAAAATATTAATACTTGAAAGGGGTTTTATCATGGATTTCAAGAGCGTTTTCAACTTCAAACAGAGAATAGCTGAGCTTATCTCTTTGTTTAAGAACATCAAAACCTTCGATTTTCTCGGTAGACTCACAAACATTTTAAAGGACATTCCCGGTCTTGTGGCACTTGCCGGTGCTACACTTATGTTTATCGGTGCATTTTTACCTAACATCTTCTACGGTGTAGAAATTTGGGGTGTTAAGTCATTCGATTCCGATATTCTTTTCCAGCTTAATTGGGGTGTATTTGTGTTTATCCTCACTTTAGGCATTATGGGTCTTGCTTACTTCAAGCAGACATTCTGGGCAGGTCTTACATCCGCACTTTGCTTTACAATTACTGTTCTTCAGGGTATTATTATCCCTGCAACCTACAAGCTTGTAAGTGGCTACTATTCAGAGTATGTTAAGGCAGGCGTTCACGTTGGCTGGTTCTTCCTTCTCTTTGGTGAGCTTGCAGTTATCGGTGCTTTTGCTCTTCAGTACTTTGTAATGAACAAAAAAGATGCTGAGGCTCCTGCTGTAGAGGCAGAGGCTACTGCTGTAGCAGAAACTCCTGTTGCTGAAGTTGTAACAGAGGAAACTGCTCCTGTTGTTGAAGCTGTAACAGAAGAAGCTCCTGCAGAGGTTGCATCAACCGAAGCTGAGTAATTTAATACTACATAAAAACACACCGCAGACTTTTATGTTTAGTCTGCGGTGTTTTGTTTTAATAAAGTATTTTTATTTGACAAATATGAAGTATCAGCCAAAGCCTGATATGAAGTAAAATAAATCCCACACGCAAAGCGTACTTCATAGCGAAAGCTACTTCATATCTACAGGATATTTCACAAATCCCCTCACGGGATTTATTTCATTATGTCCGAAAAATTTCGGACATAAAAAAACGACCACCCTATTGGGTGGAAGCTCTTTTGTGTTGGCATCTTCCTATTTTCCCGGGCCGTTGCCAGCCAAGTATCATCGGCACTACAGAGCTTAACTTCTGTGTTCGGAATGGGAACAGGTGTACCCTCTGCGTCATCAACACCAACTATTAACTTAGGTCGCTCTCTTCAAGCGACTTCGTTATTATACACTGTGCATTATAAAAAGTCAAGGCTTTTTTCAAAAAAATTTCAAAAAATTTTAAGACCGCTGTTTTTTCATCTAACGACATGAAAAATAGGTGATTTTATTTGACTATCCGTCGAAAAAATAGTAATATAAAGTTATAATAGAGTAATTTTGTCTTTATCAAGTAACAATATATACGAAACAAACGGAGGTTACATTATGAAAAAAACACGTGCATTCAGTGCTTTGCTTTGCGTTATTATTTCCCTTTGCTTTTTGATTACAGGCTGTAAGGGTGATGCTAACTATCCCGTTACAGTAGGCCATACTCAGTTTAGCGAGAGTCCCGTCAAGGTTGTGTGCCTTTCGGACAATATTGCCGATATTATTTGCTATATGGGCTATGCCTCTAAGCTCTCGGGTGTCAGCGACAGCTGTACGCAGGCTGAAATCAAAGAGTATATTACATCAGTAGGTTCTGAAAGCTCGCCCAACACCGACCTTATTGTAAGCTCCGGTGCAACTGTTGTTTTTACAGATTCTACCCTTGATGAAAGCGTAAAATCCACACTTGAGTCTCAAGGAATTTCAATTGTAAATATGCTTTATCCTAAAAGCGAAGCGCAGCTTAAAAGTCTTTACGAAAGCATCGGTACTATTTTAGGTGGCAAAACAGATGGCAGCCAGAAAGGTACATCCGCGTATGACAGGCTTATGTCGATCCTCGTCTCTGCCACAGACGAGGTTGCCTCGGTATCTTCTGCAAAAACCCTTTGCTACCTTTACCTTGACGAAAACGGCAGGCTTTGCTCCTTTACAGGCAAAACCGATGACGGTATGGTGCTTAATTACTTAGGCGTCACCAACGTTGCCGCTAACTTTGGCTCTAAATACGCAGACGAAAGCATCATTAAACTTTCAAACCCCGACTACATCTTCTTCGACGGTGCCGCCGTTATGGAAAAGCTTACCTCAGACAAAAGCCTTAAAAACCTTAACGCAATTACAAAGGGCAACGTTTTTGAGCTTAAAAAGGAAGAGCTTACCCGTCAGGGCGAAAGCCTTGTAAAGGTTCAAAGCTTTATGCTTTCCTGTATGTTCCCCAATTTTGTTGATGCTCCTGTCATTGAAAGCAAGGATTTAAGCAGTGCCTACGGCATTACGCTTACCGAAGATATGAGCTTTAAGAACGGCGACGAAAATGACAATATCATTTACATTCAGCAAAGACTTGTGGACTTAGGCTTCCTTGATTTAGGCGGCGACGCCCCCACAACCTACTTTGGCTCTATGAGCGAAGAGGCTCTTAAGGCGTTCCAGACTGCAAACTCCCTTGAAGCCAGCGGTATCGCAGGCTTTGAAACCCTTAAAAAGCTTTTCAGCTCAGAAGCATTAGGTGCAAACGGCGAAGCCTTTGTGCCCGAGACAACTGCTCCCGAAGCAGAAACCACCGTCCCCGAGGAGACTTCGACAGAAGAGACTACAAACGCTACCGATGCACCTGCGCAGGGCAGTTCTGACGCAGATGCACCAATAACCATTACAGATTCAACGGTTTATCAGCTTGGCGACGAGCATGAGGATATAAGAAAAATCCAGACACGCCTTGTAGAGCTTATGTACTTAAGCTTTAACGAAGGCGACAGCCCCACCACCTACTACGGTGCGGGCACAGAAAATGCCATCCTCAGCTTCCAGGAAAGCAACGGGCTTTCTCAGACAGGCATTGCCGACGCCCAGACATTGCGAGTTCTTTTCAGCGACGAGGCAAAAATTCCGCAGTAAAATTTAACACCATATAATCAAAAAGACGGTTGTGATGTTCTTCACAACCGTCTCTGTTTATTATTTATTAATTCTTTTTTATCCGTTCATTTTAAAATATAATCAACCGAAACTTTATGAAAATATGCTAACTTAACCAGTATTTCGGTAGGTATATACAGCTCTCTGCGTTCATAGTTACCACTCTTTGACTGCCGAAAAGAATTTCGCCCATTTTTCTGTGTTATATCTCTGTCTTTCCGTAAATCTCTTATTTCTTTGATATAACACATGAACACCTCCCAACCTTAGTATGTTTACTCTACGGCAGGAGCAGTTGTGTACTGACTTAAATCCTCAAGTACTGTTATTTCGCGGTCAACTCGTGTATTTCTGCCCATAACGTCAGTGACATAGTAAGATATAACGTATCTTCCCTCTACATTTCGGTCAAAGTCGCCGTCAACAGTAATTTTATCTGTGATGTCGTTTCCGCAGGTATCCGTAGCAGTAACGCCAGCAAAAAGGTCAAAACCCTTTTCAATTTCAATTACAATATCCTCGGCACCTGAAATTACAGGCTTAAGCTTTGTGTAGGGGTTATTTTTCGAGCTGTCTGTAGGATCCCAATTAAGACTTTTTGAATTTTCCGTAAGCTTCATGCTGGTGGGTACGCCTAAAGGTGTGTAGGCTGAATAATCCGAGTTGATAATTCTGACATCGGTGCCCTCATTGCAGTTATCATATATCCACTTTGCGTCTGCTACAGACAGGCGGATATTCTTAGCCGTTGCAGGAGTGCCGATTTTATTATATTCCTCGGTAATCAATGAATCCTCAGAATCCTTTGAGTAAGGAGCCGACTGGAACATAAGCTCATCGCCGATGTAAGTTGCATAGCGGTAATGGTTGCCGTCGCTTAAAACCACCCACTCTGCCTTCTCTGTAATCTCATTGGTAACCCAGCTTTCGTCATCATCTTCTATGGTTTTCTTGCTTTTGCCGGTACTGCAAACCATTACCCTTACAGGCTTTGTGTATTTTCCTTCTGCATTATAGGTATATACGGTTACACAGCAGTTAGCCTCATTTACAGTAATGGCATAAAGGTCTTTTTCGCTGTCCTGCTTATTCACCTTAACATATTCCTGATTATCGGTAAAAGCAGTGGAATAAGAGGTAGTAACCTTGTCAGCCTTTGTTACCTCTATTTCATAATCAATGGTAGCTGTTTTGGCGGTAGCGGTAATGATAGCCTTGCCTACCTTAATTCCGTCAACCCTGCCGTTTGAATCCACCACAGCAACCTCAGGGTCGCTGCTGCTCCATTTAACCTCATTTTCATAGTCAAGCTTTATGCTAACCTCAAGATATTCGTAGCCGCCAACAGTAATCTTGCCATCGTGCTCGACGGCTTCAAAGCCCATATTAACAGCTTCTTCCTCGGCAGTCATATCCCGAGGGGGGGCAATCCTTACTGCACAGGCTGAAAGGCTTAACAGCAAAGCACACAAAGCCAGCAGTGAAATCATTCTTATTTTTACAGACACCTTAATGCCTCCTTAATATTTCTAAGTCCAGTATATTATATTTTCGCCGCTATAGCAAGATTTTTTTGCAATATAGACTTAACTGTGATACAATTAAAATATTACGTAAGGGAGGCGAAAACCTTGGAAAAACCACAATACTGTATGGTTTCTAAAAAATGCAACGGCTGTCAGCTTTCAAACCTTTGCTACAAGGACCAGCTTAAGCTAAAGCAAAACGCTCTTCGTCTTACCTTTAACAAAATAATTAAACCCGAAAAAATCATAGCCGCACCCTCGCCTCTTAATTACCGCAACAAGGCACAGATTGTTTTTAAGAAAGAAAAGAGCAAAACCCGTTTTGGTATTTATCAGTCGGCAGAAAAGGGCATTGTGCTGACCGAAAACTGCCCTTTACACTCCGCTAAAGCCAACGAAATTTCAAAGACCCTTTGTAAGCTTTTTGATAAATTCAACCTTACACCTTACGATTTCAGACGCAAAAAAGGCTATGTACGCAGTGCGGTTATCCGCGAAGGCTTTAAAAGCGGTGAGGTGCTTGTAAATATAGTTGCCTCAAAAAATACATTTTCAAAAGAGCAGGATTTTGCAAAAAATCTGATTAATGCTCACCCTTATATTAAAAGCATAATTATCTCCGAAAGTCAAAGCTCTAAGCTTACCTCGGGCGGAAACCCAAGAGTGATTTTCGGCAAGGAATATATAAGCGACACCCTATGCGGTCTTCAATTTAAAATCGGCTACAACACCTTTTATCAGATTAACCCTATACAGACCGAAACTCTTTACAATACAGCAATAGAGCTTGCAGATTTAAAAGCAACCGATACTGTTTTGGACGCTTACTGCGGAATAGGTACTATTTCCTTGGCTGCGGCTGAAAAATGCCGCAAAATCGTAGGCGTAGAGCTTAATGAAAGCTCCATAGAAAACGCAAAGAAAAATGCTGAAATTAATAATATTAAAAACGCCGAATTTTACGCAAATGACGTAAAAAAGCAGATAAAAATCCTACTTAAAAAAGGCGGGCACTTTGATGCTTGCTTTGTAGACCCGCCAAGAATGGGCTGTGATTTTGACTTTCTTAAAAGTCTGATAAACGCAGGCATTCCTAAAATTATTTATATCTCCTGCAATATCGAAACCCAGATAAGAGACACAAGATTTTTACTTAAAAACGGCTATACTATAGAAAAACAGCAGGGTGTAGATATGTTTCCTTACACAAAACACGTTGAAAGCATTGTGCTGCTTCATAACACAGCGATATAAATTTCGCTGTAATTTGCGGTATATCTTTGATGTCACATGTCCCTTTCGGGACACGCGAAATTTATTAATAAAGGACAATACATTATATGACAAAAGCATTAAAGCATTTTATAACAATCACCAAACACCGCCACCAAGTAATTAAGCATTGCAAAAAAGCAGGTATTTTGTGGCAAGGCTTAAGACACGACTTATCCAAATACTCTCCCGCAGAGTTTTTAACAGGTGCAAAGCATTACTTAGGCACACGAAGCCCCAACGAAGCCGAGCGCGAAGAATACGGCTACTCAAAAGCGTGGCTTCACCACAAAGGCAGAAACCGCCACCACTTTGAGTACTGGACAGACTACAACAAAGCTACACGTCGTGTTGAGCCTGTGAAAATGCCCTACAACTACTTAGCCGAAATGTTTTGTGACAGGGTTGCCGCCAGTAAGATTTACAATAAAGACACTTACACAGATGCCCACCCCCTTGCATATTTCGAGCGTTCAAAATCTACCCGATTTATCCACAGTGAAACAAGTGCCGAGCTTGAAGAGCTTTTAGTAATGTTAAAAGAAAAGGGCGAAGATGAAACCTTTAAATATCTGAAATCAAAAGTTAAGGCATACAAAAACAGTCCCACTAAAAAGTGAGACTGTTTGTTTTTTGATATCAGATAAGTCCTGCGATTTTCTTCTGGATTGCTGTAACGTCTCTTACGTTTACCTTGCCGTTTAAGTCAAAGTCTGCGAACTCTTTCTGTCCGTCGCTTAAGCTGAGAAGCTTTGCAAGGTACTTCTGGATAAGAGTTGCATCGCGGATGTTGAGCTTACCATCCATATTTGCGTCACCCATTTCGAACTCGGGCTCGATAATAGTTGTAGGCTCAGTAACTGTACTTTCCTCTGTGGGTGTTGTTGCGGTTGAGGAAGGAGCTTCGCTTGCATCTGTAGGCTCAGTCTCAACCGTTGTTGGCTCGGTAGGCTCTGTAACTACAGGCTCAGAAGGTACCTCCGTAGGCTCTGTAGGCTCGTAAGGACTTGTGGGCCTTACGGGATTTGTAGGAATCGGGGGCTCGGTAGGAGTTTCGTCAGGGGTTGCCCACTCGCCAAAGCTTTTATCTGTAAACACTTCGTCTGCCTCTGCCTTGGTAGGAGCTGTGCCGTACATACCGCTTCCGTAGTAATAGTACCACTCGCCGCCATAGGTAACCTTGCCGTTGTAGGAATTGATATACTCTTTATCAAGGCTTATAACGTAAATCATTCCGTCATAATTTCCGTCTGAAACGGCAATATCAACAGTCTGCAATGCAGATGTATAGATATCATCATAGGGGTCCATACCGCCGTCAAGATAATTATTCCAGATGATTGTGGGGGTATCGGTAGCTACGTCGTAGTAGTAAACACCCTCTACACCTGCACTCTTTGCCTCGTTACCGGGCCAATATTCGCCGCTTATGGAGCCTTCCCACCAATAGATACCTGCTGTGTAAGCATAATCATTAACCCACTCATCAGGCAGGTAGAAGTAATACCTGTTTGTGCCGTAGGGTTTTTCTTCTTCGGGGAATATAGGAGCAGGCTCATCTTTTGTAGCCTCGTCCTTGGTTGCCTGGTCCATGGTTGCTTCGTCTGCTGTTGCAACGGGAGTAACTGTATCGCTACCCTCAAGTGCACTTGCCACAATTGTAAAAACAGATGCCAGCATCAGCACTGACAGCAGCACACATAAAACACGTTTCATAAAAAATGCCTCCTTAAAGGTTCAAAATTATCCTTAAACTAATAATATATCACTTAAAAAAATAAGTCAATTATTAATTTTTATTTTTCTGTTTTTATTAAGAGGATTATACCTGCCCGAAACAAGATAAACCGCAAACATAGAGAATAAAAGCAGATTATGAAGTATCATACATCCCCACGCAGATACAAGACCGTAGCCTAAGACCTGAGTACATATATATGTGCCTAAAATTCTTACTCCCCACATACCTGCGATATTTGCCACAAAGGGCATAACTGTTTTGCCCATGCCCTGCATCATACCCTCAACAATTATGGAAACACCGAAGAAAGGCTCGCTTAGGGCTACCATCCTTAAAACCATAGTTCCCAACGCAATAACCAATCCGTCTTTCGAGAAAAGGGTCATCATACTTGGAGCAAATATAAAGAGAAGTCCGCCCGAAACCACCATAAGCACGACTTCAATAATTATAAGCATACGGCACAACGCCTTTATTCTTTCCTTGTCTCCTGCACCCAAAGCATTGCCTGCTAAGGTTGCGGCGGCTGCCTGCATGCCGTAACCCGGGATATAAAAGGCAGATTCCACCGTATTTGCTATGGTGTGGGCGGCGGTACTTACCTCGCCCAAGGAGTTAACCATAGCCGCAAAGGCTACGTATCCTAAACACGTACCAAAACGCTGTAAAGCATTCGGAAAAGCCACCCTGAAACAAGGCCTGAGCACCGCTTTGTCAAATTTAAAGCTTTGACCCTTGGGACTGATTTCCGAGTGTCGCCAGAATTTAAAGGTAATTGCCACACCGCCAAAAACAAAGGCAACAGCACTTGCCGCGGCGGCACCCACCACGCCCCAACCCATACCGAAAAGTGTAAGCTTAACACCGAAAAGCTCCACAATCCTTGTAGGATAAATAAAGATAAAGTTTAAAATAACGTTGATAACGTTTACCAAAAGACCGATAAGCATAGGGGTTTTTGTATCTCCTACCGACCTTAGTACAGTACCAAAAATAATAATCGCCGCCCGAAAAAGCATCGGCGAATAAAGCACAAAAAAGTAAGTTGCTGTCAATCGCCTTATCTCGGGCTCCACCTGCATCCACCGAGGAACAACAGGGCTTAAACCTAAACACAACGCAGTAAACACCGCACCGCTTATCAAGGTTAACAGCACCGCCTGCGAGCTTGCTTTTCTGGCAAGTTCCTTATTACCTGCACCATAAGCCTGAGAAACAAAGGCTAAAAGCCCTATTCCAACTGCTGACACTGTAGAATTCACAAGCCAGTTTATGGTAGTGGTTGCACCAACCGCCGCGGTGGCGGACGTGCCTAAAGCACCGACCATAGCTGTATCTATGTACTGCACAGCTGTCTGCAAAAGCTCCTGCAGCATTGTAGGCCATGCAAGGGTTATTATGGAAAGAAGCAAGCTCCTGTTAAAGCTTTTGGTTTTCATAGCTTATCCTTTTCTGTCATTATTTATAAATTCAGTATATCACTAATAAAAGCTTAAATCAAACTTTGCCTTGAAAAGAGCAATAAAATATAATAATATAGTAACTGAGAGGAAGTGGTGCTATGTGTAACACCGATTTCGATACAAAAATTTTTACCGAAATTTTAAAGGAAGAGCTTGTACCTGCCATGGGCTGTACCGAGCCTATCTCACTTGCATATGCAGGAGCAACGGCAAGGAAGGTTTTGGGATACATTCCCGACAAGGTAATTATTGAAGCCAGCGGAAGCATTATTAAAAACGTCAAAAGCGTTATCGTGCCGAACACCGGTAACCTAAAGGGCATCCCTGCGGCTGTAAGTGCAGGAATTGTTCTTGGAAATGCCGATAAAAAGCTTGAGGTGCTTGCAGACATAGACACCACCGAAATCCATAAAATCAGCGACTTTTTAAACTCAGCCGAAATCCAAGTCAAGCACCTGAAAAGCGACTTCAACTTTGACATTGTCCTCACTGCAAAGAAAGAGGAAAGCTACGCTAAAATCCGCATAGCCAACGCTCACACCAACATTGTACTTGTTGAAAAAAACGGCGAAAAGCTGCTTGAAAACAAAGTGCGTTGCGAAAGCGACGAAGGCTTTACTGACCGAAGCTCACTCTCGGGCGAGGCTATATGGAAATACATAACCGAAGTAGATATCGAAGACATCAAGCCTGTTATTAAAAGGCAGATTGAATATAATACTGCTATTGCCAAGGAAGGACTAAAAAACGATTACGGTGCATCTATAGGCAAGGTTATTCTTAATGCATACGGCGACAACGTAAGAGACAGAGCCAAGGCTATGGCGGCAGCAGGGTCGGATGCGAGGATGAACGGCTGTGAGCTGCCCGTTATTATAAACTCAGGAAGCGGCAATCAGGGCATAACCTGCTCTTTGCCTGTTCTTGAATATGCCAAAGAGCTTAATTCAACCGAAGACAAGCTCTACCGTGCATTAGCACTTTCTAATCTTATTGCAATTCATATCAAATCGGGCATCGGCAGGCTTTCGGCTTATTGCGGAGCAGTAAGTGCAGGTGCTGCAGCAGGTGCAGGTATTGCATATCTTTATACCGAGGATTATAAAACCGTTATGCACACCGTTGTAAATGCATTAAGCATTGTGTCGGGCATTATCTGCGACGGAGCAAAGGCAAGCTGTGCCGCCAAAATCGCTTCGTCCGTTGATGCAGGAATTTTAGGCTTTGATATGTACCGACAAGGCAAGCAATTTGTAAGCGGTGACGGCATTGTGGCAAAAGGCTTCGAGGCAAACGTCAAAAACATAGGCAGACTTGGCAAAACAGGAATGAAAACCACCGACGCCGAAATTCTTAATATGATGCTTAATACAGAAAGCTGAAAACTGTAAGGAGATTATACTATGGGTTTCTGGATTTTTATGACGGTAATGAATCTGATTATTCCTTGCATTATGGTTTTCTTCGGTGGTTTTTTTATGAAAAAAGCTCCGAAAAACATAAACTACATATTCGGCTACCGAACCGAAATGTCTATGAAAAATCAAGACACATGGAGCTTTGCCCACAAATACTGCGGAAAAATCTGGTTTATCGGCGGGATAGCTCTATTATCCGTTCAGCTTGGTGCTATGATGTTTGTGTTAGGCAAACCCGACCACATTATCGGAACCGTAGGAGCTGTACTTTGTTCTGTTCCAATTGTACTTATAATTATTTCTGCTATACTTACCGAAATTGCACTTAATAAAAATTTCGATAAATATGGCAACAAGCGTAAGCAGTAAAAGCGTATATAAAAACAAGGTGAGAACCGAATTTTCGGCTCTCACCTTTTTTAACGCAAATCAAAGTGCCACATAAAAATACTCTGTTATGGTTTCCTCGGACTCTTTAAGCCCCGTGTCTATCCACCATTTTAAAACCTCTACAAACACCGATGCAATATGATTCACCTTAAAGTCTTCAGGCAGTTTTTCCACTTCTCTTCCCTTAAGCAAATCGAACTGACCTTCTGCAAGCTTTAAAAGGTTCTCCTTAAAATATCCCAAAAATATCTCGTTATTGCTTGACGACAACAGCGACAAAAGGTTGTTGTCGTTTTTCTTTATGTGAGCAAACAAGTGCAGAAACACAGACCCGTGCTCGTCACATTCAAAAATATGCCTGTGGTGATGCTCCTCTCCTTCTGCATCAAAAATATGGCAGAAAAGCTCGCCGCAAAGCTCTTTCAGCAAAAACTCCTTGGTTTCAAAATGTGCGTAAAAGGTTGCCCTGCCCACGTCTGCCCTTTCAATAATCTCACCTACGGTAATGTGGGCAAAGTCACGCTTTTTTAAAAGCTCCTCAAAGGCTCTGAAAATTGCTTCTCTGGATTTTCTCTGTCGTCTGTCCATAAATCCTCCGTACATTTTTGCCGATTTGTTCGGTATCGTACTATCGTAAAGTTCTGACTGTTGATTTTACATCATATTTTTATAAAATAATATTGAACAGTGAGTTCGGTAACGAATTCATTGTATCACCAAACAACCCACAGGTCAACAGGAGTACATTATGAAAACAGAAAAAAACATTTTACTTGCATTTATTCTTAACTTAAGCTTTTCCGTCTTTGAATTTATCGGCGGTATATTTACGGGCAGTGTTGCCATTATGTCTGACGCACTTCACGATACGGGCGACGCCCTAAGTATCGGCGTTTCATACTTTCTGGAAAAGAAAAGCAAAAAGCATCCCGACGCAAAATACACCTACGGCTACCGCCGTTACTCAGTGCTTGGCGGTTTAATTACCACCGTTATTCTTCTTTCGGGCTCGGTGCTTGTAATTACAAACAGTATTCACAAGATTATTAACCCCTCTGAGATTAACGCAGACGGTATGATAATTTTTGCAGTGCTTGGTGTTATAGTAAATTTTGCCGCAGCACTTTTTACACGCAAGGGCGACTCTATAAATCAAAAAGCCGTTAACCTTCATATGCTTGAAGACGTTTTAGGCTGGGCAGTTGTGCTTGCAGGCTCAATTGCTATAAGGTTCACAGGCTTTACACTTATCGACCCCATAATGAGCATAGGCGTTGCGGTGTTTATTTTTATCAATGCCTTTAAAAATCTTAAGGATATTGCCGACATTTTCCTTGAGAAAACCCCCGAAAATATCGACATATCCGAAATCACAGAACATATTGAAGGCATTGAAGGCATCAAAGGTGTTCATCACATCCACGTAAGAACCATTGACGGCAGCACAAACTTTGCCACAATGCACCTTGTAACCAACAAAAACGGCAAGGAAATTAAAGACAAGGTAAGAGCAGAGCTTAAAGAGCACGGAATTTCCCACGCAACCTTAGAGCTGGAGCTTGAAAATGAAATCTGCGAAAGCCATCATTGCCATATTGAATTTAAAGAATCGGACTCCCACGGTCATCACCATCATCACCATCACTAAAAGCAAAACTCGGGTAAAATTACCCGAGTTTTTTATGGTTATATAACCTCAATTTCTATACCCACTACACCATATTGCTTTTGTCTTTCCTTTGAATAGTAGATTTCCATATCAGCAGGTGAAGCACAGCTTATATCATCCTCTGTATATCCGCACTTAAGCAAAGGTAAATTTTCATAAAGCTCGACAAAAGACTTAAACACATACAAATTCACAACCTTTGCGGTCAATGTATCCAGCTCGTTTTCAGTATTCGCAAAGGTTATGTAATCGCCGACTTCAATGCCCTGACGTTTTTCGTCGTATAGTCTGAGCTCGATGGTTTTTCTCCCCGACCTTATCATTTCAAACGGAGAAGGATTCAGATTCATACTATGTTTGTTCATTCTTGCCTCACTGGTTATTCTTTATTTTATTTATCGTATCTTTTCTTATTTCTTCTCTAAGTTTGATAAGATATTCTGAGAAAGACACTTTGTCATCGGCATATGTCTGATTAAGTTCATACTCCAATGGAAGCCATGTGGACAAATCAGACGCATTGTGCTGAATAAGAGCTTCTAAGCCATCAATTGCTTTGTAAATTTTCGCTTCAAGACTTTCTCTTTTTGTCATTTCTTCAAAAAGGTATTTAAGCTCATCTGCATACATTTCTGGCAATGTTTCTACCCAATCCAAAAGAAGATTTTCTTCATGTTGCTCGTTTTCATTGGTCTTTTCAAAGGCAGGAATATCTCCTGTAAAAGCTTCGCCCAAATCGTGAACAATGCACATTTTAATAACCTTGTCCATATCCGCCTCGGGAAATTCATCCCTTAGGAAAAACGCCATAAGTGTTGTCATAAAGCTATGCTCGGCAACACTCTCGTGCCTGCCTTTTTCGGTGTAGCTATGGCGTGTGGTATCCTTAAGCTTTGCCGCCACACTCAAAACTTCCAATAATTCTCTATGTTTCATACATATCCCTCAACCTTAAGCTTACTCTTGTAATTATAGCCTCCTTAATT
>JAUNEH010000105.1:0-1956 GCA_030525665.1 Ruminococcus sp.
GATTATTTCGAAGTTCAAAAAAGTAAATATGCGTGAAAACGGCACTAAAAATTTAGGTGCCACCAACGCAATGCTTGTTTTGGGTAAAGGTTGGGGTGCCTTAGTCATGGCCTTTGACGTATTGAAGGCAGTTCTGGCAATAATTCTTGCACGTATTATTTTTCCTCAGTTTTCTGCCGCAGGCATACTTGCAGGTGCGTCGACGGTTTTAGGTCATATCTGTCCTTTTTACCTTAAATTCAAAGGCGGAAAAGGTCTTGCCTCATTTGCAGGAATGATTCTTGCCCTTGACCCTGTGCTGTTTGTGTTTATGCTTTTGCTTTGCGTAGGAATAATGATTTTAGCCAACCACTCGGTCGTTGTGCCCTATGTTGCAGCGGTTATCTTTCCTGTATTTTACTGTGCACGCAACCCCGAGCCTGCTGTTATTATAATCGCAATTTTAGTCAGCCTGCTTCTTGCATTAAGGCATATTCCCGACATCAAAAGAGTCAAAGAAGGCGGCGACATAAAAATAAGGGACTTTTTAAAACAGCATCATAAGAACAAATAATCACTAAAAGGCGAAAGGACTGCACTTTAAGTTGTGCAGTCCTTTCTTTTTAGGGTATAAAGTTATGTCGCGTGGCACTATAGCTTGCGTTTTCGATAAATAAAAAAGTGCGAAGCCAAAGCCCCGCACCGAAAAACGCAGGCTTCAACTTTGTTACCACACAAAATTTATCGTTTGCTTTCCAGCTACGCGAAAAAAAGCCTACATTTTTACCTAAGTAAAGAATGAAGCTGAAAAACAAAACGCATAATTAAATTTTGTGTGGTAGATTTATTAAATCAATAACATTCTCAAATTGCAATAGCTTTTGAAGCCATAAACGCATCTAATCTTTCAGAAGGCATAAACGCCTTTCCTCTTCGCATAATACAACATCCTTCGCTAATAATATCTGTAAGTCAATTTAACGGAGGTGTAAGTAAAATGGGCAAGAATCAGTTTGTAACCCACAGGGACGACGGCTACTGGCAGGTAATGGGCGAAGGCAATAAAAAGCCTACTGTAGTTGTAGAAACTCAGCGTGAAGCTATTGCCATTGCCACAGATATCGCAAAAAATCAAAAGTCTGAGCTTACCGTTTGCGGCAGAGACGGTAAAATCCGCAAGAAGAGTTCTTTTGGCAACGATCCCGTACCGCCTCACGGCTGATATTGTTAATAATAAAAAGAAAAACGGAGCTGACAGTTTTGTCAGCTCCGTAATTTTGCGTTAAATATTACTTTGTAACATCTACCTTAAACTTACCCTCAGAGTTTGTATAGCATCTGAAAGTATAGTTGCCGCCTGTGGCGTTGAGAGTACAGTTAACCATACCTGTGTCAGTAAAGGTCCAGCCCTCGGCTGTATCCTCTATTGTACCTGTATTGCCGTACCACATAGCTGTGCTGTTATCGTAAACCTTAAACTCATATGTGCCTGCAGCAAGTGAAAGAGTAATGCTTGCAGAACCATCTGTGTTAAGTGTCATTACCTTACCTGGGTCCCAATCTGTAAGGGTACCTCTGAGGTAATAAGTAGAATTTGTACCTGTGGAAGTATTATCGCCAGTATTACCGCCTGTGTTGTCGTCTGTATTGTCATCGTCTGTATTGCCGCCTGAGCTGTTGCCGTAGGTAGAAATATCAACGCCCCAATACTTGCTTCCCTTTGTTGTAATGGTGTACAATGCATTATTTGAAACATAAGCATTTCCTATATTATCTGTACGCTCAGCATTACTGCTGCCTGTGCCGTCTGAGAACTTAATATAGTCGATGTCAGCAGGAACATCGGCAGAATAAACCTTGTCGCCGTCAGTATTTGTTTCAACATATGTCATGGCCGAGCCGGGATATTCACCTAAAGGTGTACCTGTTGTAGAACCGCCAACCACACCGTAAAAGGCGTAGATATAAGCATCTGCC
>JAUNEH010000106.1:0-1153 GCA_030525665.1 Ruminococcus sp.
AACTGTCCGCTTAAAAATATCAGCAAAATTGCGGCAAGACCAACGAAAACAAATATCACCCTTGCTTTGTCAGAGCTTAAGAACATTGTGAGTTTATCTTTACTTAACTTTTTCATTACTGCTCCTTGATTATTACCTTTGGTGTTATCTGCAAATCAGCTTCTATGATTTCTTCTATTTTGTTTTTATAAAGCTCTTTGCTGTTATCTATATATATGATTATATCGGTTATGTTTATTACTGAATTCTCGTTGCTGTTTACCGTAACCTTTACAAGCTCAGGCTTTATATTCTCGGCTGAAAGAAGATTTAAGATATACTCTGCCATATAGTCGCCCGTAGTCTTTAAAACCGAAGCCTTAACGGTATTATCTATATCTTTGGTATTCTCATAAGTCGAAGAAGTATCCGAAGATATTTTTATAACGTCTGCAATTTCCTTAAAGCAAGTAACCATACATATAAGTACAAAAAGACTTAATACAAGCCGCAGAACCTTTTCGCTGTTTCCAACCGGCGCAAGAAATTTTATAAAAGCACAGGCAAACAACGAACAGCATAAAACCGTTACGGCTGTAGTTATACCAGTCATGAGGCACCTCCTATGGTCATAATCAGTGCCGTTGTGATTATAAACAAAGCTATGATACAGAATATAACCGACAGAAGCAGAGAAAGCACCGTACTGATTGACGTTAACATAGACATTGGACTGTTAAGGCTTGTTGTTTCAGCAAAGGACTTGCACATATTAACTGTAAAAAGCCAAACCAAAAGTCTGATTATTACAGGGATAAACACGGTTACAATTGCTATAATTACAAATACGCCGACTCCGGATTTAAGTACACCAACGCTTCCGTGAACCGTTCGGTATGCCTCAGATAATGCTCCGCCTACAACCGGTACGAAAGACGACATAGTATACCTGAGAGCTCGAGAGGATATGTTATCTACCGATGACGAATATAAAGACTTAAGTGTCAGCAGTGCGGTAAATAACGTAAATACAAATGACATTAACCATTTAATTGTTTTTGAGAAGAAATTAACCAAACCCGAAAGTTTTATATCCGGAACTATTGACGAGGAAATTCCCAAAGTAAGAAAACAACTTAAAAGCGGAGAAACCACTTTAGAAAACAGCTGTCCA
>JAUNEH010000106.1:1167-1944 GCA_030525665.1 Ruminococcus sp.
TTGCACAGTAACCGCTTCCTGTAGCAGTTTGTCCCGAAGATATAAGCACTGCTGTCATTACAGGAATAAACGAAAGCATAAAATCTGCGGCAATTATTATGGAGCTTTCGGCAGTTTCTATGAGGTTACTTACAGGCAAAAGTAGTACACAAGCAATGCAAAGCGCAGATACAACCGATAAAACAGAAGAAAGTGCAGGGTTGGAAACACTTTCAAAAACACCGCCGAAAGCCGCATACAATAAAAGTATAGCCAACACAACACAAACCGAAGGTAAAACTTCGCCTGCTTCATTAACTGCAGAATTTAACAGGTACATGACTATTTGGCTAAAGGATAAATTTTGCACCGTAGAAAAATCACCGCTGTCAAGACCTATATCCTCTAAGGCTTCATTGACTTCATCAGGCAAGTTCTCACTTAAGGTATACGCACCTGATGCTTTGCTTAAATCTTCAAGAGTATCTGCTTTAACGTTAAAAGCTAATAATAAAATCAAAACAAAACACATTAATAAGATTTTAGAAGTCCGTTTCATTTATCCTCCTGCAAGGTCGGTTACTATTGACAACAGCTCTGAAAACAGCGGCAGTGATGAAACGAGCACAAATATCCTTCCGCCGAAAATAACAATATTCGACAACGCGGCTTGTCCTGCATCTTTACAGGTATCACAGGTAAACTCTGTAAGAAAGCAAATACCTACGCATTTTAAAAGCAGAGTAAGATACGTAGTGCTCATACCTGATGCAGAGAAAATTTCTTTTACGCCGCCTA
>JAUNEH010000017.1:0-14710 GCA_030525665.1 Ruminococcus sp.
CCCATGTTAATGTGCTTGGCTGTGTTCTAAACAGTGCTAAGAACGAAAAAGGCTCTTACGGCAGATATAAGAAATATTACAAGTATTATAAAAGCCAGCCTTATGCCGAAAACGGAGCAAATAAATGATTGATTTTCACAGTCATATTCTTCCATCTATAGATGACGGCAGCAAAAGCATTGATGAAAGCTTGCAACTTCTTAAAATTCTTAAAAGGCAGGGAATAGACAAGGTTGTTGCTACACCGCATTTTTATGCAAATCATAATTCTATAGAAGAGTTTCTTGAAAAACGAAGGTTATCCTATGAGTCCCTGGTGCCTTTTTTAACTGATGATTTACCTCAAATACGATTGGGTGCTGAAGTTAAATATTACGAGGGTATAAGCAGACTTGAAAACCTTAATAAGCTTTGTGTCGAAGGTAGCAAGCTTTTACTGCTTGAGATGTCTATGAGGAAATGGACTGCATACACTTTAAGAGAGCTTACTGAGCTTGCCTCACAAGGAAGGGTTACTGTAGTTTTGGCTCATATCGAGCGATATCTTAGGTTTCAGCCTTTTGATTTAATTTATGAGCTCGTTGACAGCGGAATTTTGATTCAAGCCAATGCAGATTTCTTTCTAAGCTTTGGCAGCAGGCATAAAGCCTTGTCAATGCTAAATCGAAACCTTATTCATTTTATCGGCTCTGATTGCCACGACCTTATTAACAGACCGCCTAAAATGATGGATGCAATTTCATATATTAAACGTAAAGCAGGGGATGATATGCTTTTGCAGATGAATCATTTTGCCGATACGTTTTTTATAAAATAATTTATTTTGTAACTTTTTAATGTATTAATACAGAAAAGGAGTAATTATCATGAAAAAATTATTTGCAATTATCCTTATGGTTGTAATGGTGTGCACTATGTCACTTTCTGTTGCAGCTGCTCCCGGCGTATTTCTTCAGAGTCCTTCATTCAATAAGACACCTATTATTATTGAATTTGAATGCTCTGACCCTAACTGGAAGGGTGATATTTACATCACTTCTTATGGCGACCGTAATATTCTTGACGTTATCGACCGCGAAAAGTTTGAGGATGCTTATGAAAGCATCAGGAATTCAAACGGCGTCTCTTCTTTGATTCCCGATATCGCAGATATTGCTGAGAATCTTAACGTATCAACAGATAATCTTGGTATCAGCGACTTATTCCATATCGGCATCACTGATGCTACAGACGGTAATTTTAAAATTAAGCTTGATGCTGATACACTTAATAACTTTGTTGGTTTAGTGTACTTTGAAGGCGGCAAGTGGCATGTGGTTGAAGATGCCGTAATTGAAGGTGAGTACCTTGTATTCTCAACAGAATTACCCAGAGCCTTTGCTGTTGTTGTAGATGTTGATGATTCTATCATCGACGTTCCCGGTACAGGCGATGTGCTTCCTTGGGTTTTTGCTGCAGTAATGGTAACTTCAGCTGCAGGTATAGTTCTTCTTATAATCAGCTACAGAAAGAGAACTAAAGCCTAAGGTGCAGCCTATGAGTAAAACAAAATCAAAAAAAACCAAGCTTATTTATGGTGCTCTGATTTTACTTCTTGCTGTTTTGCTCGTGTCCTCAACTCTTTTGCTGTTAAGCTATTGGGAAAAGGGTCGAGGATTGTTTCCTGCTCATGATGTTACAGGCTCTGCTGTAAATGTCGATGGTGTTAATTATATTTTGAATGACGATGTTCAGGGCATTTTAGTCCTTGGTCTCGATAAATTCGACGAAGCACGTGATGACACGGGCTTTTATAATGACCAGCAAGCTGACTTTTTAATGTTGTTTGTGGTTGACAACGAAAAAGAAACCTTTTCGGCTATTCATCTTAACAGGGATACAATGGCTGAAATTAACGTTTTAGGCGTTGCCGGTGAAAAGATTGATACTTTTACCGGTCAGCTTGCCCTTGCTCATACCTATGGTAACGGCAGGGAAGTGAGCTGTCGTAATACGGTGGATGCAGTATCCGGTGTGCTCAACGATATTAATATCGAAAGAATTAATGATGATTTTTCCGACATCGACGACACCCTTGTTATGGGCGAAACTGTAACTCTTAACAGTACTAATGTACTTAACTTTGTTCGCACTCGACAGGGCCTTGAGGACAGCAGCAATACTGCCCGAATGACACGACAGCAGGATTACCTCACTTCACTGTTCAAAGCTTTTAATGAGAAAGCAGAAGAAGATGAAAGCTTTATCGTCGATTCAGCACTTAAGCTTTCTGATTATATTGTTTCTAATTATACGGTTAATCAGCTGGAAAATCTCATTGAGAATCTTAGTACATATGAGTTTAAAGAGATATACAGTATCGATGGTGAATCTAAAGCAGGCGAAAAGTTTATGGAATTTTATGCTGATCAAAATGATGTTAACCGTTTGCTTCTGGATTTATTTTATATTCCTGAGAATTAGTATTATATTAGTTTAATAAGGGATTTGTTAATTATGGGTTCTCGTAATTTACTGATTGTTGGTGCAGGAAGTTATGCTGTCGTTGCTTATGAAATTGCTAAATCAATGCTGTGTTTTGAAAACATAGCTTTTGTAGATGATAGTAAAGCCGTAACTCCCAATGGTTTGCAGGTTATCGGCACCATCGCTGATATTTTGAGTTTATCCGACGAATTTAGCGATGTTATCGTTGCAATCGGCAATTCGGATATACGTCTTGATTTAATCAAACAAATCCGTGCATATTGCAAGCTTTCTTTGTGTACTCTTATTTCGCCTGATGCTTATGTAGCTGATTCTTCTGATGTTGGAGCAGGTACTATTATCGAGCCTATGGCTGTAATTAGTAGCTTAAGCAGAATCGGTGAAGGATGTATTATATCAGCAGGTGCTGTAATTGGTCATGATTGCGTGTGTCGCGATGGTGTACACATAGATTGTAATGCTACAGTGTCGCCGTATTCGACAGTTCCTGCAAAGGCTAAGGTAAGTTGCGGCTCGGTATATTGCTGATTGTATTAATTGAGGTTTGTGTTATATGAAAAAAATACTAATTACCGGTGCAAACAGCTTTATTGGCACTTCCTTTGAACAATTCTTAAATGAAACTCACCCTGGTGAATATATTATTGATACCCTTGATATGAAGGATAGTGCATGGAAGGAAAAGGATTTTTCTATATATGACTCTGTTTTTCATGTTGCAGGAATTGCTCACTCTGATAATGGAAGCATCAGCGAAAACAAAGAAAAGATTTACTATACCATTAATACTGATTTAGCTATAGAAACTGCACAGAAAGCAAAGGCAGAAGGGGTTTCTCAGTTCGTTTTTATGAGCTCTGCTATTGTTTATGGTGACAGCACAAAAATCGGTGAAGATAAAATTATAACAAAGAATACCCCTTTAAATCCTACAAACTCTTATGGTAATAGTAAGGCACTTGCCGAAAAAGGTCTTATTCCGCTTGATGATGAAAAATTTAAAGTAGTTATTTTGCGTCCTCCGATGATTTATGGAAAAAGCTGTAGAGGCAACTATCAATTATTAGTTAAAATTTCTAAATTAACACCGGTTTTTCCATATATAAAAAATCAAAGGTCTATGCTTTACGTAGAGAATCTATGTGAGTTTGTTCGACTTGTAATTGATAATGGTGAGCAAGGTGTTTTTTGGCCACAAAATTCTGAGTTGTCCAATACTTCTGAATTTGTAAAGTTAATTGCTTTGGCAAATAATAAGAAGCTGGTTCTTCTGAAAGGCTTTACTTGGCTTGTAAAATTTATGGGTTTATTCTTCAAAAGTGCCAATAAAGCTTTCGGAAATTTGGTCTATGACTCAAGTTTAAGTACATATAAAGATAATTATTGTTTATATACTTTGGAAGAGTCTATTAACAAGATTGAGGGAGAATAATGAAGCCTAAACATATTTTAGTTGTCAGCCAATATTTTTATCCCGAATCTTTTCGTATAAACGATATGGGTTGTGAATGGGTTAAGCGTGGGTACAAGGTTACTGTTCTTACAGGAATCCCCAACTATCCCGAAGGTAAGTTTTACAAAGGATATAGCTGGTTTAAAAAAAGGAAAGAGCAGTACTGTGGTGTTGATATTATAAGAATACCTCTTACTCCTCGCGGTAAAGGCTCGTTAGGAATGATTTTTAATTATTTCTCATTCCTTGTTTCCGGCTTTTTTTGGAAAGTCTTTACGAAAGTTAAAGCAGATTTAGTATTTACTTTCGAGGTTTCTCCAATGACACAGGCTTTAATCGGTGTCTGGTACGCAAAAAAGCATAAGATTCCTAATTATTTATATGTTCAGGATTTATGGCCTGAAAACGTAGAAATTGTTACAGGAATTACTGCTCCCATTGTGATAAAACCAATCAGCCGAATGGTTAATTATATCTATAAGAATTGCGATAAAATTTTCGCTACTTCTCCTTCATTTGTTAATGAGATAAAGAAACGTGTTTTTGATAATAAAGACAAAGTTTTGTATTGGCCTCAATACGCAGAAGAATTTTATCGTCCAATGGCTAAGGAGACTGTTGACGAGATACCAAATGACAATAGGTTTAAAGTAGCTTTTACAGGAAATATAGGTTTTGCTCAGGGCTTGGACGTAATTATTAAGACAGCAAAACACTTTTCTGAACACCATATTAAAGATGTATGCTTTGTAATTATAGGTGACGGAAGAAACAAAGCTAATTTATTGCATGAAATTTCTGAGAACAGCTTGCAGGATTATTTTATTATGATTGACCAGCAGCCGCCTCAGCGTATTCCGATACTGTTGTCAGCATGCGATGTTGCATTTGTATCGTTTATGAATAACCCGCTGTTTTCAAATACTATTCCTGCAAAGCTACAGTCTTATTTAGCTTGCGGTATGCCTATTATCGCTGCTGCCACAGGCGAAACTGAAAGAATAATTAGTGATTCAGCATCAGGCGTTTGCTCACCTATTGGTGATGGCGTTGCCTTAGCCGAAAATATTATTTTTTTAAAAAATCAAGCAAGTTTAAATGAATATTCACTTAATGCCAGAGCATATTTTCTTGAAAATTTTGAAAAGACAAAGCTTCTTGATGAGATGGATGTTTATTTTAATATAGATTAATGTTTACTTGCTATTATTCAAACCAAAAAGATTCGGAGAGACTTGTTCATGGTCAAAAAGAGAATACTGGTTGTAATGGACGGATTTTTCCCCGGTGAAAAATTCGGCGGACCTCCTGTCAGTGTTAATAATTTTTGCTCCCTTATGAGCGAATATGAAGTTTATATTGTTACAAAGGACCATGATTTGAATTCCGCTGAAAGATATGAGAGTATTACCGACGGCTGGAACGAAAGAGAAAACTGTTACGTTAAGTATTTAAGTGACTCTGATTATGGTATTGATGCCTTTAGGAAGATTGTAAATGAGGTTAAGCCTGATTTTATATATCTTCAAAGCTTGTTTCAGAGCTGTGTGCTTCCTTGCCTTATCATTGCCAAGAGAGAGAATATAAGGGCTATTTTAGCCCCGAGAGGCGAACTGTGCAAGGGTGCTTTTCGCAAAAAGTATAAGAAGATTCCGTATATTATTTGTTTGCGTTTGTTTGGTCTTGTTAAGAACGTATGCTTTCAGTCTACATGTGATGAAGAGTCTGAAGCTATTATGAAATACCTTGGTGCAAAGAATAATAATGTACATTTATTGACTAATATTCCATCTTGCGTAAATGCCGACTTTCCTTACAAAGTGAAAGAATCTGGCAGTGCAAAGTTTATATTTCTTTCACGTATTCATCCTAAAAAGAATCTCTTGGGAGCTATTAGCTTCTTTAAAAATATCAAAGGTAACGTTACTTTTGACATTTACGGCCCTATTGAGGATGTTGGGTATTGGCATGAATGTGAGAACATAATTAAAACTTTACCTGATAATATAAAAGTGAATTACCGCGGTCTTATTACTCACGATAAGACTCATAGTACATTTAACAAGTACGATGCATTTGTTTTTCCTACCTTCAGCGAAAACTTTGGCCACGTGATTGCCGAAGCACTGTCTTCAAAGTGTCCTGTTATTATCAGCGACCAGACTCCATGGAATGATGTAAGCGAACATAAGGCAGGTTTTTCTTTTTCTCTTGATGATACTTGCGGTTTTACAAATGCCATTCAGTCAATTGTTGATTCGGACAATGCCGAAATGAGCGAAAATGCTAAAGAATTTATTAATAGCAAGTATAATTTTTCACAACTAAAGAAAGAGTATACATCTTTATTTACGCTTTGATATTTAACCGTTTTTGTTGAAACAAAGCGATTGAGGGTTTTAATTTATATGATTAAAGTATTACATATCATACAAGGATACGGCGGCGGTGTTTCTTCTTTAGTAAGGAACCTTATAGTTGCTTCCGATAAATCCTGCATTTGTCAGGATGTAATGTCTTTTATTTATGAAAACGGCGAAGAATTTATTAAATGCTTAAATCAATGCGGCTCTAAAACTTTTCTTATGCCACGTCCCCGAAAAAGCGGGTATAAAAACTTTAAAGACTATGTTTTAAAGGTTATGAAAGACGGCGGTTATGACGCTGTCCATTGTCACTCTGACGGTTGGCGTGCAGTGATTTTTAAAAAGCTTGCTAAAAAAGCAGGAATTAAATTATTTTGCATTCATGCTCATAGAACGTCTAATAATCCCGGCTTTATTCAAAACAATTCCATTTATCTTAAGTTTAACAGGTTTTTATCAAGAAAGAATGCTGATATCAAGTTTGCTTGCGGCACAGAAGCGGCAAGATTTATATACGGCGATTGTGATGATTACGTTACAATTCCTAATGGAATCGATTTAAACAAATGCAATCGGGTATTATCTAAGAACAGAGCTGAGCTTAGAAATAACCTTAATGTAAGAGAAAATGATATAGTGGTATTTCATGCAGGTAGATTTGTTGTTCAAAAAAACCATGGTTTTATTATAGACATCGCAGATAAATTACGCGAAAATAATGTTAATTTTAAATTGTTATTAGCAGGCAGCGGTGACCTTGAACCTCATGTAAAAGCCCTTATAGAAGAAAAACGGTTAGAAGATAACGTTATGCTTTTAGGTAGAAGGAATGATATCTATGAGCTTATGTATGCATCTGATTGTGTGATTTTGCCTTCAACGTCAGAAGGTTTACCAACGGTTGTAATGGAATCACAGGTAATGGGAACTCCCTGCCTTGTCTCTGATAATGTTACTGCTGAATGTGATATGAAGCTTGGCTTAGTTAAGTTTCTTAGTATAAATTCCGTGGGACCGTGGATTGAGTCTTTAACTAATTTAAATGAATTTCGAGCTTCTTCAAGAGAAGTAATTGTGGATACATTTAACAAAAACGCATTCACATCAGCCGGTTCATTCCAAAGGTATCTTTCTACTTTACAGTTAAAGTTAGGCGAATTATTTTTAATTTCTGGAGCATCAAATGAAAATAGCATTTATAATCGGCAGCTTAGCAGGCGGCGGTGCCGAAAGAGTTGTTTCTGAGCTTGCAACTGAAATGTCAGCTCAGGGACACGAAGTCGCAGTAATAGTTGTCAGTTCTAATAAAAAAACTTATTATATTCCCGATGCTGTTAAATTTATAGACTGTGCTAAAAACTATAAGCTCAGGGGAATAGGGTACCTCAACAGAATAAACGACATAAGAAAAGAGCTCAAAAGCTTTGGTGCAGAGGTTTGCATTTCTTTTAATACCAACGTTAACTTTTATGCTGTATTTTCATGTGTAGGGTTACCGTTTAGATTGGTGCTTTCTGAAAGAAACGACCCTGTCATTTATCCTCAAAGTAAAATTTCCCGTTTAATGCGTAAAATTTTATATAGAGGAAAATTTAAATACGTATTCCAGACAGAGCAGGCTATGAGCTTTTTCTCAGAAAAAATTCAGAGAAACTCTTGTGTGATTTTTAATCCCCTAAATCCTGATTTGCCAACGCCTTTTGTCGGCGAGCGAAGCAAGCGTATTGTAACTGCCGTCAGATTAGAACCTCAGAAGAACCTTAAAATGGCCATTGATGCTTTTTCAATGTCTAAAGCTCCTGATAATGGTTTTGTTTTCGAGATTTACGGTGATGGCTCTCTTAAAGGAGAACTTACCGACTATATAATTAGCAAGAATTTTGAAGATAAGATTATTCTTAAGGGTAATTCAAGCACTTTGTATGACGATATATCAGATGCTTACGCGTTTGTGTTGTCTTCTGATTACGAGGGTATGAGCAATTCTATGCTTGAGGCTATGGCTCTTGGAATACCAACTATCAGCACTGATTATCCCTCAGGTGGTGCTAAAGCTGTAATTGTCAACGGACATAACGGCATTTTGGTGCCTGTTGGTGATGTAAAGGCTATGACGGATGCATTAAATAATTTGATTGACGATTCTGATTACGCCAATTCTCTTTCAAGTAATTCAGAAAAGCTGCGTTACGAGCTTTCTGTAGAGAGGATAACGAAAGAATGGTTGTCATTTATCAGTTAATAGATGTTTTTTTGTAACGTTGTTTATGCTGATTATTTATACAACCCGACGGATATTAGGCAGAGAGGTACATTTAAATTGAGTTTAGTGTCTAAATTTAAAAATATAGGAAAATTACTTTTTAACTCTGACTACAGATTTAACTTTTTATCTGATATCGGTTTTCTCAAGTATGTTTCTGACGAAAAAGTTATTAAAAGAAAGTATAAAATTAAAACAGGAAAAGAGCTTAACCTTAATTCACCTAAGACGTTTACTGAAAAATTGCAGTGGCTTAAGCTTTATGACCGCCGCCCTGAATATACCGTAATGGTTGATAAATATCTGGTTAAAAATTATGTTTCTGAACGTATAGGGGAGAAGTACATAATTCCCGTGTATGGTGTATGGGATAGATTTGACGATATAGATTTTAGCACATTGCCTGATAAATTTGTGTTGAAATGTACACACGACAGCGGTAGTTATGCTATTTGTAAAAATAAAGCTGATTTTAATTTTGAAGCTGCCAAAAAGCTGTTAAAAAAGAGGCTGAAAAGACAGTATTTTGTTTGTAGCCGCGAATGGCCATACAAAAATGTAAAACCTCGCATAATCGCAGAGGCTTACATGGAGGATAGCAAATACAAAGAATTAAGAGACTATAAATTCTTTACCTTTGGCGGCGAACCCAAGGCTTTGTATATAGTTCAAGGAAGAGGTAAGGGTGAAACTACTGTTGCAGACTTTTTTGACATGGATTTTAACCATTTGCCCATCACGTTTGACCACAATATGGCAGAAGTTCCTCCTGTAAAGCCCGAGTGCTTTGAAGAAATGAAACGATTAGCGGCTATTCTAAGTAAGGGTACGCCTCAACTAAGGGTTGACTTTTACGAGGTCGACGGAAAGGTTTATTTCGGCGAGATGACTTTCTTCCACTGTAGTGGTTTCGGCAGTTTCAATCCCGACTACTGGGACAAAACCTTCGGCGATTGGATAGTACTACCACAAAAGTCAACTGCACAGTAAACTGTTGTATCGGAGATTTAAATGTATATATCTTTAATAATTATTATTCTTGCTGTATTTTTTGCTTGTATTTCACAAAGAAAAAGGGTACCCGCAACACACAGTAATAGCAATTCTATTGTTATACAATATAACTATTTCAATTCCTATTTGTTTTTGATATCTTTTTTCTTGTTGTTTATCCTGTGTTTCCTGTCTAAAACAGGTGACGATATACCGGCATATGTTTATTATTATTCTAATTGGACTTGGAAGGATTTACTGGATTTTGAGGTAGAAACGGGATATAAGCTGTTATGCCTTTTGCTTCGAATTATTTTCAGAAATCCTTATGTCGGAATAGGTGTTATTAAGTTTATTAGCTTGGCTTTGGTTTTTCAGTCTATATATATGCTCAGAGACCGCCTCAACGTTGGCTTTGCCGTGTTTGCTTATGTGTGTATTCTTTATGTCCACGCCTTTCACTTGTTAAGAATTATGATTGCGGTGGGACTTGTTTATTTGGCTTATGCCTATATTATTAAAGGTAAAAAGAAACAAGGCTTTATTTTACTTTTATTATCTGCAATCTTTCATTACAGCAGTATAATTGTTTTTATTGCATATATAATTTACCGCATTGTTGGCAAAGTATTAACAATCAAGAAATTAATAATAGTTTCCTTGGTTCTTCTTTTTGTATATTTTAACGTCGAAATTCTTGTAAAATTAGGCGTCAGTAATCTCGGTATTTTATCAAAATACAGTATTTACATTACAAACATCGAAAGCGGTTCAGGTTTAGCTCAGTTAATATTATTTTTACCGATACTTTATATTATTTTGACGTTGAATCCTACTGACAAGAACGATAATATGTATATTCTTTGCAGTATTATAGGTATTATGTCATTCTTTGCAGGCAGCTTAGGATATATTTTTGAGGTTATCGGAAGGTCTACTTATTATTTCAATTATTTTACGATAATTTATTGTGCTACAATGCCTGTAAGAAAAGATAAAGTATACGTTAACGTGGGTTTTACTGAATTTAATATACGCTCTGTATTAAGCTTTGTTTATATCTTATTATACTTAGCTTTTACTTATGTAATTCCCGGAAAATCTGTAGATATAATAACTGAGTATGAGTTCTTTTGGGCTTGATTTGTGCGTTTATCACTGCCTTTATATTAGGTAGTGTTTATATATCAGAATTTTCTTTATTAAATATTTTAAGGAGGAGATAATAATGAAGAAATTTATTTCAATGACATTGGTCGTGCTTTTGCTTTTATCTGCACTTCCTATGTCAGTCTTCGCAGCCACTATGGGTACGGACGATTACTACACAGTAATTTCTGAAAACAAGTATTCATTGGCACCCGGTGCAACCGAAACCGAGCTGGTTGTTAACAACGCAGCAGGTAACGACCGTAAGGTTGTTCACTATTTTGAGGTTGACACCAAAGACCCCGACATCGAAGTTCTGCCAGGCTATTACGGCATCGATAAGCTCGATCCTGATAACCTTGCGCTTGAAGGTGTTGAGGATAAAAGCCAGTATTGGAAGGCTGAACAGCTTACCAAAACTGTTGCTTACTATGAGGGCTTAGGTTACAACGTAGTAGGTGCAATGAATACTGCTCTTGCTTACGATTCCAATGCACCCTATGGCTACATGGTTATGAACGGTGTTGTTCTCGGTACACCCGAGGTACACAAGGGTGCAAAGACTTACCTTGCAATTGACGCAGAGGGTAACTGTGAACTTCGTTCCATGAGCACACCTCTTGACGGTACTGAGGTTACAGCAATTTCTGCTAACTTCGGATGGCTCGTAAAAGACGGAGAATTTGTGGATTATAAGACATTAGAGCGTACATCTTCCGATGCTTCCCGTTCTATGATTGGTATTAAAGAAGACGGTACACTTGTTTTCTGTCAGGTAGATGGCCGTAATGCTCCGGTTTCCACAGGTCTTTCCAACTATGAGATGGGCGAAATGATGCTTGCTCTTGGTTGTGTAAATGCTGTAAACTGCGACGGCGGCGGATCTTCAACTTTTATTTCCAAGCGTGAAGGCGAAACTGAAAACACAATGCGTTCTATTCCTTCAGACGGTGCTGAACGTGCAACAATCAACAGTGTAATTCTTGTTTCAAACGCTAAGCCTACAGGTGTCTTTGATCATGCTGTACTCAGCACAGATTATGATTTCTATGCACCCGGTACATCCGCAATTATCAATGCACAGGGCGTTGATGCTTCCGGTTCTCCTGCAGATGTTCCTGCTGAGGGTATTACATGGGCAGTTTCTGATTCTGCTTTCGGCACAATTTCTGACGGCGTATTTACATCTAATGGTACAAAGGGCGATGTAACTGTTCAAATGCTTTATAACGGCAACGTTGTAGGCGAAAAGCTTTTACATATCGTTGACCCTGATGTGTTTGCTCTTTCACTTGACGAAACAGTACTTCCTTATGGTAAGAGCATGATAATTGATTTTGCTTGTACATACGGTGCTGATGACTGGGCAGTTTGTGTGGATGGTGCTTATACACTTACACTTTCCGATTCAACTGCAGCTACTGTTAATGGTAACGTGATTACTGGCTCAACCGACGAGTCTGTTGCTGGTGTTGATGTTACTGCAACCTATATTCCCGATAATTCCATTTCGGATGTTCTCAAAATCACATACGGCAAGGGCTCTGAAGTTATTTATGACTTTGAAGACGGCGAAAGAGGCGGCTTTGTTGGTTTTGATGAAGCAAAGCAGTACTCAATTGACAATGGTATAAATAATACACTTGTTGGTTCAAGTCCTCTTGACGGTCAGTTTAACAAACAGATTGTCAGCGATACTTTCGTAACCGACACTCAGGTTAAGAATGGTAACTATGCTCTTGCATGGAGCTTAGATAATACTGATGCAACATTCGGCAACTGGTCTTATAATGTTCTCTTTAACATTGGCGAATCCATCGTTTTAAGAGATGTTGAAAACGGCAAGAATGCTACAAAGCTTGGTATGTGGCTTTATATTCCCGAAGGCGCAACAGGTCTTGCTTTCCAGTCACAGTTATACACTAAGAATACTGATGGTACATTAAAGTGTGTACAGAGTCACTTTACTTTTACAACTGTTAACGGTGCCGTTAAGAATCTTAACTCCTGTACAGAAGCTGATATTCCTGAATCCAGATGGGTATACGCAAGCATTGATATTTCCGGATATGATTATCTTTGTACTCCTGTAGCAAGCTCTACAGATAATACACGTACACCTTCCTTTATCCGTACATACATCAAGCCTATGGTGCCTGCTGTTCATACATTCTACATTGATGATATTACTCTTGATTACAGCTCTGCTGTAGATGACAGAGTTTTACCCTCAATTTCTAATGTAAGCTATGCTGTTTCTGATGAGGCAGTTGCACTTAATGAAGGTGCAACAATTAGCGGTAATTCAGTTGCTTTTTCTGCAGTAGTAGCTGATAACGCTAAGCTTGACAATTCTACTGCTAAAATTCTTGTTGACGGCAATGCTTTAAGCAACGTAAGTGTTTCCGGTAAATATCTTGCAAGCGAGCAGGTAGCACTTTTACCCGGTGTGCACACAGTAACTTTTGAAATTGCTGATACTCTCGGCAATTTAGCTCGTGTTACAAGAACATTTACAATTGCAGGAGACGCGGTTATCACTCTCGCAGGTCATAATGATTCCGGTGAGCTTGCAGAAATTGATTCTATCTACTATGTAGCTGTAAATGTAGCTGATATAAATAACATCAATAATTTAACAGCTGAGCTTAGTCTTCAGGACGCAAATACTTGGGAGCCTGAGGGTATGACAGTAGCAGAAGGCTTTAAGGCTACATATGAAATTGATAAAGTTGAAAATATTTTAACTTTAAACATCGAGCGTGACGGAAACGCAATTGATGCAACATCAACAACTCTTGCAAGTGTTCCTGTTCGTCTTTGGTCTTGGGATGGTATTGACCACGTAACAGGTGTTGCTATTGCACCTGAGGCTCAGTACGCAACAGGCTACTGTCCTATTGTTACTATTGACTGTGAAGTACTTACAGGTAAAGTTGATTTAGCAAGCGGTTACAACAATTGTATCGGTGCATTCGGCGGTGAAATTTCTGTTGATACTAAAATCAATGATATTGTAAATCCCTGGCATACTCATGATGCAGAACTTACAGTATTAAATAAGGAAGCAACATGTGTAGCAGACGGTTACGAAAACAGAACATATTGTGAAACATGTCAGTCTGTTATTGATTGGGGCACAGTTGTTGAGAAGACAGGTCATAACCATGTAGTTAACGGCGATGCTCTTGTTTGTGACAAGTGTGAAGATACAATCAACTCCACAGGTGTTGTAAAAGTTGGCGGCAATATGTATTACCTCATCGGCGGTAAGCTTGCAACAGGCTGGCAGTCCGTTGGTTCTGATTGGGTATATTCAGACCCCAACACCGGTTTCCTTGCAACAGGTGCAAGAAAGATTGATGGCATTACATTTAACTTCGGCGACGATGGTATTCTTACAACTGGCACATGGTATACTAACTCCTATGGTACGAGATATTACTACGGTCCCAGCTACTACAAGCGTACATGGCAGGTAATCGACGGCGATACATATTGGTTTGAAGCTGACGGTTACACAGTATCCGGCTACTTTGCAATTAAGGAGAATGTTGTTGACGATACAATCTGGTACTTATTTGCAGAAGACGGCAAGCTTATTGAGAGAGTTACAAAAACAGGCTTTATTGATTTAGAAGACGGTCGTCACTACGTAGTAAACGGTGTTGCTACACACGCAGGTCTTGTTCTTGTTGACGGCGATTACTACTATATTAACTCATCTTGTATGGCTGTAGTTGGTGAATATACAATCAATGAAGGCTGGACAAACGGCTATCTCCCTGCCGGTACATATCAGTTTGGCGAAGACGGCAAAATGATTATCGTTGCTAAAGATGGCTTCGTAACTGGTGAGGACGGCAATCTTTATTACTATGTTAATGATGTATTAATGAAGACAGGTCTTACAAAGATTGACGGCAACTACTACTACATAAGCACAACAAACGGCAAGGTAGCAGTAAACGTAACCCGTCAGGTTGCTTACAACTGTAT
>JAUNEH010000017.1:14810-27170 GCA_030525665.1 Ruminococcus sp.
ATGAAGACAGGTCTTACAAAGATTGACGGCAACTACTACTACTTAAGCACAACAAACGGCAAGGTAGCAGTAAACGTAACCCGTCAGGTTGCTTACAACTGTATTGATAATAGTGCAAAGGACCGCTTCACAAAGACTGGTACATACGCTTTCGGCGAAGATGGTAAGATGTTATTCGGTAAAAACGGCTTTGTAACAGAGGCAGACGGTAACCTTTATTATTACGAAAGTGATGTAATTGTTAAGACAGGTCTTACAAAGATTGACGGTAACTACTACTACTTAAGCACAACAAACGGCAAGGTAGCAGTAAATGTAACCCGTCAGGTTGCTTACAACTGTATCGACGACAGTGCTAAGGACCGTTTCACAACTACAGGTATCTACACCTTCGGTGCAGATGGTAAAATGGTTCTTGAGAAGAGAGAAGGCTTTGTAAAAGAAAACGGCAATCTCTATTACTATGTGAATGACGAGTTAATGAAGACAGGTCTTACAAAGATTGACGGCAACTACTACTACTTAAGCACAACAAACGGTAAGGTAGCAGTAAACGTAACCCGTCAGGTTGCTTACAACTGTATTGACGAAAGTGCAATGGACCGCTTCACAAAGACAGGTATATACACATTTGATGCAGATGGTAAGATGGTTATCGAATAATTAATTAAACTCAATATTTATTCAACAAGTGGTGGCAAAGATTCAGACCTTTGCCACCACTCAAAACACATTCAGTAAGAGACTAAGAAATGAAAAAGAAACTTGTTTATAATACCGCAACCTCCTTGTTGTTAAAGCTTGTTACGGTTATTTGTGGATTTATTACTCCACGCTTATTTTTAAGTGAATATGGTTCAGAGGTAAACGGTTTAGTGCAATCTATCACTCAGTTTCTTGGGGTAGTTTCTTTGTTAGAGCTCGGAGTCGGACAGGTTATTCAGTCTGCACTTTATAAACCTATCGCTAAAAACGACTTAAGCTCTATAAACAGCGTTTTATCTTCGGGAAATAAATTTTTTAAAAGAATTGCATTTATATTAGCAATATATATTATTGTTCTTATTGCAGTATACCCGTTTATTTCGAATAACGATTTTGGGTGGTTATATACTGCTACTCTTATTTTGGCAATAGGCATAGGCTCCTTTGCTCAGTATTATTTTGGAATTATTGATAGGATTTTCTTAAATGCTGACCAAAAAGGTTACGTGCATTACACCGCACAAATTATTACTCTTATTTTAAATACGATATCTTGCGTTATACTTATAAAACAAGGTGTATCAATTCAAGTTGTTAAGTTGGTTACCTCTTTGATTTTCTTGGTTAGACCCTTTGTTTTAAGATTATACGTTAATAAGAAATATAACGTAAAAAGAAATGTTAATTATACTGATGAACCCATTAAGCAAAAGTGGAACGGTATCGCTCAACATGTTGCAGGGTTTATCTTTAATGGCACCGACAATATCATTTTGACTATGTTTTCCACATTGTCAAATGTTTCTATATATTCAGTTTATCACCTCGTAGTATATGGGGTACACCAGATTTATCAATCTGCAACTGCAGGCCTGCATTCTATGATTGGCAACTTATGGGCAAAGAAAGATGTTGACAAATTAAATAATATATTCGGCATCATAGAAACCTCATTGCATTTTTCAACGGTGTTTTTGTTTACCTGTACCGGTGTTTTAATGTTACCATTCGTTCGTGTATATACTGATGGTGTAAATGATGCCAACTATGTACAGCCTCTTTTTTCTGTTCTTATTGTTCTTGCTCATGGGGTTCAATGCATTAAAACAACGTATAATATGCTTATTCTCGGAGCAGGTCATTATAAGCAAGTGCAAAAATGCCACATTATTACAGCTGTGCTTAATGTTTTGATTTCTGTAGCTACTGTTTATTGGCTTGGCATAGTCGGGGTTGCTGTTGGAACATTGATTGCGGCAACATATCAGATGATTTGGATGGCATGGTATGATTCTAAGAACATAATCAAATGGCCGTTCAAAAGTTTTGTAAAGCAAATATTGGTTGATATATTAACAATTTTACTTATTGTAGCTGGCACTTCTTGGATTCATTTAGGCGGAGTTAATTATTTTTCTTGGTTTATTATGGCAATTCCCGTTATAATTATTGCCGCTTTAATATGCATTGCAATGGCTCTTTTGTTTTATAGAAAGAAAGTATTTTCTCTTCTTAAAATTATTAAAAATAAGCGTACAAATAAATGATTTGAGGATTAATTATGCTATCACCAACTATGGATTTAAACCATAAATCTATATTAATTACAGGTGCTGCCGGTTTTATCGGGGCAAATCTTGTCAGAAAGCTGATTACTGATAACTGCGAATTGACTTTAGTAGGACTTGACAGCCTTAACGATTATTATGACGTCTCTTTAAAGGAGTATAGACTCGGGGAAATTACTGGGCTTCTTAAGGGTAATGAGGGCATCAAATGGGAATTTGTCCGAGGTAATATTTCTGATAAAAGCTTGTTAGAGTCTTTGTTTGAAAAATATAATTTTGACGTTGTAGTAAACCTTGCGGCTCAGGCAGGCGTGCGATATTCAATAACCAATCCTGATGCGTATATTGAAGCTAATGTTTTAGGTTTCTATAATATCTTGGAGATTTGCAGAAAATATAATGTTGAGCATCTTGTTTATGCTTCAAGCTCAAGTGTTTATGGCTCCAATGCAAAGATTCCGTATTCTACAGACGATAAAACAGATTCGCCTGTAAGTCTTTATGCCGCCACTAAAAAATCTAACGAGCTTATGGCTCACGCGTATTCAAAGCTGTATAATATTCCTTCAACCGGACTTAGGTTTTTTACTGTATATGGCCCTGCAGGTCGTCCTGATATGGCATACTTTGGTTTTACAAATAAGCTTATTAACGGCGAAACAATAGATATTTTTAATTTTGGCAACTGTAAGCGTGATTTCACTTATATAGATGACATTGTCGAAGGAGTAGTTCGGGTAATGAAATGTGCCCCTTCGAAAGAAGATGGGGAAGACGGTTTGCCAATACCACCTTACAGAGTTTACAATATAGGCAACAACTCACCTGAAAATCTTTTAGAATTCGTCAGAATATTAAGCGAAGAATTAATCCGGGCTAATATTTTACCTGCTGACTTTGATATTGAGTCACATAGCAGACTTGTACCTATGCAACCCGGTGATGTTCCCGTAACATATGCTGATACAACGCCTTTGGAACATGATTTTAACTTCAAGCCGTCAACTGATTTAAGGGACGGGTTACGTGCATTTGCTCAGTGGTATTATGATTTTTATGTGAAAAGAGCATCTGATAATAAGGAGAACTAATATGAAAATTGCAGTAGCAGGAACAGGGTATGTCGGACTTTCTCTTGCAGTTTTATTGGCCCAGAAGCACGACGTCACTGCTGTGGATATCGTGCCTGAAAAGGTGGATATGATAAACTCTCGCAAAAGTCCCATTAACGACGAGTACATAGAAAAATATTTTGCTGAAAAAACCTTAAATCTTGTAGCTACTCTTGACGCCGAAGTAGCTTATAGTGATGCTGATTTTGTAATTGTTGCGGCACCCACTAACTATGATAGCAAGATGAACTACTTCGATACTTCTGCAGTAGAATCTGTTGTTGAGGCGGTAACAAAATGCAATCCACAGGCTTTTATAGTTATCAAGTCAACGATTCCCGTTGGGTTTACCCAAAAAATAAGAGAAAAATCGGGCAACAAAAATATTATTTTTAGCCCTGAATTTCTGCGTGAGTCCAAGGCTTTATATGACAATCTTTATCCAAGCCGTATAATTGTTGGCACAGATAAGAACGATGCCACCTTAACCGAGGCGGCTGTTAAATTTGCAGAGCTTCTTAGTGATTGCGCAATCAAAGAAGATATCGATACTCTTGTTATGGGATTTACAGAAGCTGAGGCGGTTAAACTTTTTGCTAATACTTACTTAGCACTTAGAGTAAGCTTTTTTAATGAGCTTGACACTTATGCCGAGCTTAAAAACCTTGATACTAAATCTATTATCGAAGGTGTTTGCTTAGACCCGCGAATCGGTTCACATTATAATAATCCTTCGTTTGGTTATGGCGGTTATTGCTTGCCAAAGGATACAAAGCAGCTTCTTGCAAACTATAATGATGTACCGCAGAATCTGATTGAAGCAATAGTTGAATCAAATCGTACAAGAAAAGATTTTATTGCAGGTAGAATTCTTGAAATGGCTGGCTATTATTCTGATAACAGCAGTTGGGATTCTGCGCAGGAAAAAGAAGTTGTAATCGGTGTATATCGCCTTACAATGAAGTCAAACTCAGATAACTTCCGCCAAAGCTCTATTCAGGGTGTTATGAAAAGGATTAAATCCAAAGGTGCTAAAGTTATTATTTATGAACCCACAATTAAAGATGGCGAAACCTTTTTTGGAAGTCCTGTTATTAATGACTTGGAAAAATTTAAGTCTATGAGCGATGCGATTATTGCAAACAGATTTGATGAAAGCCTTAACACTGTTAAAGATAAGGTTTATACTCGTGATTTGTTCAACCGCGACTAAATAAATATATTTTCATATAATGCAACAGCTGACAGCTCTCAGTTGTTGCTTTTCTTTTTTATAAAACTCTTTATTTTTTAGATATTGTGTGTTATAATAATATACAATGGAATATATTGTGGTTTAGTATGCACTTTTTTAGTGTCCTTTGGAAGGTATTCGTTTATGGATAAATTCAAGTTGGTTTCTGAATACAAGCCTACGGGCGATCAGCCTCAAGCGATAGAAAAGCTTGTATCTGGTCTTAACAAGGGCTATAAAGAGCAAACTCTTTTAGGTGTAACAGGTAGTGGTAAAACCTTTACTATGGCAAATATTATTGCTCAGGTGAACCGCCCGACCTTGGTGCTCGCACATAACAAAACCCTTGCAGCACAGTTATGCACAGAGTTCAAGGAGTTCTTCCCTGAAAACGCCGTTGAATACTTTGTAAGTTACTACGATTATTACCAACCCGAGGCATATATAGCTAACACAGATACCTATATTGATAAGGATGCCTCTATAAATGATGAAATAGATAAACTTAGACACAGTGCGACTCTTGCTCTTTCTGAGCGTAGAGATGTTATTATTGTCGCTTCTGTGTCGTGTATATACACCCTCGGTGACCCTATAGATTACCGAAATATGGTTATCTCTCTCCGTCCCGGTATGGAATATGGTAGAGATAATTTACTTAGAAAGCTTGTAGAGCTTCAATATGAGCGAAACGACATTAATTTTACCCGAAATAAATTCAGAGTAAACGGAGATACTGTTGAAGTATTTCCTGCATACTCCTCCGAACGTATCATAAGGGTTGAATTTTTCGGTGATGAGGTAGATAGAATCTGCGAAATCGACCCAATGACTGGTGAGCTTAAAGGTCTTGTCAAGCACGTTGCTATTTATCCTGCTTCACATTATATTGTATCAGCCGAAAAAATCGCCAACGGTATTGCAGAGCTTGAAAAAGAGCTTGAAGAAAGAGTTAAGTATTTTACCGATGAAGGTAAGCTTATCGAGGCTCAGCGAATTGAGCAGCGAACCCGTTACGATATAGAGCTTTTACAGGAAATCGGTTTTTGCAGAGGTATCGAAAACTACTCTCGCGTCCTTGCAGGTAGACCCAAGGGTGCAACCCCTACTACCTTACTTGATTATTTTCCTGACGACTTTCTACTTATGGTTGACGAGTCGCATGTTACCTTGCCTCAGGTTCGCGGAATGTACGCAGGCGACAGAGCAAGAAAAGAAAGTCTTGTTAACTATGGTTTCAGGCTTCCTTCGGCTTTTGACAACAGGCCGCTTAATTTTGACGAGTTTTATAAGCATATAAACCAAGCAATTTTTGTTAGTGCTACTCCCGGTGACTTGGAAATGGAGAAAAGTGCACAAGTTGCACAGCAGATTATCCGTCCAACAGGTCTTTTAGACCCGGAATTTTCTGTCCGCCCTGTTGAAGGTCAGATGGATGATTTAATTTCCGAAATTAATATCCGTACCGAAAAAGGAGAGCGAGTCTTAGTTACTACTCTCACAAAGAAAATGGCTGAGGATTTAACTGAATATCTCAGCAAAATGGATATTAAAGTACGTTATATGCACCATGATATAGACACAGTAGAGCGTATGGAGATTGTGCGTGATTTGCGTCTTGGTGAGTATGATGTTCTCGTCGGTATTAACCTTCTTAGAGAGGGACTCGATATTCCCGAAGTATCCTTAGTAGCAATCTTAGACGCAGACAAGGAAGGCTTCTTAAGAAGCGAGCGTTCTCTTATCCAGACAATGGGACGTGCCGCCAGAAATGCAAATGGTATGGTAATTATGTATGCCGACTCGGTAACCGACTCAATGAAAAATGCAATGCGTGAAACCTTGCGCAGGCGTGAAATCCAAGAGGCATATAATAAAGAGCATGGCATTACCCCTAAAACACTCGTTAAAAAGGTTTCTGAAATCCTTGAAATTTCAGCTCATACCGACGAAGATTTCGGTAAAAAACAGCTTACGAGAGCACAAAAGCAAGAGCTTATTATGGCCCTTACAAAGGAAATGCAAGCCGCGGCAAAGCTTCTTGAGTTTGAGCATGCGGCATTCTTAAGAGATAAGATAAATAAACTAAAAGGCGGAAAGTAAAATGGCACAGGCACTTAAAAACGAATACGGCAACGAAAGCATATCTACACTAAAGGGTGCTGACCGAGTACGTAAAAAACCTGCGGTTATATTTGGCTCAGATGGTTTAGAGGGTTGTCAGCACTCTGTTTTCGAGATTCTGTCAAACTCTATTGACGAGGCAAGAGAAGGCTACGGTAAAGAGATTACAGTTACTCTTTTTCAGGACCACTCTATCCAGGTTGAGGACCATGGCAGAGGTTTGCCTGTAGATTATAACACTAACGAAAAGAAGTATAACTGGGAAATTGTTTTTTGCGAGCTTTACGGCGGCAGTAAATATAACAATAACGACGGCGGCAGTTACGAGTATTCCTTAGGTACTAACGGCTTGGGCCTTTGCTCAACACAGTATGCCTCAGAATATATGACGGCAGATATCAGACGTGATGGTTACAGATATACCCTTAACTTTAAAAAGGGCAAAATCTCCGGCAAAATGAAAAAAGAAGAATACTTAAAGAAGGATACAGGCACTATTATAAAATGGAAGCCTGACCTTGAGGTGTTTACCGACATAGCAATTGAGCCGGATTATTTTATGGATATTATGAAACGCCAGGCTATTGTTAACGCGGGTATTCGTTTTATCTTCAAAAATCAGGTTGGTGCCAATAAATTTGATACTGTTGAGTTTAAATACGACAACGGAATTCTCGACCACGTCAAAGAAATTATAGGGGAGGAGTCCCTGACTTTACCTCAATTATGGCAGACCGAGAGAATGGCTCGTGACCGCGAAGATAAGCCTGAGTATAAGTGCAAAATGAACTTTGCCTTTGCTTTTTCAAATAAGCACGCTACTACCGAGTATTATCACAATTCAAGCTGGCTGGAATATGGCGGTGCTCCCGACAAGGCTGTACGTAATGCGTTTGTATATCAGGTGGACAGTTGGCTTAAAAATAACTCTAAATACAATAAAAACGAGTCCAAGGTGCTTTATGCTGACGTTGCTGATTGTCTTGTTATTGTTACATCATCTTTTTCAAGCGTTACATCTTACGAAAATCAGACTAAAAAGTCAATTAACAATAAGGGTATTCAGGAAGCAATGACCGAGTTTCTCCGTCATCAGCTTGAGATTTATTTTATCGAGAATCCTCTTGATGCAGAAAAAATTTGTAATCAGGTACTTATTAACAAGCGAAGCCGCGAAAACGCCGAAAAAACAAGACAGAATCTAAAGAAAAAATTAACTGTCACAATGGATATGACTAACCGCGTGGCAAAATTTGTTGACTGCCGTTCAAAGGATACCTCTGAGCGAGAGCTGTTTATCGTAGAGGGTGACTCAGCTTTAGGCTCCTGTAAGCAGGCTCGAGACCCGAATTTTCAGGCTGTTATGCCTATTCGCGGTAAGATATTAAATTGTCTTAAGGCAGACTTCACCCGTATTTTTAAAAGCGATATTATTACTGATTTGCTTAAAGTATTAGGTTGCGGCGTTGAGGTGTCCTCAAAAAGCAACAAAGACTTAGCTGCATTTGATCTTAATAACCTTAAATGGAACAAAGTTATTATTTGTACTGATGCTGACGTTGACGGATTTCAGATACGCACTCTTCTTTTAACTATGTTTTACCGCTTGACACCTACTCTTATTAATGAGGGAAAGGTTTTTATTGCTGAGTCACCATTGTACGAGATTACCACAAAAGACAACACTTACTTTGCATATACCGAGTTCGAAAAAGAAAGATATATTTCTGAAATCGGCAATGCTAAATTCACTGTTCAGCGTAGCAAGGGTCTTGGTGAAAACCAGGCTGATATGATGAACCTTACCACAATGAACCCGTCTACACGACGACTTATAAAGGTTATGCCCGACGAGGCAGAGCAAACCTCACGAATGTTTGACGTGCTTTTAGGTGACGATTTACAAGGCAGAAAAGACTATATCGTAACCTATGGTGCAAATTACATCGACAATCTTGATTTAAGCTGAGGTAACAAGCTATGGCTAAAAGAAAGAAAACTGAAAATATAATTCAAGCTCCTGTTATTAAGGGAGTAATTGAAGGTGCAGGCGAAATAGTAGAACAGCGAATAGTCAGCACACTTACAGAAAATTACATGCCCTATGCAATGAGCGTTATTATGTCTCGTGCTATACCTGAGATTGACGGCTTCAAGCCTTCTCACAGAAAGCTTCTCTATACAATGTATAAAAAAGGTCTTCTTACGGGTCCTCTTACAAAATCTGCCAATATCGTTGGCGAAACCATGAAGCTTAATCCTCATGGTGATGCAGCTATTTACGACACAATGGTTCGTCTTTCAAGAGGATACGAGGCACTCCTGCATCCGTATGTACTTTCCAAGGGTAATTTCGGCAAGTTCTTTTCGCGTGATATGGCGTGGGCTGCACCTCGTTACACCGAGGCAAAGCTTGAGCCTATTTGTAATGAGCTTTTCCGCGATATTGACAAGGATACAGTTGATTTTGTAGATAACTATGATAATACAATGAAGGAGCCTACGCTTCTGCCTGCAACGTTTCCTTCAGTGTTGGTTAATGCTAATACCGGTATTGCTGTTGGTATGGCGTCTTCTGTGTGCTCGTTTAATTTACGCGAGGTTTGCGAGACTACAGCTGCTTTGATCCGCGTCCCTGAGCACGATATATTCTCAACCTTACCTGCTCCTGATTTTTGCGGGGGCGGACAGATTGTTTATAACGAACAGGTTCTGAAGGATATTTACTCAAGCGGCAAGGGTAGCATTAAGGTTCGTGCAGAGTATACCTACGACAAATCCAACAATTGCATTGACATCACCTCTATTGCTCCTACAACCTCTACCGAGGCGATTATCGAAAAGGTTATTGAGCTTGTAAAACAAGGCAAAATCAAGGAAATTTCTGATATCCGAGATGAAACAGGTCTTAACGGACTTAAAATTACTATTGACCTTAAAAGAGGTGTAGACCCTGAGCTATTAATGAAAAAGCTGTATAAGCTTACACCTTTAGAGGATTCTTTCGCCTGTAACTTTAACATCCTTATTGGCGGTGTTCCTCAGGTGCTTGGTGTCAAAGACATTCTTAACGAATGGATAGCTTTTAGAATAGAGTGTGTTCGCCGTAGGGTTTACCATGAGCTTCATAAAAAGAAGGACAGGCTTCATCTTTTATATGGTCTTAAGGAAATTCTCCTCGATATTGACAAAGCCGTTCGTATCGTCCGAGAAACCGAGGAAGAAAAAGAGGTTGTGCCTAACCTTATGATAGGCTTCGGTATTGACGAAGTTCAGGCAGAATTCGTTGCAGAAATCAAGCTTCGTCATTTAAATCGTGAATATATCTTAAAGCGAACAAATGATATTGACGAATTGGAGGCAGATATTGCCGAGCTTGAAGCAATTCTTGCGAGCAAAGCAAAAGTTAAGACGATAATTGTTAAAGAGCTTAAAGAAGTCGCTGACAAGTACGGACAGGAAAGAAGAAGTAAGATTCTTTACATTGAGGACGAGGCTTTCGATGACGTTGTAGAAGAAATTCCCGACTATCCTGTTCACTTGTTCTTTACTCATGATGGATACTTTAAGAAGATTACTCCACAGTCACTAAGAATGAGTGGCGAGCAAAAGCTTAAAGAAGGCGACAGTATAATACTTACTGTGGAAACTACAAACAACTCTGACCTTTTGTTCTTTACCAACAAATGTCAGGTTTACAAAAGCAAGGCATCTGATTTTTCTGATACTAAGGCTAGCGTTTTAGGCGACTATGTACCTGCTAAACTTGGAATGGATGAGGGCGAGACAGCGGTTGCTATGATTTCAACGAAAACCTACGAAGGAATTGTGCTTTTCGTATTCGAAAACGGCAAGGTTGCAAAGGTACCGCTTAACTCTTATGCTACAAAGACAAATCGCAAACGCCTTACCAACGCTTATTCGGACAAAGCTCCTTTGGCAGCTGTTGGCTATACCGAAGAAGAATGTGAGTTTCTTATTACTGCTTCAAGCGGCAGGATGTTATTACTTCATACCGCATCTATTAATCTTAAGACTTCACGAACTACACAGGGCGTAGCTGTTATGAAGCTTAAGAAGGGGCAGAGGGTAATGAGTATAAATAAATACAAGGACGGCACATTCTCTAAGCCTTCAAGGTATCGTACTCGTTCGCTTCCTGCTTTAGGTGCAATGCCTGACAGTGAGGACACAGCTCAGCAGCTTTCATTAATTTAACACAAGTTTGTAATATTTAAAATAATGCTTGCATTTTCCAAATACTTATGTTAAAATATTAAAGCTATCGAAAATTCGACCTTATAATGGTTTATAATACGAAAGGATGTATTATCAAATGTGGTATTTTTATCTTTTAGGTGCACTTGCTCTTATCGTTGCAATCGTTCTTGTTGTTGTAGTTATCCTTCAGGAAGGTAACTCTCAGGGCGTTGGCGTTGTTTCCGGCGGTGCTGATACTTTCTTCTCTAAGAACAAGGCTCGTTCTATCGATGCATTTCTTGCTCGTTGGACAAAGTTTGTTGCTATCGGTTTCTTCGTAATCGTATTAGCAATCAACGTTATTGCTTATTTCACAAATGGCAGTGGTGAGGCTTCTTCTACACCCTCTATCTCAACTTCAGCTTCTGTTGACGAGGCTGCTAAGTAATTTAAGCATAACTAAATATTTTAGAGCATAATTATGACTGCAGGGATTAACCTTGCAGTCTTTTTATTTGTGAGGAATATTTATGATTTATGTAGGTATAATTTTTGTATGTTTGTTTATATTTTTCCTTCTATACGTATTAAGCAAAAATAAAAAGCCCTTTAAAAGGGCTTTATTAAGTATGATTTTGGGTGTTTTGTCGCTTATCGCTGTGAACATTATAGGAATATACTTTAATGTGTCTCTTCCTATATCACCATTTTCCGCTACAGTTTCAGCCTGTGGGGGAGTTCCTGCTGTTGCGGCAATGGTACTGATTAGTACGTTGCTTTAAGCCATGTTATCTAAGTCCTCAAGTGCCTGCCTGATTAGCTCTTTGTTGCGAGTAACAGTAGCCACCAGTACTTCATAAATCAGTTGTGGGTTTTTGTAGAAGTTTTTCTTTACGGCTCTTGCTTGATTTGAGTCGGGCATGTACATTTTAAGGTTCATAAGCTCCATATCGCCGCCGGAAATTTCACAGGTTACGTAATAGCCGTTGTCAGCCTTTTCGGTAGTAACTTTATTTTCACGTTCGATTCTTTCTCTTTCTAAGAGAAGTAAAGCACATTCTATAGCTCTTTCTTTAGCAGTAAGAGGCAGTGTATCCTCAAGCTGTTCAGAAATAACTCTGCCGTTAGCAGTTGTTATATAAAGCTTTTCGCTGTCTTCGTGTAAAACAAGATTCCCGTTATTTATAAGGTCGTCAAAACAGGAGCTTGCCTCAAAATAGTTGGTCAGCCCTTTTTTTAAAAGTGCATTTACAACAATTTCTTTGCTCATTGGCTTGTTAACAGTTGTAAACATATAGCAAATTAGTGTTCTAATTTCATTTTTTGTTCGCATGCCACCTAAGCTGATTCCTTCATCAAATGCATCATAAGCCATTGAAGTCACCCTCCTTTTACATATAAAAATATTTTAACACAT
>JAUNEH010000107.1:0-1933 GCA_030525665.1 Ruminococcus sp.
ACTTTCTTGAAATCATTTCAACACCAAAAGATCCCTCACTGTTATATCTCTCATCAAAGGATGTTAACCGTCCCGGACTTATCCTTGCAGGATATGACGATTTTTTTGATCCCACAAGAATTCAGTTTTTAGGGCTTACGGAATTCGGTTATCTCAATTCTCTGCCCCCTCAGAGAAGACTCGAATGTCTTGAGCATTTTTTTGAAATGCAGCCTACCTGTGTTATAATCACACGCGGACTTGAGCCTATGGAAGAGCTTGTTCCGCTTGCTATAAAATACAGAACTCCCGTACTGCGCTCCTCAGACAGCACATCGGGATGTATGTCAACACTTATTTCCTATCTCGGGGTTGAGCTTGCAGACAGAATCACCCGTCACGGTGTTTTGGTTGAAGTATACGGCGAAGGTATACTGATAGTCGGTGATTCGGGTGTCGGTAAGAGTGAAACGGCAGTTGAGCTTATAAACAGAGGCCACCGTCTTATTGCAGATGATGCGGTTGAAATAAGAAAGGTCTCATCAAAAAGCCTTGTAGGCACAGCCCCCGACAATATCCGCCATTTCCTTGAAATACGCGGTGTAGGTATCATAAATGCCCGTAACATCTTCGGTATGGGTGCCGTTAAGATGACGGAAAAAATAGATATGATAATAAAGCTTGAGCTTTGGAACGAGGAAAAGGTTTATGACAGAATGGGACTTGAAGAAGAATATATGGATGTTCTCGGCATAAAGGTTCCCGTCACAACAGTTCCCGTAAAACCCGGCCGAAATCTTGCAATCATAATCGAATCGGCGGCTATGAATAACCGTCAGAAGCGAATGGGCTATAATGCAACAAAGGAGCTTATGCAGAAGCTCGGTATGGTTGATGATTTTGAAGAAGATTCCGGACAGCAAAGCAACATTCTCGAAGTCTGGCATTAAGAAAAAAAATTAAGTAATAATATTCGGAGGAATAATAATATGTATAGAATAGGCGTAGATCTCGGCGGAACAAACATTGCAGTCGGTATTATCGACGAAAACAACAAAATTGTGGCAAGAGCTTCAAGAAAAACAAAGGCTCCCAGAGCTGCAGAGCTTATCTTTGACGATATGGCAGATGCCATAAAGGAAGCTATGGATCAGATTTACATAACCAATGCGGATGTCCTTTCAATCGGTGTCGGCACCCCCGGTTCTGTAAACAAGGGCGAAGAACTCATTGAATTTGCAAACAACCTTGCATTCAATAATGTGCCTGCATACAAGCTTCTCAGAGAGAGAACAGGCTTTGATAAGGTATACTTTGACAACGATGCTAACTGTGCAGCACTCGGTGAAGCTATCGCAGGCTGCGGTCAGGGTGTAAAGAACTTTGTTATGGTAACTCTCGGCACAGGTGTAGGCAGCGGTATTATCGTAAACGGCAAGCTTGTTACAGGTATGAACTATGCAGCAGGCGAAATGGGACATATGGTTATTCAGTTCGGCGGTCTGCAGTGTAACTGCGGCAGACGCGGCTGCTGGGAAAAATATTCATCTGCAACAGCTCTTATCGCTCAGACAAAGGATGCTATGAGAGCAAACTTCAATTCTCTTATGTGGGAACTTGTTGAAAATGATATAAACAGAGTAAGCGGCAGAACTGCTTTCGAGGCTATGAGAAAGGGCGACGCTACTGCACAGGCAGTTGTTAATCAGTATGTTGCATACCTTGCATGCGGTGTGGGTAACATCATCAACACCTTCCAGCCCGATATGGTATGCGTAGGCGGCGGTATCGGTAACGAAAAGGAAAACCTTCTCGCTCCCACCCGTAAGCTCATAATAAGTGAAAGATACACAATTCATTCCAAGAAGCAGACACAGCTTGTTTCCGCAGTTCTCGGCAATGATTCAGGTATCATCGGTGCTGCTTTACTCGACGAATGAGGTAAGTAATGTTA
>JAUNEH010000018.1:0-7363 GCA_030525665.1 Ruminococcus sp.
ACCGAGCTTATCACAATCTACTTTACAACCGAAACGGGTTGGGATAAGGTATATTGCGCTTACTGGTATGATAGCGAAGGCACAGCTGCCCTGCCCGGTACAGAAATGACCTTCGAAAGAACAAACGACTATGGTAACAACGTTTATTCAATCCGAGTTCCTGCTGATATTGAAAACGTAGTATTTAACGGCGGAAGCAGCAGTAACAGAACTGTAGCTGTAACCGAGGGCGTTGCTGACGGCGTGGGCTTCTATCCCACTAAGCTTAATTCCAGCAGTATGTGGCTTGTTGAGAGCTACGTATACGCAGACGGCGACAATGCTCCTTACGTTGAGTTTGAATTTAAAGTTACTTCTGCAACTGCACCTAAGCGTGTAGAGGCAGGTTCGAAGGCTACCATAAGCATTACTACTAACTCAACTGCAACCGTTACCTATACACTTTATACAGATGCAGACGTAAAGGTTGACGAAAATAATATCGGTGTATTTAATATTGATACCACAGAAGACCAGATTGGCAACAGCTACACCTACTACATAGTAGCAACTACAGTGGTTGATGACGACACCTTTACTGTTACTTCCGAGCCTCTTACATACAGCGTAACATCTGTTGGTGACACATGGGTTGTAGAAGTTTACTTCAAGAGCTCGAACACATTAGGTTATAGACCTATACTTACAACCACAGGTGCAATTGACGACCTTACAGATTATGCTATGGTAAAGGACCAGTTCCTTGGTACAAATAAAACCCAGACAGGCTTCTATTATTGGTTTAAGGCAGAAATCGAAGTTTCTAAGGATTCTCCTGACGTAACCTTCAGAGTTCTTTCCAGTCGTTATGCTATGGAGGCAAGCAAAACCATTACCATCAACGATAACAAAACCGAAGTATATCTGGGTATAGATAACCTTAATTCCGGAGCAGTAATGGAAGACCTTTCCGACCTTGTTCCTGCTGTACGTAACTGGTACTCCAGTGCTGTTCATATGGTTTACGATGCAAGTAAAGACAAAGAGATTGACCAGTCCGCTGTTTCTGCAAACGTTGTTTTAAGAAGTGTAGGCGACGCTAACAATGATGGCGTAGTTAACATTAAGGATGCAACCCTTGTACAGAAGCGTCTCGCAGGACTTGCAACTATGAGCGTAGTTGACGAAAACGTATCTGACGTGGACAACGACTACAAGCTTACAATCAAAGATGCTACAACTATCCAGAAAAAGGTAGCAGGACTTATATAATTTAAACCACGCATAATTTAAAGCCGTTTGAACTTTTTTGTTCAAACGGCTTTTTGCATAAAGCAAGGAGTTGCTATTCCGACGAGCAGATGAATTATTACAAAAATCCGTGAGTATTAAAATTAATTAAAGGTAATAATATTTAAAAACAATTTAAAGGCGGGATAGTGTGTTTAAGGGCAAAACAGCCATTGTTACAGGGGCAGGAAGCGGAATCGGCAGGGCTTTGGCTATTGCATTGGCAAAAGAAAACTGCAATCTGGTTTTGATAGACAAAGCTGAAGAAGATTTGGACTTAACTGCTGATATGATTACAGATAGAAGCATTAAAGTCAGCAAGCACATTGCAGATTTAAGCGACGAAAAGCAGGTTTGTAATCTGCAGAAAAAGGTGTTATCGATACATGGGAAAACAGAGCTTTTGTTTAATGTTGCAGGTGTTGCGGCAGGCGGAAATTTTGAAGAGCTTGAGACGGACGTATTTGAAAACGCGATGAAAATAAATTTCTTAAGCATGGTATATATGATGAAAGCTTTCTGGGGTACTATGAAAGAGGCTCCACAGGCACATATTATCAATATGTCAAGTGTTACAGGTAAAGCGGCATTTGCCAAAAACAGTGCTTACTCTGCCAGCAAGTTTGCTATTACGGGGTTTACCAATTCGGTTGCTTATGAGCTTGAAAATTCAAGTATCAAATTTTCGGTGGTTTACCCGGGGGCTATATGTACCAATATTTCTGTAAATTCTATTTCCTCAGGGGGAAACGGTGACCCTAACGCAAGGCATATTATTGCTAATGGCATGAACCCTCATAAAGCGGCTGAAATTATTCTTAAGGGTGTCAGAAAAGGAAAGAGGGAAATAGTAGTAGGAGCTGATGCAAAAACGGTCTTGCTTATTCAAAGAATTTTGCCCACGAAATATTGGAGCATAATAAAAAGGTTTGTACGCTTATAAGAAGTCGCCAAATATGTCACTGGGATGTTTGCCTGTTGTTTATGCTCCTTTAAAGACATAGAGAATTCTTTAAATTCATTGTGTCTATTGACTATAATGTTGCAATCTGCTACACTAAGTACGTTACATATTGTTACATATTACTAAAAGAGGAGAGATTGCATGAAAAAATCTAATTTTTACAAAGTGCTGTCATGCGTTATTGCTTTGGCAATGCTGCTGACAGCGGTACCTGTTATGCCGGTACTGGCTTACGGAGAAAGGCTGACAGATACATACAGATACTATTTTTATCAGCCCGAGAGCTGGGCCGAGACCGCTGAGAAAGTAGGTATTTATTGGTGGGAAGGCTCCAACACTTGTTCCAATTGGCCCGGATACGAGATGAATAAAGGCGACGCAGAGGGCGTTTATTATTATGATGTGCCAGTGGATGTACCGACGTTTGTTGTAAATAATTACTATAGTACAAGCACAGGCGATTATACTAATGCATATTCATCGAAAAATGTAATGTGCGAGTATTATTTTGATTGGGAAAACCCCCTTTACCCAAATGGCACTGAAAATTTCGACAATATGATTTACGTCTTTGATTTAAGCCTGACAGAAACTAATGAGTACAGTGGTGCATCATCATTTGTGGGCGAATGGTTTTATTATTACGGCAACGGCGAATATGGAACCGCAAAAGAAAGAACCGATTCCACAGCAGTATTTAATACTAAAACCTATGATGCGGCATTAGTTGCACCAAACGGCGAGAAGGTTCCAGATAACGGGGCTCTTTGGGGTATGGATTATACCGTAGAAAACGATGAGGTTACTATTACAGGATACGATGGATTTATTTCTGATGTTGTAATATCTGATACCATAGACGGATATCCTGTAACAAGAATTGCCGATGGAGCTTTTAGCAACAGTACCAATTTAAAGTCTGTAACTATTCCTAAAACAGTGAACAATATTGGTGCGGAGGCATTTAAGTATTGCTGGAGCTTAAGCGAAATAAACGTGTCTGAAAGCAATTCTGATTACTGCTCTGTGGATGGTGTGTTATTTACAGAGGATTTATCTGTACTTTTAGTATATCCTTCCAATAAAACGGATACCGAGTATACCATACCTGACACAGTTAAAAGATTAGAAAACTTTTCTTTTGAAAAGTGCGATAATATTCACAATATAATCTTACCCGACGGTCTTGAAGAAATTGGTCAAGAGGCTTTTGGCGGTTGTTATCGAATAGAGAAGATGCATATTCCTGCATCTGTAAAGACTATTGCCCCAAATGCTTTTGCGGGATGCTATGATATAACAGAATATACAGTAGATAATAATAACGAAAACTACGCAGAATTAAACGGCGCCCTTTACAGCAAGGATTTTACGGTGATTTATAATTACCCTGCAGGTAGCACAAATACTTGTTACGAGATTTCCGAAAATACGGTTACTATAGCTGGTGGTGCATTTGACGGAAGCTGTAACCTTGAAGATATCGTTTTACCCGAAGGTTTAAAAGTAATCGGTGACTATGCTTTCTATGGTTGTGAAGGTTTAACAGAAGTTATCTTGCCTGATAATGTGTCAGATATTGGTGTTGGTGCTTTCTCAATGTGCCAGTCCCTTGAAAGCATAACTTTGCCTAAAGACCTTGTTACCCTTAGCAGTGAAGTTTTTATGGACTGTTTTAGCTTAAAAAGCGTTACAATCCCCGAAGGAATATCAATTATAGACGAATATACATTTGCCTCCTGCGAAAATTTGGAGAGTGTTACATTTTTAGGCGTTGTAGAGGCTATTGACAGATTTGCCTTCTTGTATGCCGAATCATTAAAAGATGTGTACTATGCCGGTACACAGGAGCAGTGGTCAGAACTTGATCTGGATGACTACAGCTATTATTTAACCCGTGCTAATATACATTATGAAACCACAACTCCTCACTATGAGCTGGATTCTATTGTGTCAGAGCCTGACTGTGATGAGGACGGAGAGTGTGTATATACTTGCCCCTGCGGATATACTAAGACAGTTACTGCAGAAAAGTTAGGTCACGATTATGTCAATGGCGTTTGTAGTAGATGCGAGTCACAGGAGGTTATAGAGTCTGAGCACAACTATGCCGAAGATTGCGATATAACCTGGACTATTTTCAGAGAGAACGCAAAGAAAATCAGCATAACATTTTCTGAGGATACTGAAACAGAATCAAATTACGACTTTATCGTTATTTATGATGCAAATGACGAAGCGGTTGGAGAATATTCAGGAACCGAGCTTGCAGGAGAGACAATAACAGTAGAAGGCAATACTGTTAAAATCAGGTTGATATCCGATACAAGCGTATCCTATTACGGATTTAAAGTTACAGATATTATTGCTCATTACGAGGACGATACTACTGCTTCGACTTCTACAGAAGCTACTACTGTAATAGCTTCCGACTCAACCTCTGAGCCTGAAGAAACCACTGTATTTACTGAACCTACAGAAACAACAGCGAATACAACGGTTTCTACCGAACCTACAGAAACAACAGAGAATACAATGGTTTCTACTGAGCCTACAGAAGTGCCTTCGAAAAATACAGAGACAACAACAGAGCCTGAGGCTACAACAATTCCTACTGAAGCTTCCACTAATGCAACTGACCCGACAGAGACCACCAACACACCTGTAACGGTTGTTCCGACTACCGAGGCAACAATACCTGCTGAGACAACCGGCGTAGCTGTTACTACAGAAGCTTCTGAGCCAACAGAAACAACTGCTGAAACAGATACTGCTCAAACAACAGGTGAAGGAGTTGTTACAACTGTTACCTCACCCACTACAGAAAATTCCGAACCCATAGTTGATAAGGGGGACCTTGGCGATGTTAATAATGACGGCAAGGTTAATATTAAGGATGCAACCCTTATCCAGAAGTTTGCCGCTAAGCTTCAGAAATTTGACGAAGGCGAGTCTTTGCGTGCAGATGTAAACACCGATGGCAAAGTAAATGTTAAGGATGCGACTGCAATCCAAAAATATGCTGCCAAAATCGAAACAGGTTTACCCATAGGAAAACCTATTATTTAAATCAATAAACAAATCAGGACTCCCGATTCAATGTCGGGAGTTCTTTATATATGGGATTGGAACGAACTTTTAGGTTGGTTTAAATCACGTGAATTTAATTACATTTAAAGTAGTTGGTGGTATAATAAGTCAGAAAGGGTGATAGTATGAAAAAATCAAGTGTGTTGGCAATACTTTTTTGTATTATGCTTGTGTTTACAGCATGTACGTCGGTGCCAAGCGAGACTGAGGATAACACAACCGCAACGCAGGTTCAGACAACAGAAGCGGCTATACCAGACGATGGTGTTACAGATATCGCATTAAGCGACACAGAAATCCTCGTAGACGGCAAGCCTGCCGAAAAAGATACAGCCAATGCGGTTTATATAGCAAATGATATTGTTTACTATGAAGAGGGCAAGGATTTTACTTACGGCGAGGGCACGTCAGAGGATGTACATAGCGCTGATGATGCTCAGGCACACACGGTTGTGCATATAACAAAGGCAGGCGAATACAGCCTCAGCGGTAAGCTTTCCAAAGGTCAGATTGCCGTTGATTTGGGCAGTGATGCAAAAGAAGACCCCCAAGCAGTTGTAACCCTTGTATTAAACGGAGTTGACATAACCTGCGAGGTAGCCCCTGCGGTTATTTTTTACAACGTGTACGAGTGTTCAAATAATGATGCAGATACCGCCACAAAAGACGTCGATACAACTTCGGCAGGTGCAAACGTAATTGTTGCAGACGGCACGGATAATGTGGTTAACGGCTCTTATGTTGCTAAGATTTACAAGCCCGAAAGCGTTGTGCTAAGTGCTGACGGCACCGAGGTTGAGGATGCAAGCAAGCTTCATAAATACGACGGTGCGTTTTATTCTAAAACATCAATGAATATAAACGGCGGTACTACAGGCACAGGAGTGCTTACAATTAACGCCCAAAATGAAGGCCTTGGCAGCGAAATGCATCTTACAATAAATGGCGGTAATATTAACATTTACTCGGGTAACGACGGCATAAACACGAACGAAGACTACGTTTCCGTTACTACTGTAAACGGCGGCACTTTAAATATTCGAGTTACAGGTGAAACAGGTGAAGGCGACGGTATAGACTCTAACGGTTGGTTGGTTATTAACGGCGGCGAGGTTATTGCTGAGGCTTGCTCTTTCAGTGCAGATGCAGGTGTTGACTCTGATATGGGTATTCATATAAACGGAGGTAAGGTTATAGCCTGCGGAAGCATGATGGACAGAATCGAAGACGGGTCTCAGCCTTACGTTACCTTTAACCTTTGGCAAAACCAAGGCGGTGAAACCCTTATCGTCAAGAATTCTTCGGGCGAGTCGGTTGCCGAGTTTTCACCTGAAAATGATTGCTCGCTAATTCTTTACAGCAGTCCCGATTTAAATAGCCAAGATACCTATGCTCTTTTTGCCGGTGATACACAAGTAGCCGAAGGCGGCGACGGATTTTCGGGCGGTGGCGGTATGCATCTACCCGGCGGTGAGCCTCCTCGTTTTTAATTGACAGATATACATTTATTAACCTCAGCAGATTTTGACAACTGCTGAGGTTTTTTATTTAAATAGATAGATGCGGCTGGGGGCAAAAACCAATAGAAAAACCAAAACCACCCGTAAAACGGGTGGTTTTAATTCCTTTCGATTAATCTTAAGCGGGAGTATTTATTGCTACGGCGATTTTTATAAGCTCTTTTCGGGAAGATACGCCTAATTTTGAGTATATGTTTTTGTTGTGATATTTAAGGGTGTTTTCTTTTATATTAAGCTCTGCCATAATTTCTTTTGTGCTTTTGCCTTTAAGATATAACGTGTAAATTTCCCGTTCAGTGGGGGTAAGGGTACAAAGTCTTGAGGAGAAGTATTCGCATTTTACATGGAATTCCTCTTCGTCAGTATTGCTTTGTATGCTTAGCTTTGTTTCAGTACTATCGGCGTTTTTAGTGCTTTCGGGGGCAGCGTATGCTTCTGATGTTTCGAAAGCTTCGCTTGTGTTCTTCGGCTCTGGTTTTATTGTCAGGGAAGAAAGTACTCCGTTTTGCTGTAAAAGCAG
>JAUNEH010000018.1:7373-12135 GCA_030525665.1 Ruminococcus sp.
AAGCAGATAAAGCCCCAACAGAAAAAGCTCGCTTACTATGTATGAAACCGAGAGAAATTCAAAGTCGATTTTTACAATCTGCTCTAACAGCCACACCCCTATGTTTACAAAAACGGCTATGGCAAGAATAACTGCGTGTATGCTGGATTCGATTTTCTTCTTTACGCTTGCAAAAATGATAGTTGCAATCATTGCCGAAAAATACACAAGCAGATAGTAAAGGTACAGCTTGTGCCAAGGGCCGTAAACTTTATCAAGCACCGTAACACCATTTATGGTTTGAAGAGTAACAGATTTATAGTAGATGTCCAGATACCCCGGGCTTGCGGCAACCAAAAAGACAAACGTGCTTATTGTAAGAAGCAACGCAGGAAGCCGTTTTTTGTATCGGATTTTGCAGGTGTTTATTATTATCATAAACATCGACAGGGGCAGAAACACCGAGCCCAGATAAGAAATCCTGTTAGCGAGCAAGGCTTCTTCTAAGGTGGCAGAAATCGCAAGGGTAAGGTACCCGACATTAACCACAAATACCGCTGAGAACAGCAAAAGAAACCAAGGGTCTTTTTTTCTTATCATAAAGCAGTAGCCAGCTAAAAGCATCAATGCCAGTACAGAGGTGATTATATATACCACCGTAAGGCTTGCGGTTTTGTCGCCGATTTGGCTACAGCTTGAAAATGTAAAAAGTATAATCAGTAAGCCGACTATGCCTATGATTCTTTTCTTCATAAACGAGCTCCTTCAATGGTTTTTAAAATAAAAAATACTTATCCCACACTTTTTCCCACACTTTTAGAAAAAATCTGTATTTTCCTACACTAAATTATGGTTTTGGGGTGGGGACAACGGAGATTGAAAAACCTATAATTGAATTGCAAGAGTTCGAAGGAGGGTATAGACCTTGCCTCTAAAAGTCCCAAGGGTACCCTATTCACACTTTGTGTGAAGCCTGTGCTTTGCGCCAACAATCAGCACAGACCGCCCTGATTTATTTTATTATTATTATAATCTATTTCGGCTTTTCAGTCAACAAGCCGAATTTTTAATAAGAAATTTTTCAGGAGGTAAATTATGGGATTATTTGACAAAAAATACTGCGACGTATGCGGTGAGAAAATCGGTCTGTTAGGTAACAGAAAGCTGGAGGATGGTAACCTTTGCAAAGATTGTGCAAGAAAGCTCAGTCCGTTTTTCAGCGAGCGTCGGAGTTCGACTGTGGAAGAGATAAAACAGCAGCTTGCATACAGAGAAGAAAACGAAAAACGTCTTATTCATTTTAACCCTACTGTGATTTTCGGCAATAATGAGAAAGTCTATGTTGATACAGCGGCACGAAAATTTATTGTTACAAGCAGTACAAACTGGCGAGGTGCAAACCCTGACATTATTGATTTTTCTCAGGTTATAGCCGTTGATACAGACGTTGTCGAGAATAAAGACGAGATTTTCAGAGAAGACCAAAGCGGTAACAGCGTAAGCTATAATCCTCCAAGATATGAAGTGGATTATGAATTTAACGTAGTTATTCAGGTGAATTCTCCTTGGTTTTCTCAGATTGAGCTTGAACTCAGCGGCGGAAACCGTCCCGAAAGCCGTATGACAGATTTGTACCGCGAGTACGAGCGTCAGATGTATGAGCTTCAAAATCTGTTTTTGGGTAACAGCGTAAATAACTCGGCCTGTAGTCAAACCGCCCCTGCGTTTAATCAGTTTACGCAGTCACCACCTTCTTCGTGGATTTGTACTACCTGCGGAACCGAAAATAATGGTAAATTCTGTTGCGGCTGTGGTGTGGCAAAGCCAATGGAGCATACTTTCCGTTGTGATAAATGCGGCTGGACTTTACCTCAGGGCCAGCAGATACCGAAATTCTGCCCCCAGTGCGGAGACCCTGTGGATTTTAAAGATATGCAGTAATGAGTACAAAGATGTTAAAAAGGAGGGTGTGATGAGGCGTATGGTATATATCGTGATTGCTTTCACGGGATTAATTGTCGCAGGCGTGATTTTTGCAGGCTGTATGGGTAGCCCGGCACCTGAAAGAGAAGAACAGCTTACAGGTTTAAGTCTTTACCAGAATCATATGAACTTTGGGTTCTGTTACAGCTTTTATCTGAGGGAAGAGGGCGAAACGGTGCTTTTTGATGCAGAGGTACGTTTTGACGAGGAGCCTTACGGTATTATCCTTGAAAGCTGCGAGGTGGATAAAGTATATATGGATAAGCTGAGAAGTCTCGACAAAAAACACGCTGTTACAGATTATGTCAATTCATATAAAAGCAAAGCCTCGCTTTTTGAAGCGGCAGATAAAACCGATAACAAAATAACGGTATTTTTAAGTGATGGAACCGACAAATCTGCCGACACTAAGGAAGAACACGTTGAAGTTCTTTACGACTTCTTTTTTGACTTGGCAAAGGAATATATAAATGAATCAGTTTACGTTAAGGAGTAATTTTTATGGGAATTTTTGATAAACTTAAAGGTGCCGCAAATACAGCAGTAAGCGGTGCGGTAAATTCAGCAGCAAGTTCTGTTGGTTCTAAGAAAGAAACTTTTACTTTTGCAAAGCTTCCTGAGAGTGTGGCTGAGCTTCAAGCGTTGCCCGAGGCGTCGCTTGATTCTCCTTTCAAGACAGCTGCACTTTCGCTTCTTGCATTATGTGCATATGGTGCGGATAAACAAACGGGAATTGATATGCTTAATTTTCTCAAAGGTCCCAAACCTTTAAGCAATATGGAAATATCTTTTCTTGACGACAGATTCCGCGACGGCGGGTGGTATATTCCGTTCTCATATTTTAAGGGTGCAACCCCTGAAAACAATTATACACCCACCGAGCCATATACATTAGAGGTTGAAAGCAACCCTTACTCGGCTACTAACGAGGGCTATATGACGTTGTGGCTTAAAAGCGGCGGTGCAGACAGCCCCCGTCAATTTACTCTTCGTATGAAAGGTGACGGAAGATGGTTTTTATGGGAACAGTTCGTAATGGTAGGCATACGCACACCAAAGTCCCAAGACCCTTGGGCATAAAAATATTGGCGGTGATAGGTATGCTTTCGATATTTGCAAGTCTTTTCGGCTGTAATAAAAAGCCCGAGTACCCCTTCGATACGGAAAAAGCTTACTGTTATTCCCGACAAGGTGTAATAGCCGGCGGTGGATTTCGTTTAAATTTCAACCCAGAGGGAGTGGTTGAGTATTATAGCTACGTAAAGCCAACCCCCGAAAATGAATGCGGAATGAGAGATCGAGGAGCAGATATTTACTTTGTAGGACTTAAAGAGGGCATAGTAGAAGTTACGGCTGTTTTCGAATATCCCACCTGCGAGGATGAAGAGTACACCTTCACACTTAACGTAGATAAAGATTTGTGTGTTACAAAAATCGTCTGACAGGAGGCTTTTATATGAAAAAAATAAGCATACTCTGTATTTTTCTTTGCTTTCTGCTTTCCATAAGTTCGGTGCCGTTTATGGTATCTGCAAAGGAAGCCGAGCTTGTATCGCCAGGTGAGTCGTCTGTTTATTACATCGAAACCTACGAACAGCTCAAAAATCACGCCTTTAAGGCACAGGCGGACTGTCGTTATATCCTGAATGACAATATTGATCAGCAAGATAATTTGAACGACCAAGAGATTGTGATACCTGCAGGAGCTGTCTTTAATCTTGACCTTAACGGATATAACATCAAAAGAAGTACTCAGGGCAATGATTGTGCTTTGTTTCGCATTAAATCAGACGGCAGAATGACTATTAAAGATACTTCTGCCAATAAAACAGGCGGTTGTTGTTTCTCTGAGGGTTATTCTGATTATTATAAAGCAGTATTTTATAATGACGGCGGCATGCTTGAAATATTGAATGGCTACTATGAGATATTATCGCCTTACGAACAAGGAGATTGCTGTATAGTTCGTGCCACAAGCGGATACACCAATATTTACGACGGTACGTTTGATTCAAGTTATGCTTGGGGCGGCAACACAATTTCCGTAGGACACAACGCTTATTTGTACGACGTGCCACAGGTTGTTATCCTTGGCGGTGAGTTCTACGGAAAATATATGAATATAGAAGTAACTCCCTTTGATAATTACCTTAATCACGGTTGCCTTTTTCCAAGCGTATATGTACTGGGCGGTAACTTCTATATAACCAACGGCGGTAAAGACGGGGATGATGCAAGCTTTGCTTACTGCAACAACGGTTGGGGCAGAGTTATAGTAGCCGAGGGTACTGTACTCTATAGATGTATTAATATGAGAGACCAGATGTTTTTAAGCGGTGTTTCCAAAGAGTATTTTACCCAGACCATAGATGATTACAAGGGCGGATATTACAAGGTAACAGCACCGCCTATGATTATGTCAGAGGGTATCGATTATTATTATCGGCTTATAGGCAAGTGCGATAAAGAAATGGTGAACAGCTACGGCGAGTCTGTATACGAGCTTAATAAAGAGAAGTTTGATGATATACTGGAGAGAATTGACACAATTATGGTGTCAGAAACAGAAAAAAACTCTCCTGAAATCAAACTTGTAAACCGTACAACAGACCATATTTATATCAACTGGTATATGTGCGACGAGTCCTCTTATAATGGTGCGGATACAAAGTGGACTTACCTTGGAGATTATGATAACGTAAGCCAGTGGCAATTTGATGAACGACCCGAGGATGCAACAAGCTATATCATCCGATGTGTTGTAACAAACTCTGACCTTACAACCTATGAGGATATGATT
>JAUNEH010000018.1:12145-26855 GCA_030525665.1 Ruminococcus sp.
CATTGTTTACTCTTCACTTAAAGAAACCGAAACGGTTTCTTCGGTTGAGATTAAAGGTCTTAATACTCCTGCCGCAGGCGATACTCCTGATTTTGACCTTATTCCTGCAGACGAGTCTTTCTACATAAACAAGGTTTACTGGACGGACGTTACAGATCCCAAAAACAAAGCTACACTCAACGAAACCGATATATTTGAAGAGGGTCACGCGTATGAGCTTGAGGTTTGGATAAGAGCAAATGAGTATTATCAGTTTAAGCTTGACTCAGATGACTGTATTGACATTTCGGCGGCAGTAGACGGGAATAAGGCAGAGGTAATATTGCCCGGTTCGGCGATTTCAGCAGAGCTTACGTTAACCTATATCGTTCCTGCAGAGCCTGTAACCACAGATGCAACCGAATCTACAGAGCCTACAGGTACAAACGATTCTACCGAGCCTACTGAGTTAACAAAGCCTGCTGATTCTACAAATCCTACAGAGTCTTCAACACTTGTAACAGACGGCGAAACCCTTCCCACGGAAACTTTTGCAAATGATACAACAAAGCCTGATACAAGCACATCTGCCGAGGCTACAGAACCAAAAACTTCTGCTTCAGAGGATGAAGAAAAGCCTACAAAGCCTTCTACAAATGATGAACCCAAGCCCACAGACCCTGTAGAAGATAAGGGTGTTTTAGGTGATGTAAACGGTGACGATAAGGTTAATGTCAAGGATGCGACGCTTATTCAAAAAGCAGCGGCTAAGATTATTGAACTGACAGTTGATGAAAAACTGAGAGCAGATGTAAATGCAGATATGAAGATTAATGTCAAAGATGCAACTGCAATTCAGAAATATGCCGCAAAAATCGAAACAGGCTTGCCCATAGGTAAGCCTATACAGTAATAAATTTCAGGAGGTACACAAATGAGAAACAAATTATCCTTTAAATATATAAGCGTGGTTTTGATACTGTTTATATTAGTGTCAGTTGTACCTATGGCGGTGTATGCGGCAAATTCTCCCGATGCAAGTATAATAAAGAATGTTGAAATAACAGGTGTTCACACTCCCTATGCAGGTTATCGACCTGACTACGGAAGCAGGCTTGGCAGCACCTCTTACACATACGACGACCAGTTGAAAGACGATCCTGATGTATATAACGGCAAGTGGTGGTATGATGAAACAGAACAAAGAGCAATTTCTCCTTCCGAAACTTTTAAGATAGGCCATACTTATACCTTTTGCATCTTACTTGTGCCCGTTGATGGCTACGAGTTCCGTGTTGATAACTACAACACTCCCTTCATAAGTGCTACGGTCAACGGTGAAGAAGCAGATGTCCTCGATGACCTGACAGGCAAATATCAGGCTTTTATAGAATACACCTTTGAGCCTTGTGATTATAATTACGAGATTACTAAAGTTGAGGTTAATGTAGAAGAGCCTGTGGCAGGCGGGTATCCAAAATTTGATGCAGAAATTCTCACTCCCGGTGTAGCAAAAGACGAAACTGAATCTCCTTTTTGTATCGAGAGTGTTGCTTGGTATGATTGTGTAAATCAGACCTTCCTCGACCCATCTCATACTTTCAAGGAGGACGGTATCTACGAGGCTAACATTTATTTGACTACCCTTGGTGATTATTATTTCTCAACAAATAACGATATGACTGATGTCAATGTAACAATAAACGGCAAAGAAGGTGTTGCAAGCACTGGCGGCAAGAATGACAAATATCATATCCGTGTTTCCTGTGTTGTGTTTGGCGACATCAGAGAAGAAGTTAATTCTGTCGAAATTACAGATATAAAGGCTCCCGCTATCGGTGACAACCCCGATTTCACCGCAACACCTGTGGGCAACTCTTTCTACATAAACGGCGTTTTCTGGACAGATATTACAAATTCTACCGAGGTAAATGTTAATGAAACAGATACATTTGAGGCGGGGCATAAATATGAGCTACAGATATGGATAAGAGCGAATGAGAATTATAAGTTCCGTACCGATGAAGATGGTTATGTAGATGTTTCAGCTGTGGTAAATGGCGAGCAAGCCGAGGTTGTTCCTTTGGGTTCAGAGATTTCGGCAGAAATCACCTGTGAATTTACTATGCCTCAGCCTGTGGTTATTGACACCGCAAAGGTGACTCAGGTTACTCCTCCTGTGGCAGGCAAAAAGCCTTCTTTCTCTGCTTTTGCTTATACAGACGGCATGGAGATAACAGAGGTAAAATGGTACGATGACACAGATAATGCAGGTACAGAGCTTACTGCTGACAGCGCTTTTGTAGAGGGTCACACTTACAGAGTCGTAGTTTCTCTTAAAACTCTTGCAGGACACAAATTCTTATGGTATGACGGATATAATGAGGCAGAAGGCTTTATCAATGGCGAAAAAGCCATAGTTTACGGCTCACATGAGGATGATTCCTTAGAACTTGGGTTTGTATTTGCTCCCTGTGCGGAAGTTCCCGTTACAGAGCCAAGCAATCCCATAGAGCCTCCAAGCCCAACTAGTCCTACCGAACCTGATAATTCTACAAATCCCACAATCCCCACTGATCCTGCAGGAACAACAGCAGAGCCTGATGTAAGCACATCTACCGAGGCTACAGAACCAAAAACTTCTGCTTCAGAGGATGAAGAAAAGCCTACAAAGCCTTCTACAAATGATGAACCCAAGCCCACAGACCCCGTAGAAGATAGGGGTGTTTTAGGTGATGTAAACGGTGACGATAAGGTTAATATTAAGGATGCCACCCTTATTCAGAAATCTGCAGCAAAGATTACCGTACTTACTGATGTAGAAAATCTGCGTGCAGATGTTAATGGCGATACAAAGGTTAATGTAAAAGATGCAACTGCAATTCAGAAATATGCCGCAAAAATCGAAACAGGCTTTCATATAGGTAAGCCTGTCTAATAAAAATATCGCGCATTATTTATCTTATGGAGGTATAATTTATGGCAAAACAAAATTGTGCGCTGTGCGGTGCAGAGATAGGACTCATTGCACAGCAGAAGCTGGCAGACGGTAATTACATCTGCCGTAAAGTTTGTGCAAAGAAGTGCCTCAAAGCACTGGAGCTTATGCACGCAACTCTTGATCAGGTTAAGGCTCATATTGAACAGGTGGAGTTTGGTACAAAGGCTTGGGAGCAGATTTTTGTTCCTCTTAAAAAGACAAATGAGAAGAGCGAGAAGCTTAAGTACCTCGGCCAGAATGGTCAGCTTGTTGTTTCTCCCTCAACAGGCCTTGTTGCTCTTATTCAGAACGACTACAAGTTCTTTGTTTTCGGCAAGACAACAAGAGCCTGCGTCTACCGTTTGGCAGACCTGTACTACTATGAGTACGAGAAAGAGATCACAAAAGATTCAGAGGGCAAGGATGTTACTAAGCACTTCTGCCGTTTAGGATTTACAGGAGTGTTCGGACTGTCTGATTTTCGTCTTCCTGTTTCAAGCGAAAGTGATTTTGTAAGCATCGAAAAATACTTCAATACTCTGTTTGGTATTCAGAAGACCCTCAGAAATGTAGGCAACACCTTCAAGAGTCAGATTAATGCGGCAAAGGCAATGGCTCAGGCAGTAAAGGCAATAAAAGACAAGGATGCCGATATGGAGACAAAAGCTGCTGATGCGGTTGGTGCTATGGATGCGGCAATTTACGGTGACAGAACCGAGTGGATCAAAAAGGCTGATGCAGCTCTGCAGTCGGTCAGATAATGAATTTTATATATCGGGAAAGGTGATACTTATGAAAAAGTTTTTAGCAATTCTGATGGCAGTTCTTATGGTGCTGTCTATCGCGGCTTGTGACTCGGGAAACACAGGAGAAGACCCCACAAAGCCTGCAGCTTCAAGCAACGGAGAGGCAATTGAGGCAAACCTTTGGACACTTACATATGACTCAGCAGTATGGGAGTACAGCGAGGATGATTTCTCTGACGAGGAAGATTACTCAAAAATCATCCTGACAATTCCTGACGGCGATGACGGCTATGTGATAAACGCAGAGATAAGAGCGTCTGTTGAAGATGCGGAGGGATTCCGTGATAATCTTACATACTATGACTTTGACCAGTATGAGTACGCAGTAAACAATGCTTATGAACATACAAAAATTGGCGGCGTGGATTGTGTGAAGCATGAAGGCGAATACTGGGGTGAGCCTTGTGTAAGATACTTTGGCCGTGACGAGGGTGCAGGTACTACTGTGTTTGTAGAGATAATCGGTGACTACGATGACGCTAATGTGGAAACTCTTCTTGCAGGTCTTGAGTTCACTCTTACAAATACAGGCAACACTGACGCTCCCTGGTATTGGGAGGGTGAGAAGTTTTCTGCAGAGGACAAAGCTTTTGGAGTAGGCGTATTCTCGGTTAATAGCAAGTGGATTCCTTTTGGCGAGTGCGTTATTACCAACGAGACCTTTGACCATGCAGTAGCAGTAACAGGAAACACCGCTTATATAGTAGGCGATGATGCTGTTAAGCAGTATGCTTTTGACGGCGATACTCTGAAGTTTGAGAAAGACATCGACATTGATGGTAATTACAGCTATATAGATGAAACTGATGACGGCAGTGTGTGGTTATCAGGCTTAGGCGAGGATCTTGTGTGTCTCAAGGATGGCGTGCAAACTGCAGCTTATGCCGGTACTGACAATGTAACAATGCATCCCTCAGGTAAATGGGGTATCAGTTGGTTCTCAAGTCCTGAATGCGATAAAATAACCATCTCTGGCGACACGGTTACAACCGAGGCAATTACTTTTGCTGAGGTGGATACAATTTCCACAGTTATTATTGATAAGGATAATATCTATGTTACAGGAAACGCTGTAGATGACAGCGGACACAAGGTGTTTATTTATAACCAGAACGGCATACTCCAGAAAACACTTGCGGACGAAGAAGGTGAAAGTCTGGGCAGTGTTACATTTGTTGCAAAGATTCCACAAGGCTTCATTGGCTTGGACGGAAATATGAGAGAAGTCATTTTCTGGGATAACACAGGCGCATTTGCAGGCTACGCTGACGATGACGAGTTGTTCTCAACAAACTATCCTTGGTTCTGCGGCGGCACACTGCTTTCAGATGGCAGTATCCTCACAGTTATGACCGAGGATCGAGCAGATGAGTCCGCAACAGAACTCGTAGCATTTGTACTCAGCGGTTTCTGATATCTATTCTGACATATACCGACAAAATACAGTGAAAGCCGTTTGAACACTCGTTCAAACGGCTTTTTTGTTGATATTATTTTAGATTAAAATTAAACCTCAGAGAAGAACTTGTCGTGGAGAACGCGGACTGCCTTGTCGGCGTAGTCAGCGTCAATAAGAACGGAAATCTTGATTTCGGAGGTGGAAATCATAGAGATGTTAATCTGTGCATCAGCGAGAGCTTCGAACATATCGGAAGCAACGCCGGGGTGGCTTTCCATACCGGAGCCAACGATTGAAACCTTGGCAACAGAGTCGTCAAGAAGAATCTGGGCACCATCGTACTTGTTGATGTAGTTTTTCTCGAGGATTTCTACAGCTTTAGCTCCGTTGTCCTTAGCAACTGTAAATGTGATGTCCTTTGTGTTGTTTCTGCCGATTGACTGAAGGATGATGTCAACATTGATGTTCTTGGCAGAAAGAAGAGAGAACATCTTGAAAGCAAAGCCGGGCTCGTTGGGGATGTTTGTTACAGAAATACGTGCTATATCGGTGTCCTTAGCTACACCGCTGATAAGAATTTTTTCCATTTTAGGTTTCTCCTTTACTATTGTACCGGGTTTATGTGTTAAGCTTGAAAGTACCTCAAGCTCGATTCCGAATTTCTTTGCAAGCTCAACGCTGCGGTTGTTAAGAACCTGTGCACCTAAGGATGCAAGCTCGAGCATTTCGTCGTAAGAGATTTCAGGAAGCTTTATTGCTTCGGGTATTTTTCTGGGGTCTGCTGTATAAACACCCTCAACGTCGGTGTAAATCTGACAAAGGTCTGCGTGCATTGCGGCGGCAATAGCAACTGCACTTGTGTCAGAGCCGCCTCTGCCTAAAGTAGTGATATCATCATACTTGTTAAGACCCTGGAAGCCTGCAACAACAACAATCTGCTTTTTGGCGATTTCTGCCTTAAGACGGGTTGTGTCTACCTTTTTGATTCTTGCACGTGTATGTGCCGAGGAGGTAGCAAAGCCTGCCTGCCAGCCTAAAAGCGAAACAGCGGGGCAGCCTAATTTGTGAAGTGCCATTGCAAGGAGAGAAATTGAAATCTGCTCGCCTGCGGCTAAAAGCATATCCTTCTCACGGTCGCTTGCATTCTCGTCGATTTCCTTATACTTTGCAATAAGGTCGTCGGTGGTGTCGCCCTGTGCAGAAACAACAACCACTACGTCGTTACCTTTTTTGTAGGTATCAGCCACAATAGAGGCAACATTCATTACTCTGTCTTTGTCGGCAACGGAAGAGCCGCCAAACTTCTGAACAATTAAACTCATATCTTAATAACCCTTTCAGTATTATAAGTTTCCGATTCTGAGAACGGAGAGAACTTCGATGCCTTCGATAGAATTAATAGCATTAACAGCCTCGCCGTACTTAACCTCAGACTTTGTGGCAAAGGCTGCCTCGTTTTCGGGGGCCTTGTCGCGTGTGAGAACGGTAAGCTCGCCTAAAGCTTCGGTTAATTTATTGTATGCATTCTCCTTGTCCGCTGTATTTAAGCGGATGTAAAGTGCGGATTTGCTTTCTTCTTTTGGGAGGAGGTTCTGCTCTTTTGAATCTGCCCAGAAGATAAGCTTTCTGCGTTTTAAGTGCAGGGCACAGTCGATAACGTCAGCCACAACTGCGGAAGCTGTGGGTAATTTACCTGCACCCTTGCCGTAGAATACTACGTCACCAGTGCAATCGCCGCGTACCATAATGCCGTTGAAAACGTCATTTATGTTTGCAAGCTGACTCTTACTGGGAACGAACATAGGAGCAACGCCGATATCCATTCTGCCGTCTTCTTCTACCTTACAGCGGCCGATAAGTTTTATAACGCCGCCCCAGTTTTCGGCATATTTAACATCCTCAAGAGTAATCTTGGAGATACCCTCTGTATGTACGTTGTCGGGATATACGTGCTTGCCGTAAGCAAGAGATGCTAAGATACAGATTTTTCTGCATGCGTCATGGCCTTCGACGTCGGCGGTGGGGTCTTTTTCGGCATAGCCTAATTCCTGAGCAAGCTTTAATGCTTCATCAAAGCCCATACCCTCGGTAATCATTTTTGTAAGAATAAAGTTGGTTGTACCGTTTAAGATACCTGCAATTTCGTCAACTTCATTGGCGGCAAGGCACTTGCTTAAAGGGCGGATAATAGGAATACCGCCGCCTACACTTGCCTCGAAGAGGTAGTTTGCGTTGTTGTCCTTAGCAATCTGCAGAAGCTCTGCACCATGCTGAGCAACAAGCTCTTTGTTAGAGGTAACTACGCTTTTGCCTGCTTTAAGGCATCTTTTGGTGAAGTCGTAAGCTGGGTTAAGACCACCCATTGCCTCTACAACAACTCTTACCTCAACGTCAGAGATAATATCCTCGAAGTCCTTTGTGAATCTGTCAGCATGGGGACTGTCGGGGAAATCCCTTAAATCGAGGATGTGTTTTACATCAAGCTCTTCGCCAATAGCGGAGAAGAGTCTTTCCTTATGGGTACGGATGATTTCGTCAACGCCTGAGCCGACTACGCCATGTCCCATAATAGCTACTGATATCATTTATTTCACTCCTACCTTTAGTTTTCCTGTGTTGATGTTGCCGCTTCTGTGGCGTCGGTACCCGCCGCCTGAGTTTCAGAAGATTCGGTTTGAATCTGAATTTCGATAGAAATTGTAGGCTCTGTTGTGGTTTCTTCCACGTTTTCACCGTCGGGACCTGTTGCGGCTGTGGTTTCGCCTTCAATAAAGCCTGCGTGGGTTTTACATTTTGAGGGCATATTATCCTCGGTGTAGTAGCCTGTTTCCTTGGTTTTGCAGATATCGGTTGCCAGCTTACCTGTAACTGTGCAATACTCTGCTTCTATAACACCTTCTGAGAGGTCATAATCTTTATATTCTTTGTCCTCAAGGTATCTGCTCATAACGCTGGAGAAGGTTGATGCGGCAACGCCTGTGTCACCGATACGGGCAGGGTCGTCGAAGCCTGTCCATACAGCTAAAGAAGCATAGGGAGAAACTCCGCAGAACCAGCTGTCATAATCGTCATTGGTTGTGCCTGTTTTACCGCAGATTTCCCAGCCGTAAACGGAAGCACGCCATGCCTGAGTGTGGGCACAGTTTTCGATGTTATAGTTAAGCATACGGTTCATAATGGTTGCTGTGTCCTTAGAGTAAGCCTGAACTCCGATGTTGTTGCGGTTATCAAGGATGATGTTGCCGCGGTTGTCGGTTACATAGTAGTAGGTATATGGCTCAAAGTGCATACCGCCGTTTGCTACATAGGTGTAGGCGTTTGCCATTTCTCTTACGGAAACGCCGCCGTTCATACCGCCTAAGGAAAGGCTGGCGGTTGCATAACGGTCGTCTTCGTTAAGATGTTTAAAACCTAAGAAGGTTGTTGCATGGTCGTGAGCAACCTCCGGGCCTCCAATCATTTCGATGCATTGTGCGGCACAGCAGTTTGAGGACCACTCTATTGCTTCAACAGTCATAAGACCCTTTTTGTGGTTATATTCGTACCAGTTGTTAGGGCCGTGTGTGCCGTCGTTGTAAATCCAGCTTTCAAGTGGGTCATCAGAAATAATCGATGAATAGTTAATAAGGTTACGCTCGAGAGCGTAGGGATAAGCCACAACAGGCTTAATAGAAGAACCGGGTTGCAAGAAAGACATTGTGGCACGGTCGTGAAGAAGGTTTGCATCTTTTTTCTCTGAGGAGCCTACAGTGGCAATAACTCTGCCGTCCAGACCAATAAGGGACATTGCAATCTGAAGGTCGGGGTCGGTGCTTTTGTCGATGTTAACGGCTTCTTCCTCGATAATTTCCTGAGCCTTAACGTCCATAGCGGAGTAGATGTGGTAACCTTCGGAGTAAAGCTTGTCAATGGCGGCATCTTCGGTGATATTGTAATACTCTGCCAAATCTGCGGCAAGGTCATACACAAGCTCGTCCTGATACCAGTTCTGAACGTCGCCGGAGTTTATATCAACATTACCTTCGTCAGGGTCTGCAAACTGCATGTTTGCGGATTCTTCCATAGCCTCTTCGTATTCTGCCTTGGTAATCTTTTCCTGCGAATACATTTCGTCAATGATAAGCTCACGACGATATTTATTGTTGTCGGGATAAATGAAGGGGTCCCATGCTGAAGGGTTCTGTGTGATACCTACAATAGCGGCACACTCGGCAATAGAGCAGTCGGTGATACTCTTATTAAAATATCTGTTAGCCGCCGCCTGAACACCCTGACAGCTACCGCCAAAGTTTACAACGTTGAGGTAAGCCTCAAGGATTTCGTCCTTAGAGTATTCCTGCTCAACCTTTAAGGCCTTTACAATTTCGCGGACCTTACGGTTAATACTTGCTTCGTCGTCCTGAGTAAGATTTTTGATAAGCTGTTGGGTAATGGTTGAACCGCCGTAGGAGTCGTCGCCTTTGGTGGCAAGGTTAATTACCGCACTGCCGGTTCTCAGCCAGTCAACGCCGTTGTGCTCAAGAAAACGTCGGTCTTCAATAGCAATAATAGCATCAAAAAGGTGAGTGGGCATTTCGTCGTATTCTACCCATACGCGGTCTTCAGAGCCGTAAAGAATTTGGTATTCTTCAAATTCCTCTGTTTCGGGGTTTTGTACATACACAAAGCTTGAAAGGTTAAGGCTTCGTGCATCAAGGTCAATACCTGAGGGCTGAGAAGCCAAGCCTACAAGATAGATAAGTACATTAAAGCAGACAATCACACCAGCTATAAAGCAAACCAGTAAAACAGTAAGTAATACCTTTAAAGCACAGCTGAGAGCTGTTTTTACAGGGGACGTTTGATTAGTGCCTTTCTTTTTGGATTCTTTTTCTTTATATTTACTTATGTCAGTTGTACGCATATTTGAGCCTCCGTTAAACCATAATACTGATTTTAACTTAAATAATGTAATACGCAAATATCTATACAGTTTACAGTATACCACTAATGGCCTTAAAAAACAAAGGATTTTTTAACTTTTACGTATTTTTTAATATCCCTACAGTAAGATAAGTGAATAATAGGAATTTTTTGTGAAAAAATAACTGCGGCGGTGATATATTATGAAAAGACTTTTCTTCATTACATCAATTATTGTGCTAAGCTGTGTTTTGGCGTCAGGTTTTATTATCCCCATTACAAGCGAAGCAAACACCAGTGCAAAGTCGTTGAATTCAGAAAGCATTTCAGGCGAGGAGTATATTATAAAGGCCAAAGGTGACAGAATTGTGGTGTATAAGGATAATGCGGACAAGCCGTATCTGGAAACCACCACAGCAGTAAGCTCGCTTCCTGCTGATATTCAAAAAAAGCTTAACCGCGGTATTTCATATTCAAGTGAAGAAAGTATGCAGAAGGCACTTGACGAGTTCTGCAGTTAGCAAGTTTTAAAGGGCTGTCTCATTAAAGAAAAGTGAGACAGCCTTTTTTTGTTGGCGTTAGTTTATAATTGATTTGCATTTATTTTTGCCGTTTATTAACATTCTTACTTACAAAAAGGCGGGGCCGCCTTAAAGTGGGTTGCTTGTTTTTGTTGCAAAGGGTTTTATATAATGGTACAATGTAATAAGAATTTTTACGGAGGTTTTATTATGCCATTTATTAATACTAAGGTAACAACAGAGATTTCAAAGGAAAAGGAAGCCGTTTTAAAGGCGGAGCTTGGTAAGGCAATCACTCTTATCGGTAAGGGTGAGGCATACCTTATGTTAGGCTTTGAAGACAACTGTCGTCTGTGGCTTGGCGGTAATAATGATGCAGACATGGCTTATGTTGAGGTTTCGCTTCTCGGTCGTGTTACAAAGGAAAACGCAGGTAAGCTGACAGCGGCTATTTGTGAAATTTTTCAGCGAGAGCTTAATATTCAGGGTGATAAGGTGTACATCAAGTTTTCAGAGACCGACCTCTGGGGCTATGATAGCTTTATGTTTTAAGGAGTAATTATGAAAAGCTACAGAAAAGAACTTTGGTTTAATATTCCTAAGCGTCGCGGTCTGGTGAATATTACCCGTGACGTACAGGCGGCGATTGATGAAAGCGGCGTTAAGGAGGGTTTGGTTCTTGTTAATGCTATGAATATAACCGCTTCGGTTTTTATTAACGACGACGAGGCGGGACTTCACAGGGACTATGAAAGATGGCTTGAAAAATTAGCACCTGAAAAGCCCTACAGCCAGTACGACCACAACGGCTTCGAGGATAATGCCGACGCACATTTAAAGCGTACGGTTATGGGCCGCGAGGTTGTATGTGCCATTACAAACGGCAAGCTTGACTTTGGCACGTGGGAGCAGATTTTTTACTACGAGCTTGACGGCAAGCGTAATAAGCACGCACTGATTAAAATTATAGGTGAGTAAGATGAAAAGCTTTACAATTAAAGAGATTGCAGATGCATCAGGCGGCAAGTTTTTCGGTGAAGATGAGGTGCTGTCGTTAGAGGCAGGCTTTATTACAACGGACAGCCGAAAGGCAGGCAAAGGTTCGGTTTTTGCCGCGATAGTAGGCGAGAGGGTAGACGGACATAGCTTTATTCCTCAGTGCATTGAGTTGGGCACAATATGCTCTATAGCGGAGCGTACGCCTGCTGATAATTCGCCTCATATTTTGGTTGAGAATACTCCCGAGGCGTTAAGAAAAATTGCTAAGGCGTACCGCAAAAAGTTTGATATTCCCTTTGTGGGAATTTCGGGAAGTGTAGGCAAAACCAGCACCAAGGAGATTATCGCTTCGGTGCTTTCCGAGCATTTTCACACCCATAAAACACAGGGTAATTTCAACAACGCCTTAGGTGTTCCCATTACCCTTTTTGCTTTGGAGGAAACCCATACTGCCGCCGTAATAGAAATGGGTATTTCCGATTTCGGCGAAATGGGCATTCTTGCCGAAATGGCAGAGCCTGATATTGCTGTTATTACAAATATCGGCAAATGTCACCTTGAAAATCTTAAGGATTTAGGCGGTGTTTTAAAGGCGAAAACAGAAATGTTCAATTACCTTAAAAAGGGCGGTGCAATTGTACTTAACGGTGACGATGAAAACCTTAGAAAAGCCGAAATTCCCGAGGACGCCAAGGTTGTTTACTACGGGCTTTCGGAAAATAATGAGGTTTTTGCTACAGATATTAAGAGCGACAACGAAAGCTTTACCGATTTTACGGTACATACCAAGGACAGCAAATTTAATGCACGCATACACTCCCTTGGTAATCATATGGTGCAAAATGCCTTGGCGGCGGTTGCAGTGGCAAAAGCGTTGGGGCTGAGCGACGGCGAAATTATTGAGGGACTTAAAAATTACCGTACTATCGGCGGCAGAGCCAACATTATAAAAACCGAAAAGCTTACCATTATTGACGACTGCTATAACGCAAATCCCGAGTCTATGAAGGCTTCGCTTAAAACCCTCAGCGGTTTTGACGGCAGGCGCGTGGCACTTTTGGGTGATATGAAGGAGCTCGGCGAAAATGAGAAAGAGCTTCATTTCGAAATTGGCGAGCTTGCGGCTGAGCTAAAGCTTGACCTTATTATTACCGTTGGCGATTTGGCACTTGAGATGTACAAGGCGGCACGCCCTCATATAGATGCCGAATGGTATCAGAGTATTGAGGAGGCAAAGCTTTATATGTATGAAATGCTGACCATTGGCGATACGGTTCTTGTCAAAGCAAGCCATAGCATGAAGTTTGACGAGCTGGTAGAGCTTATAAAAGAACTGTAATCGCCGTGGCGATTACAGTCAGGTGAAGTACACAAAAATGTGTATGAATTTTGTCTAAAGGCAAATGAAGTGTGCAAAGCACATGAAGTATTTACTTCGTAAATATTAAGGGTCGCTAAGCTCCGAATATATAAAAATATCAATTGCGGCGATAGCTGCCACCGAAATATTCGTATTTGCGAAAACTTCATATCGAAGATACTTAATACATCTGTGTGTACTTCATATTGCAAAGCAATATTTCATTAAAAAAAGCTCCCGATTCGGGAGCTTTTTTTATTAGATAAGTCCTGCAATTTTCTTCTGGATAGCGGTTGCATCCTTTACGTTTACTTTACCGTCAGCATTGTAGTCTGCAAGCAAAGTCTGGATGTCGTCAAAATCCTGAAGCTTAGCTGTGTATTTCTGGATAGCGGTTGCATCCTTGATGTTAAGCTTTGAGTCCATATTTACGTCGCCAAGCTCAAAGTCGCCTGTGTCAGGCTTAACTGCACCGCCGACCTGCTCGATAAGAAGTGTACCATTATCGCCGCTGTAGAAAGTAACTTTACCGTTTTCTACTGTTGCGGTTTTGCCTGTGTAGGTGTTTTTGAGCTCTGTGCCATTGGGGAATACGCCTGCAACGTCAATTGTGATGTCCCAGTTCTGCTCTGCGTCGATTACGCAAACTACCTTGTCGTAAACATCGTTTTTGTCGTATGTTCTTGCAAAAGCAACGCCGTCTTTTGAGCCTTCATTGTCGGCAGTAGAGGTAAGAACCTTGTGAGAGCCTGCACCTACTGCAATGTGGTTGTTTCTGAATGTGCCGACCTTCTGCCAATGCTCAAGATACTCGGCACTGGCGGCTGTGTTGTCTTCAATCCAATCCCAGTTCATAAAGCCGCGGTTTTCGTGGTCGTGGATTGTACACTCAACGTAATCGCGGTTACTTTCGTCGCCGTAGAAAATCTGAACTCCGCCGGGGAGTAAAAGTAGTGCACTTGCCTGATAGAAGAGGTCTTTTCTGCAAAGGCCTGTGTCGTGAGAAGAAATATATGTAAGTGCGTTGAAGTCGTCGTTTGTGTTGATTGTTTCAGCGTAGGTTGCGTAGGTTTTGTTGATGTCTCTTGCCTTAAGCATACCATTGTCACCTGTGCCTGAGGCTGAGGGAGAGAACGCAAAGTTAATCATGGAGTCAAAGCCGTTGTCGTAGTAGTCATTGTCAATAAGATTCTGACCAAAATGTTCGCCTGTCATCCAGAACTCCTCGTCCCAATCTGCACCAACTGCGTCGGGATTCTCGGTTCTCCAGTTTTCGAGTGCCTTTGTGCAAGCTTCGTCTAATGCCTTCCATGTGTCTTTTTCAACGTGCTTTGCGGTGTCGCATCTGAAGCCGTCGATACCGTACTGCTCAACCCACTGAGCGTACCATGCAACAAGATGGTTTCGCATGGTTTTTTCGCCGAGATTGTATTTTTCCATTGTTGCATCAAGCTCAGCAGTTTTTTCTTCCAAAGTACCCTCACGCTCCCACTTTGTCTGGAGAATAGGAGGAAGCTCGGTTGCTTTGGTGCCTTCTGTCTTGAAGTCGGGAAGCATACCGCCGGCAGAGCCTGTAAGGTCGCCTACGCCGTCGTTATCGTAGCCTGCAATACCTGCACGAAGCCAATCCTTGCCCCACCAGTTAAGCCAGATGTCGGCACCTGTGTTGTAGTCGATTTTGCCATGGTAGTTGGTCTGGTTTACGTTGTTGAAGTCGTAGTAAACGTCCTCCCAGTCTTCTTTAAGAACGCCGTAGCCGTATTC